>JBFWUJ010000069.1:0-11412 GCA_050247295.1 Sphingomonas sp. | reverse complement strand
GCGCCGTGCAGGATGACGGGCGCTATCGCGAGGACTGGCTCTGGCTGGGCGGCAATCCGCTTTCGGTCATCAACCCGAAGCTCAATGCGTCCGGCAACGGCGGCAAGCTGGAAGAAGGACCGATTTGCCGCGATCTGCGCGAGGCGGGCGCGCTGCTCGCCGCGTCGGACGATTTCCAGCACAGCTACCCGCATTCGTGGCGCTCCAAGGCGAAGGTGATCTTCCGCTGCACCCCGCAATGGTTCATCCCGATGGACCGGCCGAGCGGGCGCCCCTCGACTTCGCTCGGGACGAGCGATGAGGCCGCGGTTCAAGATAACCCCATTTCACAGGACTCGTTCGTTACGAGCGAAGTCGAGGGGCGCGTCCCCGCCACCAACGGCCCGACCCTGCGCGGCGTAGCGCTCGATGCGATCGAGAATACCCGCTGGGTGCCGGAAAAATCGAAGAACCGCATCCGGGCGATGGTCGAGGGGCGGCCGGACTGGGTGATCAGCCGGCAGCGCGCCTGGGGCGTGCCGATCGCGCTCTATGTGAACCGCAAGAGCGGCGAATATCTGAACGATCCGGCGGTCAACGGCCGGATCATCGCGGCGTTCGAGGCCGGCGGCGCCGATGCCTGGTTCACCGCCGATCACCAGCAGCTTCTAGGGCCGGACTACCAGCTCGCAGACTACGAGCCGGTCAACGACATCCTCGACGTCTGGTTCGACAGTGGCTCGACCCACGCCTTCGTGATCGAAGCGCGCTACGGCGAGGGTGTCCGCGCCGATCTCTATGTCGAGGGCTCCGATCAGCATCGCGGCTGGTTTCAGTCCTCGCTGCTGGAAAGCTCGGGCACGCGCGGGCGGGCGCCCTATGACGCGGTGCTGACCCACGGCTTCGCGCTCGACGGCAATGGCCGGAAGATGTCGAAGAGCCTGGGCAATGTGGTCGATCCGCTGGCGATCATCCGCGACAATGGCGCCGACATCCTGCGCCTCTGGGTCGCGAGCACCGACTATTTCGAGGATGTCAGAATCGGCAAGGAGGTGCTGGCCGGCACGTCCGACGCCTATCGCAAGCTCCGCAACACCTTCCGCTATCTGCTCGGCGCCCTGGACGGATTCACGGACGCGGAGCGGCTCCCGGTCACGGACATGCCGGAGCTGGAGCGATGGGTCCTGCACCGGCTGGCGATGCTCGATGCGGAACTGAAGGACGCAGCGGAAGATTTTGAATTCAATCGTTACATCCGCGCGCTGCAGACCTTCGCGAATGACGATCTTTCCGCCTTCTTCTTCGATATCCGCAAGGACAGCCTCTATTGCGACGCGCCGTCAGCCACGAAACGGCGCGCTTACCGCACCGTGCTCGACACGGTGTTCGAGGCGCTGGTCCGATGGGCCAGCCCGATCCTCTGCTTTACCGCGGAGGAGGTCTGGGCAACCCGCTATCCGGACGGCGACTCGGTTCACCTGCTGGATTGGCCGGAGATCGACGCCGGCTGGCGGGATGACGATCTCGGCGCGCGCTGGGATTCGATCCGTGCCACTCGCGAGCGGGTGACGGAGGCGATCGAGCCGTTGCGGCGGGAAAAGGTCATCGGCTCGAGCCTGGAGGCTAAAATCCGCCATCCCGATCTGGCACTGGACCTTGGCAAGGAAAGGCTTGCCGACCTTGCGGAAATCTACATCGTGGCCGAAGTCGCGCCTGGAGGGGGCGAAGCGATTGACGTGCTGCGCACCGACAACCGCAAATGCGGCCGCTGCTGGCGGTATTTGCCCGAGGTGAACGAGGATGGCGACCTGTGCCGGCGCTGTGACGAGGTGGTGAATGGCTGAGGCCAGCATGGGGCAAGGCGCGACCCGCGCCAGCCTGCGGATCAAGAACAACCGGGCGACCGCCTTTGTCGTCGCCTTCCTGATCTTCGTCTTCGACCAGGCGACGAAATGGGTGGTCACCTATCCGCTGCAGCTCCGCCAGGTTCGCGAGATCGAGATTCTGCCCTTTTTCGACCTGCGCTGGGTCGAAAATACCGGCGTGTCGCTGGGGCTGCTCTCCGCCGGCAGCGAGATGGGCCGCTGGCTGCTGGTCGCGATGACGGCGGCGATCGCTGCCTTCGTCGCCGTCTGGCTGTGGCGGGAAAAGCGGCGCGACGACACGATCGCCCTCGCCCTCGTGCTCGGCGGGGCGCTGGGAAATATCCTGGATCGGACACGGCTCGGCTATGTCGTCGACTTCGCGGACCTGCATTTCGGCGAGTGGCGGCCGTTTTTGGTCTTCAATGTCGCGGACGCGGCGATTACCATCGGGGTGCTGCTTTTGCTTGTCCGGGCGCTGCTGATGCGCGAAGGGAAGAGCGAAGCCGCGCAAGAGCCGAGCCCCTAAGGAACCCTTCCATGCGTCTGTCCTCCCTGATCCTCGCCGCGACCGCCGGCAGCCTGCTGGCCGGTTGCGTCGGCGGCGGCCCGTTCGATCGCCGCCGCCCCGACGAATTCGCGGTCGCCCGCAATCCGGAGCTGATCGTGCCGCCCGATTATGCGCTGACCCCGCCGACCGCCGGCCAGGCCGATCCGGGCGATCCGAGCGGTCAGGCGCTGCAGGCGCTGTTCGGCGGCCCGCAGGCGCGCAGCGCGGTCGAGAGCAATCTGCTGAACGCGGCCGGCGTGGACCATGCGGCGGTCGGCGCCCGCTCGGTCGCCGGCGATCCGCAGACGACGGTGGTCAATCGCGGCGCGCTCGCCCAGACCATTCTCCAGCTGCCGCAGGGGGACGGGCAGGAAGCCTCGGTCCAGGTCCCGCAATAAAGGGCTAGAACCCCAGTCTGAGCGACAGGACCAGCCCGGCATCGCGGCCGGGCGCGTCGGCCAGATTCGTGTCGACATAATCGAAACCGATCTCCGCGTCCGGCAGCCATCCTGCAGGCAGCTGACGGCGCGCGCCGAGCGACCAGGTCCAATAATCGCCGAACGCGGCCGATTGCTGGCGCCCCAGCTCGGCCGCGAAGCTCCACGGGCGGAACGGCACCGCGACCGCCGCCCGGCCGTAGAGATAGGTCATGTCACGGCCGCCGGTGCCGCCCTGTGCCGGGGCATAGCGGGCGCCGGCGCTCAGGTTCGCCGGTCCCAGCTGATAGCCGAGCGCGGCGTTCAGTTCGCCATAATCGCTGCCGCCCTGCCCGCCTGCGAAGAAGGAATAGCTGCCCCCCGCCTCCAGCTCGAGGCCGCCGCCGATGGCCCCGCGCCAGCCGGCATAGAGATCGGCCTGCACGTCGCCGAGGTCGCGGCCCCGATAGGGGTCGATACCACGCAGAATCGTGCCCCGCCCGCCGGCATAGAGGCCGCTGTCGTGGAACAGCGTCAGCGCGCCGCGCAGCGTCGGATCCTCGTCGGAGCGCGAAACCCCGCGGTGGCGATGATCGGAGACCAGTTCGATCTCGCCGATCAGGTCGAGCGCCGGACGTGTCTCCTGCGCGGTCGCGGGCGCTGGAAGAAACAGCAGGGCGGCAAAAAGGATCCGGTTCATCGGCATCCTCGTAGAAGCCAGAAAGCGAACCGCAACCACCGTTAGCGCTTCCTTAGCGGCGGCGCGTTTACTCTGTCGCGGATGACGCACCAGCCACCGCCCTTCCCCGTTCCGGCGAACGAACCCGGACGCCAGGTCGCGCAGCTGCGCGAGGTTCTGGCGCTGGTCGAGGGGATTGCCGGCCGGCGCCGCGAGCCGGCCGACGGTCTCGACGAAGCGGCGCGGGCGACCGATGCCTATGATCGGGCGCCGCCGATCGCGCAGCGCCGGTTCGATGCCCTCGCCGCGGAAAGCGCTGCCTGGGCCGCCGCCGGCGTGGAAGCCCTGCTCGCCGCCGAAGGGCGGACACCGATCGCGGCGGCGCGGCGCCTCGCCGATGCTCTGGGCCGGGCGCTCAACGATCTGGCGGCGACGCTCGATCCACCGGCCTTTCGGGCAGGCTCTTCACGTGAATGTCGCGCTGAGGGAACGGAATCTCGATCCCGTTATCCTTGAACAGGTGCCACAGCCGGTTGAGAATCTCCGACTGGACATTGCCGACGCCGGCCTCGGGATCGCTGATCCAGACCAGGATGTCGTGGTCCACCGAACTATCGCCATAACCGCGAAGCCAGACCGAGGGCTTCGGATTTGGAAGCACCCGCTTGGCGGCGCTCGCCGCCTCGATCATCAGCTTCTGCGCCAGCTTGAGGTCGCAATCGTAGGACACGCCGACCGGCACGTGCACCCGCACGTCGCGGCTCGAATAGGACCAGTTTTCGACTTCGCGCGTCATCAGATCCTCGTTCGGGATCAGATGCTCCTTGCCGTCGCGGGTGATCACCGAGACGGCGCGCACCCCGATCTTGGTGACATGACCGAACGTTTCACCGACCACGATCACGTCGCCGGGCTTGATCGACCGATCCATCAGCAGAATGATCCCGGCGAACAGGTTGCCGAACGTCTTCTGCAGGCCGAAGCCGACCGCGAGACCCAGCGCGCCGGAAAAAACCGCGAGCGCGGTGAGGTCGATCCCGGCCAGATCGATGCCAATGAAGAAGGCGATCGCGATGATGACGATCGCCGCGAGCTTCTGCGCCAGCAATTGCTGGGCCGGATCGAGCCCCCCGGCCCGCTTCAGCATCTGCGCCACGAGCCGGTTGGCGAACTTGACGCCTGCGTAAAGCGCCAGCAACGCGATGGCGATCTGGGCCACGGACAGGAGGCTGAGCCGGCGACTGCCGATCGCGAAACCAGCGCTATCGAGCAGCGCGGTCATCCGCGTCAGCCCACCGATCGCGTCGGCAAGCACGGCGATGAAGGCGACCAGCGCCAAGGCAAAGGCGATCCATGGCGCCAGCTGCAGCCCGCGGATCAGGCTCACCACCAGCAGCGCCACCGCGACCGCGGCGAGCAGGCCGAGCAGCAGCGCCGCCAGCGGCGGCCATGGATAGGCGTTGAGCGCCAGGGTTAGCAGCAGCCAGGCAAACAGGCTGCGCACCAGGGCGCACATCCTTGGACCGATCCCGTCGGCCCGGGCGCCCACCCGACGCTCCCAGGTGCCGGCAAGCCGCGGCCCGAGCCAACGGCCGCAAATCCAGGCGATCAGGCCGACGCCGGCCGCGATCGCACCGGCCATGGCGGCCGACGCCAAATCCGGCGCGGGGGGAATATTGAGGCCGAAGCCGGTGGCGAGTTTGTTCATCCGTCTCTCCCATAACGGGTGAGCGCTCGACGAAGATCCTCGATCAGATCGTCGGGATGTTCCAGGCCGATGTGCAGTCGCACGATCGGCCCCTCATAGTCATCATGGCCGGCCGTCCGTTTCGGTGCGTGCGGAATGGCCAGGCTTTCGAACCCGCCCCAGCTATAGCCGAGGCCGAACAGCTCCAGCCCCTCGACGAACCGGTCGGCGGCCGCCGCGTCGCCGCCATCGAAGACGATCGAGAACAGGCCGGTGGCACCGCCGAAATCGCGCTTCCAGAATTCGTGGCCGGCGCAATCGGCGAGCGCCGGATGCAGGACCCGGGCGATCTGCGGCTGCGCCTTGAGCCAATGCGCGACCTTCAGCCCGTTCTCCTCATGCCGGCGCAGCCGCACGTCGAGCGTACGCAGGCCCCGCAGCGCAAGCCACGCATCGTCGGGAGAGCAAGCGTGGCCCAGCATGCGGCTGGTCTGGTCGAGGCGGCCGGCCCATGCCTCGGTCGCGGTGACGCTGCCCAGCATCACGTCGGCATGGCCGCCGATATATTTGGTGCAGGCGACGATCGAGAGATCGCAGCCCGCTGCAATCGCCGGAAAGAACAGAGGGGTCGCCCAGGTATTGTCGATCAGGCTTGCAAGGCCGCGGTTCCGGGCTACGGCGCAGATCGCCGGCACATCCTGCACCTCGAACGTGTTTGAGCCGGGACTTTCCAGGAAGATGGCGCGGGTCGCCGTGCCGATCAGCGCATCGATCCCGGCGCCGGCCATCGGGTCGTAATAGCGGGTCATGACGCCGAAGCGCTTCAACGTCGTTTCGCAGAAGGCGCGGGTCGTGCCGTAGACGCTGTCGACGACGAGAATCTCGTCACCGGCGCCGACCACGGAGAGGATCGCCGCCGCGCAGGCCGCAGCGCCGCTGGAATAGAGCTTCGTTATCGCCGCGCCCGGCTCCATTTCGGTCAGCGCCTCGGCCAGCGCCCATTGGGTCGGCGCACCGTTGCGGCCGTAGTGGAGCATGCCGTCGCGCGGCGGATTGGCCGCCGCCATCGACGCGGCATCGTCGAACAGCATCGTCGAGGCCCGCCAGACCGGTGGATTGACAATGCCACCCTGCCCTTCGCCCAATCCGGTCCATGCCTTGCGCCGGCCGGCCTCGATCAGCCGGGTCTCTGGCCGGTGCGCCTTCGTCATACGGCGCCCGTGACCTTGGGCGTCTCCGGGTCGGCTCCCCATTCGGACCAGCTGCCGTCGTAAACGCGGACATCCTGCTTGCCGAGCAGGTGGGCGGCGAACAGGACCGAAGCGGCGGTCACGCCGGAACCGCAGGTGGCGATCATCGGCTTCGACAGATCGACGCCGGCCTTGTCAAACGCGGCCTGCAACGCCGCAATGTCCTTGTAACTGTGATCGGGGTTGAACAGTTCGGACTGCGGCAGGCTGCGCGCGCCGGGCATATGGCCGGAGGCCAGGCCCGGGCGGGGCTCCGGCCCTTCGCCGGCGAATCGCGGCGCCGGCCTGGCATCGACGATCTCGTGATCGCCGAGCTGCAGCACCGCCAGCACCTGCGCCTTGTTGGCGACATCGCCGGGATCGAGCCGGGCGGTGAAATGAGCGTGCCGGTGAAGATCGCGGCCGATGTCGTAGGCGCGCCCTTCCGCCATCCACTTCTGAAAGCCGCCGTCGAGGATCGCGACATGATGCGCACCAAATGCCTTCAGCATCCACCAGGCGCGCGCAGCGGTGTGGAGCGGCGAATTGTCGTAGACGACGATCCGGTTGCCGTCGCCCAGCCCCAGCGTCTGCATCCTGCTGGCGAACTTCTCCTCGCTCGGCAACATGTGCGGCAGCGGATCGTCGAGATCGGCGATCTCGCCGATGTCGAAGAAGACCGCGCCCGGAATATGCGCTGCTTCATACTCGGCCCGCGCATCGCGCTTGTCGGTTGGCAGGAAGAAGGTCGCATCGACCACCCGCAGGTCCGGGCCGCCGATCTCCTTCGCCAGCCATTCGGTGGATACGAGGGAATCCATGTCGCGCCTCCTCGCCCACCCCTAGCCGCCGCTTAGCCGAAGGTGAAGGCGAAGGCCCTGACGCCGGGATCCAGGAACTCGATCTCGAACAGACGCTCGCCGATCGCGCCGCGCTGGCGGACAAGCTGGTAGAGACGCTCGCCGGTGACGGCGCCCTCGCCGGCTGCGTTGACGTCCATGCCGGCCGCCGAGCCCGGCGGGCGCCCGTCGATCCTGATCCGATAGCGCACCCGCATGCCGTTCAGGCTGGACATCACCAGATGCAGGTCGCGGGCATGGAAGCGGAAGGCGATCCGGCCGCCGCGCGCGGTCGCCTCGGCATGTTCGCGCCGGACGATCCAATCGCCCGCCAGCGACCATTGGTTGAGCATCATATTGCGGCTGGGAAGATAATTGTTCGGCCGATCGCGGACCATCCCGCCGGGAGAGACGAAATTCTCCGCGCGGGCAAAGCCGATATAGGTTTCCGGCGAGCGCAGGGTTTCGCGCGCCGCCTGGGCATTGACGCCCTGCGTCGCGACCGGTCCCGCCGGAGCCGATGGTTGCCGGCCGGCCTCCTGCAGCAATTGCCGGATCACCCGCTCGGACATGTCGTAATTGCCCTCGCCGAAATGGTGATAACGCACCCGGCCGCTGGCATCGATGAAATAGTGGGCTGGCCAGTAGCGATTGGCGAAGGCCCGCCACACCCGATAGTCGTTGTCGACCGCCACCGGGTAGGTGATGCCCAGGTCGGCGATCGCCCGCTGCACATTGGCGACATTGCGCTCGAAAGCGAATTCCGGCGCGTGCACCCCGATCACCACCAGCCCGTCGCGCGCATAGCGCTCATGCCATGCGCGAACATAGGGGATCGATCGGATGCAGTTGATGCAGGAATAGGTCCAGAAATCGATCAGCACGACCCGGCCGCGCAGCGCTTCACGGGTCAATCCGCGGCTGTTCAGCCATTGGGTGATGCCGTCCAGCGGCGGCATTTCGCGCTCGACCGGCAGGACGAGACGGCCGTCGGCGCCCTCGGTGACATTGCTCTCTCCGCCCGGCATCTCCTGACCGAGCCTTCCCGCGATCGTCCGTTCGATCACGTCGGTCTGGGTACTGGAGAGGCGGGCGAGATAGGTCGTGTCCAGTCCCAGCGCGATCGCACCGACGCCGACAAGGACCAGCAGGCCGAGGCCGCGGCGCACCCACTGGCCGGCGCCGAGCGATTTTTTCATCGCCTGAAAGACCCGGCCGCCGATCAGCAGCGCGAGCGCAAGCGAGGTCGCCGCGCCGAGCGCGTAAGCGAGCAGCAACAGGCTCGTGCTGATGCTCGCGCCGTTCAGCGCCGCCCCGGTGAGGATGAGTCCCAGGATCGGGCCGGCGCAGGGCGCCCATAGCAGGCCGGTCGCGATACCGAGAAGCAGCCCCGCCCAGATGCTCTCGCGGCCACCCCCTTCAGCTTGCCGGGACAGGCGACCGCCGAGGCGCACCAGCGGCTGCATTGCCCGGTCGGCGAGCACAGGGAATAACAGCGTCAGGCCGAAAAAGGCGAGCAGCGCCATGGCTGCCCAGCGGCCTGCCTGGTTGGCCTGTACGGCCCAGCCGCCACCGACGGCGGCCAGCGTCGCGACACCGGTGAAGGTGACCGCCATGCCGAAGAGCATCGGCAGTGAACTGCGCCAGAAAGAGCGCTCGGCGCGCGCGAAGACGAACGGCAAGACCGGCAGGATGCAAGGGCTGACGATGGTCAGGACGCCGCCCAGATAGGCGACAAGAATCAACAGCATTGAATACCTCTCGGGACCGGTTCGCTGCGGGAACGCCGCTGGTTACACGCGCCGGATACGCACGCGCGCCGCTTTCGGATGCAAGCTCCCTCGCCGCGCAACCGGATGTCGGGGCCGGCGCCTCGGCTATCGACCCTGGATGAACGCCCGGACATCGCGGCTCAGCGCCACTCGATCGTCGTCGCGAACGTACATCATGTGGCCGGAGCCATAATAGCGATATTGTATCCGGTCGCGCGGAATGCCGGTGCGTGACAACGCATATTCGGCGGCGAAGAAGGGCGTCGCGAAATCGTAATAGCCCTGCCCGACGAATATCCTGAGGCCGCTATTTTCCCTGAGCGCGCGGCCGATATAGGGCGCGACATTGAGATAGGCGTCGCTGTCGCGGCCCTGTCCAAGCCGCCAGTCCCATGGCCCGACCGGCCCGATGGTCACGTAGTTGCGGTCGGTGCGGAAGCCCAGAACCTCGCGCAGGTGCTGGTTGATGGCGGCGGTGTAGCCGGCATCGATGCCATAGAAGCTGGGATCGTTATCGGGCTCCTCCCCGGCGCTGTCATAGTCGCGGCCGGTATATCGGGAATCGAGACGGCCGACGGAAAGACCCCGATCGCGCAGCAGCTCCCGATAGAAACGGGACGGCGTGACGCGAAGGTCGGCGCGCTCGAGATAATCCTCGGAAAGGCCGGTGAAGCGGGCGAGCTCGCGGCGAATCGTCGCCCGCTCGTCGGCTGGCAGCGCGGTGCCTTGCACGAGGGCGTGGAGATAGGGACCCATCGCCCAGCGCCGTGCCTCCTCTACGAACGCCTCGACCGAGCTCGCCTGCGCGCGGCCATGATAGAGCGCGGTCGCGGCCATCGACGGCAGGTTCAGCACGTGCGTCATTTCATTGCCCGGCGTGTCGGCGCCGGCGCCGAAATCGAGCACCGTGGAAATCAGGATGACGCCGTTCAGGGCCACATCGTTGAACGCGCCCTCAAGCTGGTTCAGCACCGCCGCCGAGCGGGTCGTGCCATAGCTTTCGCCGCCGAGGAACTTGGGTGAATTCCAGCGACCATTGTCATTGAGCCACTGACGGATGAACTGGGCCACGGAACGGGCGTCGGCCGTGACGCCCCAGAAATCCTGCGGATTTGTATCGCCCAGGGCATGGGAAAAACCGGTGCCGACCGGATCGATGAAGACGAGATCGGTGACGTCGAGCAGCGAATCCGGATTGGCCACGATCGGATAGGGCGGCGCGCCGTCATCGGTTCCGTTCGAAGGAATCGCGACCCGGCGCGGCCCGAACGCGCCCATGTGCAGCCAGACCGAGCCGGAACCGGGCCCGCCGTTGAAGAGAAAGGTGACCGGACGGCCCGGATCGCGCGGCTCGCGGACATAGGACGTATAGAAAATCGCCGCGCGCGGCGTGCCGTTATCGGCGCGCAGGAAGATTTCACCGGCCGTTGCGGCATAATTGACCCGCTGGCCGCCGAAGATGCCGCTGTGGCGCGTCACCGACATTTGCGGCGCGCGATCGGCCGGCGGTCCTTTCGCAGCCGCCTTGTCGGCCGGCTGGCCCGGCGGTTGCGCCATACCGACGCCGGCGATCCCGGCGGCAAGCGCAAGGGCGGCAAGAATCGCGAGGCGGGCTTGAGGCACTAGGGGGTCCTTTCCTCGGGTCGGGCGAAGCGACGGAAGAAGCTGTCGTCGTTCCAGCGTGGCCGCGCGGCGGCATTGGCCACCCGCAGCGCCAGCGTGGCGATAAAATCGTTGAGACGGATCGAATCCTCATTGCTCACCGGCTGCGCGGGATCGTCCGAGGGCATGTGATAGCGGGTTGCCCGCCATTGCCGCTCCAGCGCCGCCTCAGGCGTGTCGGGCGCGAAACCGAATTTGAAGGCGAGCGCCGGGATGCCCTGCTCGACGAAGCTGTATTGATCCGAACGGGTGAAGGAGTTGCGGTTCGGGAACGGATCGGGCGCCAGCGGCAGGTTCAGCAGCGTTGCGACCGCGCGCGCATCGTCACCAAGGCTGCTTTCCTCCGCCCCAAGCACGGTCACGCTGGTCAGCGGGAAAAGCGGCAACGCCATGTCGTAGTTGAGATTGGCGACGATGGACCCGGCCGGAACGCTGGGTCGCCGCGCGAAATAGCTGGAGCCAAGCAGCCCCCTTTCCTCCGCGGTCAGGGCGACGAACAGGATCGAACGGAGCGGCCGGGCGCGGCTGTGACGGTAGCGGCTGGCGATGTCGATCAGGGAGGCGACGCCGGCGGCATTGTCGAGGGTGCCGTTGTGGATCGCATCGCCATCCTGCGGCCGGCCGATGCCCAGCCCGTCGAGATGGGCGGTGAGCACGACATGCTCGGCGGCGAGGGCCCGGCCGCTGCCCGGCAGGCGGGCGACGACGTTCGACGAGACCAGGGTGCGCCCCTCGGT
>JBFWUJ010000068.1:0-11441 GCA_050247295.1 Sphingomonas sp. | reverse complement strand
CGGCTTATTATGATCGCCGCTATGCGCGGCCCCGTTACCGCCGCGGCTATTATCGTGATCGGTGCCGCAGCCGGCTGGTCTGGGATCCTTATTATGGAGACTATGTCCGCGTCCGCTATTGCTAGCGGATGATCGGCAACGAAGGGCCCGCCATCGCGCGGGCCCTTTGTATATGGCCGCCGGGCGAAGGGGCGGATAGGACGGCGTTCGAGGGGAGAATTTGATGCGCCCGCCGATCCTTGTCCTGCTTGCCTCGCTTGCCGCGTCGCCGGCGGCCGCGCAGCCCGCGCCGACGGCGGCCCAGCATGCGGACGCCCTGGATTATGCCGCGCGGCTGACCGAAGGCGATGTCACCCTGCGCGATTTCCGGTTTCGCTCGGGCGAGACGCTGCCCGCGCTTCGCATGCATTACGCCACGCTCGGAACGCCCCGGCGCGACGCAAACGGACGGATCGTCAACGCGGTGATGATCCTGCACGGCACGGGCGGCTCGGGACGGCAATTCCTGCAGCCGCAATTTTCGGGCGAGCTCTATGGCCCCGGCCAGCCGCTCGACATCAGCCGCTATTATATCATCCTGCCGGACAATATCGGCCACGGCGCCTCCTCGAAGCCGAGCGACGGGATGCGCATGCGCTTCCCGGCCTACGACTATGACGACATGGTGGAGGCGCAGCGCCAGCTGCTGGCGGCGCTGGGCGTGACCCGGCTGCGCCTCCTGTTCGGCACCTCGATGGGCTGCATGCACGCCTTCGTATGGGCCGAAACCCATCCGGATTTCGCCCGGGCAATGATGCCGATGGCCTGCCTGCCGACCGAGATTGCGGGCCACAACCGGATGTGGCGGCATATGGTGGTGCAGGCGATCCGCAGCGATCCATCCTGGAATGCCGGCGACTATACGTCGCAGCCGCTCCACGGCCTTCGCACCGCCGCCTCGCTGCTGCAGGTGGCGGGCTTCGCGCCGCTTTATCTCCAGCGCGCCTACCCGGATCGGGCGAGCGCCGAGGCTTATATCGACGATCGGATCGCGCGCGCTCTGCCGGGCCTCGACGCCAACGATCTCATCTATCAGGTCGAGGCGAGCCGGACCTACAATCCGCTCCCCGGGCTCGAGCGGATCCGCGCCCCGATGGCTTGGATCAATTCGGCCGACGACTTCATCAACCCGCCCGATTACGGCATCGCCGAAGCGGCGGCGCGGCGGATGCCAAGCGTACGATACCGGCTCATCCCGGCCAGCGCCGAAACGCGCGGCCATTCCACCCACACATGGGCCCGCTTCTGGCGCCAGGACCTGATCGACCTGCTGGCGCGGACGGAGCGCTAGCGCGGCGGCGTGGCGCCCGTCGCCCTTATCTCGCGCGAGCTGACATGGTTCAGCGCGATCACCCAGCGTCCGTTGACCTTGCGGAAGAGGCGGGTGTTGATGCCGTCCTGGGGGCGCTCGCCGCCTTCGAGGCGGTAGCGGCTGACCAGCTGGGCGACGTCGGGGCCGAGCATCTGCACCCGTATGTCGAAGAAGTGGAGCCGCCCGCGCCGCGCCGGATCGCCGCCGTAATCGCGAATATAATGGTCGAGCGTTCCCTGCCAGTCGCGCTGGAACTGGCCGCGCGAGACGAACACCACATCGGGATTGAGGAAGCCCTGCATATAGCCGCGGAAATCGCCGCGGTTCCACGCCACCTCCATGTCCGCGATCACCCGCCGGATCGCCGCTTCCTCGGCGGCGGCATCATAAGATTGCGCCCGCGCCGCACCCCCGACGAGCAGCAATGCCAACAAGGCGCAAAGCAGTTTCATGCCGCCTCCCACGCCATCATGCCCGTCACCATGTCGATGAAACCGGCGCCGCCGTCCGGCGCCTGATCGAGATAGAGATAGGGCTCGATCAGCTCGATCTCCATCAGCGCATAGCCGCCCATACCGTCGCCGATCAGGTCGATGCGCGCATAAGCGATGTCCGGCCCCGATGCGGTGAGCGCGGCATCGGCCAGCGCGTGCGCGGCCTCGGGGGCGTCGATCATATTGTGCCGCCCGCCGAACTGGGACTGGCAGCGAAACTCGCCTGCGCGGGGCCGCTTGACGATCGCATGGCTGTAGCGCCCGCCCAGATAGAAGAGCGAATATTCGCCCTCGCTCTCGATCGCCGCCATCATCGGCTGGATCAGCATGCGTTCGCCCGCCACCTCCGCCGGCAAGGCGTCGTCCGACCCGAGCAGGAAGGTGTTGTGCGAGGAAGCCGAGCTGACCGGCTTCACCACCAGCCGCTCGCAGCCAAAAGCCGTGCGCGCGGAGGCGAGATCGTTGGCCGTCAGCGCCGGCGCGATCCGGCTCGGCACGATGGCGACGCCGCGCTGCTCAAAATCCAGCAGATAGGCCTTGTCCGCGTTCCAGCGCAGCACCGGCAGCGGATTGACCAGCCTGGCGCCGCAGGCCGCCCAGCGGTCGAGCTGGGCCAGCCACAGCGTGATGTCCCGATGATAGCCCCAGGCCATCAGCGGGATGGCGAGCGCGAAGCCGGACAAGTCCGCGTCCGTCGTCCAGGGGAGCAGCGACACCTTGATCCCGCGCGCGTCGAACAGATGTTCGAGCAACGCAGCCTGCGGCATCCATTCGGCCCGGCCGACATCATATTCGGCCTCGGGCGTCAGCAGGCACAGCGCCATCAGCGGGTCAGCTTCTCTCCGGCTTCCGCCTTCTTCACCAGCATATCGGACAGCGTGAAGTCCGCGCCCAGCCGCGGGAGCTGGTTCCTGATCCCGGCGACGATCTTGTCCAGCCCCTCGCTGTCCGCCCAGTGCATCGGGCCGCCGCGATAGACCGGCCAGCCATAGCCATAGACCCAGACCACATCGATGTCCGACGCCCGCTGGGCGAAGCCGCCCTCGAGGATGAGGGCGCCCTCGTTGACCATCGTGTAGAGCGTCCGCTCGATGATCTCCTGATCGGAAATCTCGCGCTTCTGGACGCCGGCCTTCGCCCGGAAATCGTCGATGATTCCCTGCACGACGGGTGAGGGGGAGGGCTGCCGCTTCTCGTCATAATCGTAGAAGCCGGCGCCCTTCTTCTGACCCCAGCGGTCGATCGCGCAGAGCGCATCGCGGATATTCTCGATCCGGGTGGGGTCGCGGTGCCAGCCGATGTCGACGCCCGCGAGATCGGACATCTGGAACGGCCCCATCGGCATGCCGAATTCCACATGGACCCGGTCGACCTGCTCCGGCGTCGCGCCTTCGAGGAGGAGCTGCATCGCCTGCATCTGCCGCGGGATCAGCATCCGGTTGCCGATGAAGCCGTAGCAAACACCCGCCACGACGGCGACCTTCTTGATCTTCTTGGCCAGCTGCATCGCGGTCACCAGCACATCGGGCGCGGTCTTGGCGCCGCGCACGACCTCGAGCAGCTTCATCACGTTGGCCGGCGAGAAGAAGTGGAGGCCGAGCACATCCTGCGGCCGCTTCGTCACCGAAGCGATCTCGTCGATCGACAGATAGGAGGTGTTGGAGGCAAGGATCGCGCCCGGCTTGGCGATCGCGTCCAGTTTCGTGAAGAGTTCCTTCTTCACGTCCATATTTTCGAACACCGCCTCGATGATCAGGTCGCAATCGGCGAGCGCGCCCAGATCGAGCGAAGGGTTGAGCAGGCCCATCGCCCCTTCGACCTGCTCGGCCGTCATCCGGCCCTTGGCCGCGGTCGCCTCGTAATTTTTGCGCATCACGCCGGTGCCGCGATCGAGTGCGTCCTGCGCCATCTCGACGATGGTCACCGGGATGCCCGCCGACAGGAAATTCATGCTGATCCCGCCGCCCATCGTGCCGGCGCCGATCACGCCCACCTTGCGGATTTCGCGCGGCAGCGTTTCTTCGGGGACGCCGTCGATCTTCGCCGCCTTGCGCTCGGCGAAGAAGAAATATTGCTGCGCCCGCGCCTGCTTGCCGGTCATCAGCTCCATGAAAAGCCGGCGCTCGTCGAGCACGCCTTCGGCATAGGGCTTGGCCACCGCCGCCTCGATCGCCTGGATGTTCTTCTCCGGCGCCTCGAACCCCCGGAACTTGCGCGCATTGGCCTTGCGGAAATCGGCGAACACTTGCGGGTTCGCGCGTGCCTCGGCCAGCTTGTCGTCGCGCTCGGAGGATTTGGGCAGCGGCCGGATTGCCTTCACCTCCTCGGCAAAGGCGACCGCATGCTGCTCCGGGTCGCCCTCGATCAGCCGGTCGACGAGGCCGATCGCGTGCGCATCGACGGCGCCGATCGGATTGCCGGTCGCGGCCATTTCCAGCGCCTTTTCGACGCCCGCGACGCGCGGCAGCCGCTGCGTGCCGCCGGCTCCCGGCAGCAGGCCGAGCTTCACCTCCGGCACGCCCAGTTTCGCCGACGGCACGGCGACCCGGTAATGGCTGGCGAGCGCGACCTCGAGCCCGCCGCCGAACGCCGTCCCGTGGATCGCTGCGACCACCGGCTTGGTGCAATTCTCGATGATGTCGACGACGGTCGGTAGCATCGGCAGCTGCATCGGCTTGCCGAACTCGGTAATGTCCGCACCCGCGAAGAAGGTTTGCCCCTGGCAGACGATGACCACGGCCTTCACCCCGTCATCGCCGTCCGCTTCCGCGATCGCCGCGACCAGCCCCTCGCGCACAGCATGGCCGAGCGCGTTCACCGGCGGATTGTTGGAGGTGACGATCAGGATATCGCCATGCTTTTGGGTGCTGATCGGGCTCATCTTGGTCTCCGTGAAGCTAAAAGGCCGTCTTGCCATAGTCCTGATAGTTGAACGGGTGCGAGATCGACAGGCCGCCGTCCACCACCAGCGCGTGGCCGTTGACGTAGCTCGCCTCGTCGGAGGCGAGGAAGAGCGCGGCGTTGGCGATCTCGATCGGCTCGCCGCCGCGCTTCAGCGGGTTGAGATGGCCCAGCCGCTCTTCCTTTCCGGCGGCGCGGGCCATGTCGTAGATCGGCTTGGTCATGCCGGTCTCGATCAGGCCGGGGCAGATCGCGTTGACCCGGATGTTCGACGTCGCGAGCTGGGTCGCAGCCACCTTCACGAAGTTGATCACGCCGGCTTTCGAGGCCGAATAGGCCGGGCCGCCCGCGCCGGCGCGGATGCCGGCGACGCTGGCGGTGGCGATGATCGAGCCTTTGCCTCGCTCGCGCATCACCGGCGCGGCATGCTTCACCGCCAGCCACGGCCCGATCATGTTGATCCGCATGATCTCCTGCCAATCGTCCGGCGATTGCTCGAACAATGAGGCGAGCCCGCCGGAAATGCCGGCGTTGGCGAAGAAGACGTCCAGCCCGCCATGCTCGCGCGTCGCCAGCTCGATGAGGCCGGCGACATCGTCCTCACGCCCCGCATCGGCGCCGACAATCCCGTCGGCGGATTCGATATCGGCGGCGATCACCGTCGCGCCTTCCGCCGCGAACAGGGCCGCGCTTGCCTTGCCGATCCCCGACGCCGCGCCGGTGACGATCGCGACCTTGCCCTGAAGGCGTCCGCTCATAGCCCCACTCCCGTCGTGCTGCCGCCGTCGACCACGATCGCCTGGCCGGTCATGAACGTCGAGGCATCGCTGCCGAGGAAGACGGCGGCGCCGGCAATCTCGTGCGGCTCGCCGATCCGCTGCATCGGTGTGTGCATCGTGACCATCTTCAGCGTCTGCGGATTCTCCCACAGGGCCTTGGCGAAATCGGTTTTGATGAGGCCCGGCGCGATGCAGTTCACCCGCACCTGGTGCGGACCGAACTCCGCCGCGAGATTGCGGGCGAGCTGGAAATCCGCGGCCTTGGAAATGTTATAGGCGCCGATCACGGCCGACGCCTTGAGGCCGCCGATCGAGCTGACGATGATGATGGATCCGGCCTTCCGCTCGATCATCTCGGGCGCGACCATCTGGATTAGCCAGTGATTGGCGATGACATTGTTGTCCAGGATCTTGCGGAACTGGTCGTCGGTGATCCCGCCCATCGGGCCATAATAGGGATTGGAGGCGGCGTTGCAGACGAGGATGTCGATCCGTCCCAGCCGGGCGCGGGTCTCGTCAACCAGCCGTTGCAGTTCCTCCTTCGACGAGATGCTGGCCGGCACCACGATCGCGCGGCTCTCACCATGTTTGGCGTTGATCGCGTCGGCCACCTCCTGACAGGCCTCGGCCTTGCGGCTGGAGACGACGACTTTGGCGCCTTGATCGGCCATCGCCTCGGCGATCGCCCGGCCGATGCCGCGCGATGATCCGGTAATGATCGCGACCTTTCCGGTCAGATCGAACAAGGACATTTGGCCGCCTCCTCTATTCGTCACCCCGGCCTTGATCCGGGGTCCATCTTCCTTTTTCCACCGTCGCAAGAAGGTGGATGCCGGATCAAGTCCGGCATGACGAGCGTGGTCTAGGAGAACACGATCACGGACCGCGCCGCGCCGCCTTTTTTCATCGTCTCGAAGCCCGCGTTCACCTGATCCAGGGTGATCGTTTCCGCGACGATGCTGTCGAGATCGAGCAGGCCGCGCAGGTAGAAATCCACCAATCGCGGAATCTCCACCGGGAAGCGTGCGCCGCCGATATAGGCGCCCTGCAGCCTCTTCCCCGAAAGCAGGTCCATCGCCCCCATGCCGACCTGATGGTCGAGCGGCATCATGCCGAGGATCGTCGCCGTCCCGCCGCGCCGCAGTGCTTTCACGGCCAAAGCACCGGATTGCGGCCGCCCGACAGCCTCGATCGCATGATCGACTCCGCCCTTGGTCAGATCGATGATCTGCTTCGCCGCATCCTCGGCGGTCGGGTCGATCGTGTCGGTCGCACCAAGCTTCTCTGCCAGTGCCCGCTTCTCCGGCACCGGATCGGCCGCGATCACCCGGCCCGCGCCGGCGATCTTCGCCGCGTTGATCGCCGCGAGGCCCACGCCGCCGCACCCGATCACCGCCACCGTCTCGCCTGGCGTCACCTTGCAGCTGTTGAACACCGTCCCCGCGCCGGTGGTCACCGCGCAGCCGATCACCGCCGCTTTCTCCAGCGGCATCGCCCGATCGATCGCCACGCAGGCGTTCTCGTGGATCAGCATTTCCTCGGCGAAGGCGGACAGATTGAGCAGTTGCGCGACCGGCGAGCCGTCCGGCCGGGTGATCCGCGGCCGCGCGCCCTTCGGCCGGCGCGTCGCGCCGCCCAGGCAAAGCGAGATCCGCCCGGTCAGGCAGAATTCGCAGCTCCCGCAATAAGCGGCGATGCAGGTGACGACCGCGTCGCCCGGCTTCACCGTTCGGACTTCGCTCCCCACCGCCTCGACGATTCCCGCCGCCTCATGGCCGGGGATGCAGGGCAGGGGATGCGGATAGCTGCCGTCGATGAAATGCAGATCGGAATGGCAAAGCCCGCAGGCGACGGTGCGGATCCGCACCTCGCGCGGCCCGCACTCATCCAGCCGCGCCTCGTCGATGACGAGCGGCTGGCCGGGCGTCTCGAGGAAGGCAGCCTTCATGCCGCGCCCAACCTCGTTCGTCCCCAGCGCAGTCGAGGGGCGTATGTGATGAATCCGTGCCAGCGCCCCTCGACTTCGCTCGGGACGAGCGGAAGCTTGAGGGAACTAGGCCGGCGCGTGCTTTGCATATTCGATCTTGGCGATGGCGCGGGCATGGACCTCATCAGGTCCGTCGGCGAGGCGCAGGGTGCGGATGCCGGCATAGCTCGCCGCGAGGCCGAAATCCTGGCTGACACCGGCGCCGCCATGCGCCTGGATCGCGTCGTCGATGATCCTGAGCGCCATGCGCGGCGCATGGATCTTGGTCATCGCGATCTCGGCCGCCGCCGCCTTGTTGCCCGCCTTGTCCATCATGTCGGCCGCCTTCAGGCAAAGCAGGCGCGAACATTCGATGTCGATCCGCGCCTCGGCGATCCTTTGTTCCCAGACGCTGTGCGAGGAGATCGGCTTGCCGAAGGCGACCCGGCTTTGCAGCCGCCGCGCCATCGCCGCGATCGCCTCTTCGGCGGCGCCGACCGTGCGCATGCAATGGTGGATGCGCCCCGGCCCCAGCCGGCCCTGCGCGATCTCGAAGCCGCGGCCTTCGCCCAGGAGCATGTTGGACGCGGGGACGCGCACGTCCTTCAATTCGATTTCCATATGGCCGTGCGGCGCATCGTCATAGCCGAAGACGGTCAGCGCCCGTTCGACCGTGATCCCGGCCGCGTCCATCGGCATCAGGACCATCGATTGCTGCTGGTGCTTCGGCCCGTCGGGATCGGTCTTGCCCATCAGGATCGCGACCTTGCAGCGCGGATCGCCGGCCCCGGACGACCACCATTTGCGACCATTGATCACATAATCGTCGCCGTCGCGCGCGATCGCGCACTGAATATTGGTGGCATCGGACGAGGCGACCGCCGGCTCCGTCATCAGGAAGGCGGAGCGGATCTCGCCGTTCATCAGCGGCTTCAACCACTGCTCCTTCTGCTCCCGCGTGCCGTAGCGGTGCAGCACCTCCATATTTCCGGTGTCGGGCGCCGAGCAGTTGAAGACTTCGCTCGACCAGGGGAGGTGCCCCATTTCCTCCGCGCACAGCGCATATTCGAGGTTGGTGAGCTGGGTGCCCTCGAACGCGAAGCTCTCGTCGACATGGCGGAGCGCCGATCCGGGCGGCATGAAGAGGTTCCACAGGCCGGCCTCGCGCGCCAGCGGCTTCAGCTCCTCGATGACCGGGATCGGCTGCCAGCGGTCACCCGCGGCAAGCTGCGCCTTATAATCGGCATTGCGGGGGCGAATCCGAGTCTCGATGAAATCGCGCACCCGGTCCCGGTAGAAACGCTCGCGTTCCGTAAGGTCAAAGTCCATGCGGTGATTTTCCCCGATTTCCGGCGTTTTTCCTCGCTGCCAGAAACGGCCCGCTTGGGGAAGGGGAAGGGTGAATCGGGTCATCGAAGAATCCGACAATTGCCGGATTGACTTGCGAACGTTTCGCATTAGCAATCATTGCGCCGCGTCAGCGCGCGGCGAGTTCTGTCGGGGGATTTTCATGAATATTCGCAGTGCGATGTTGCGCTCGGCCGTTGCCGCCGGCGCGCTCGGCTCTTCGGGAATTGTGCAGGCCCAGGGGACGGCCGAGCCCCAGCCCCAGTCTCAGCCGCAGCCGCGTACGCCTCCGCAGGAGGAACGCGATCGCATCGGCCGCGACAACATCGTCGTCGAGGGCTACCTTCCCCGGGAAGAGGGGCTGTCGACGCCGCAGAGCGCGCTGCCGCTGCTCGATACGCCGCAGACCGTCACCGTGATGGAGGACGAACTGCTCGAGGAGCAGGGCAGGCACACGCTGCGCGATGCGCTGCGCAACATTACGGGAATCAGCATCCAGGCCGGCGAAGGTTCCGTGCCCGGCGGCGGCGACGCCTTCTCGGTGCGCGGCTTTTCAGCGCGCGAGGATGTCCTGCGCGACGGGATGCGCGACATCGGCATGTATTTTCGCGATCCCTTCAACAATCAGCGTATCGAGGTGACGAAGGGGCCGGCCTCGGCCTTCGCTGGCCGCGGCAATGTCGGCGGCACGATTAACTTGATCAGCCGCTACCCGGTGCTCGACGACGGCGCGTCGGTGGATTTCACGGTCGGCACCGATAATCTCTATCGGGCCACGCTCGATTCCAACTTCATCCTGTCTCAGGACTTGGGCGCCGCCATCCGTTTCAATGCGATGGTAAACAGCAATGACGTGCCGGGCCGCGACGTGACCCGCAACCGCCGCTGGGCGATCAACCCGTCCATCGCGATCGGCATCGACACCGACACCGAATTCTCGCTGCACTGGATGCACCTGGAGCAGAACGACATCCCCGATTACGGTGTCCCGAACGTCCGCAACCTCACCTTCGTCAACGATCCGAACGTCGGTGGCCCAGCGCCGGTGCGGCGCTCCAATTTCTACGGCTATTCCAACGATTATTACGACATCACCGCCGATGTCGTCACGGCGCGGCTCGATCATGTTTTCAACGATTGGCTCTCGCTGCGCAGCCAGGCGCGCTACGGCCGCGTCCACAATGATTCGATCGTCAGCGCGCCGCTGTTTCAGGCGACGGAGACGATCATCAATCCGGGTACCCAGGTTTTCGGCCGCGCCAAGCCGCGCGATCAGGTGGATCAGATCGCGATCAGCCAGACGAACCTCACCGCCCTTCTCGGCCCGCCATCCTTCCAGCACACCCTTGTCGCTGGCGTGGAGTTCGTGAACGAAAGCATGCGCAACCGCCGCCGGCTGGATACGGACGGGCCGCTGATGAGCCTCTCCAATCCGGTGCTCCAGCCCGCGCCCGTCATTCCCTACCAGGGCACAAGGGCGCGGCTCGATGTGGATTCGATCGGCGCCTATCTGTTCGACACGATCGAGCTTGGCGAACGCTTCCGCATCGTCGCGGGGCTGCGGTTCGATGCCATCGATACCCGGGTCCGCAGCTTCGACGATACCGGCCTCTTCCCCGGCTACGTGATCGATCTCTCCTCGACAGATCGCGAATGGAGCTACAACGCCGCCTTCGTCTGGAAGCCCACACCGTCGTCGAGCGTCTATCTGGCTTACGGTACTTCGTTCGAGCCGTCCGGACGGGTGGAGGTGGTGTTGCTCGCCGGCCGGTCCAACGCGCCGCCGGTGACGCCCGCCGCGTTGAACGCCGATCCGGAACGGACGGACGCATGGGAGTTGGGCGGCCGCGTCGAACTTTTGGGCGGCCGCGCCACGCTGGCCGCCGCCTTGTTCCAGTTGAGCCGCGACAATGCCCGCACGCCGGGCGCCAATCCCACTGATCCGGCGGTTCTGTTCAACGGGACGCAGCGCGCACGTGGCTTTGAGCTGAACTTCGTCGGCCAGCTCGCGCCCGGCTGGAACATGCTCGCCGGCTATACCTATCTCGACGCCGAGATCAGAACCTCGGCGGTGCCGAGCGAGATCGGGCAGCCGCTCGACAACAGCCCGCGTCACTCCGCCGCGCTGTGGACCTCTTATCAGATCACTCCCGAATTCCAGATCGGCGGCGGCATCCAGCATGTCGGCAGCAGGTTGAGCGGCCGGCCGGTCGGTTTCTTCACCGTGCGGGTGCCGGCCTATACGGTTGGCGATCTTTTCGCGGAATATCGCTTCAGCCCCAACGCTCGGGTGCGCGTGAACGTGATGAACGTCACCAACGAATATTACTTCCAGTCCTTCTTCAGCAATCACTCGATCCCGGCGCCGGCGCGTTCGGCCTCGGCGACGCTGACGGTGGATTTCTAGCCGCGTCCGCGCGATGGAGCGACAATGATGCTCCATATCCCCGAGGTGCTGAGCGCGGCCGAGGTGGCGCGCTTTCGCGAGCGGCTCGACGGCGCCGACTGGGCCGATGGCGCGGTGACCGCGGGCTATCAATCGGCGCTCGCCAAGAGGAACCTGCAGCTTGCCGAGCGGAGCGAGGCGGCGCTGGCGCTGGGCG
>JBFWUJ010000067.1:4780-11514 GCA_050247295.1 Sphingomonas sp. | reverse complement strand
GAACAGCAGCGCCGATGCGGCGAGCATCCCGGTCGTCGCCCAGTCGGCGTCCAGCTGGTTGCCGCGGCGCGAGACGCCGTCCTCCGCGCCGGTCATCGTGTACCAGGCATTGAGCGCCGCATAGCCGCCGAGGATCGCCCCGCAGAGCATCGAGATCAGGCTCACGAGATCGCGCCACATGCCGCCAGCTTATGCCCACGCGGGCTGGCGTCAATCCGGGATGCGCCGATAATTCGGGTCGCGCAGCGAGACCATATAGGTGACCAGCTCTTCGACCTGGTTCTCGCTCAAGCTGAAATTCATCTCCGCGGGATAGTTATGCGCGTCGCGCAGCCAGGCCGCCGCCGTCTCCGGCCGCAGGTCCACCTGATTGATGATGGCGTGAAATGGCGGCGCGTTGCGGTTCGATGAGGTGCCCTCGCGGTCGACCGCGTGGCAGCCGCTGCACTGGGCCTCGGCGCGCGCCTGGCCCCGAGCGGCCAGCGTCGGCGACGCCGGCAGCGGGGCCGGCGGGCTGGCCTGGCACGCCCCGAGGATCAGAACGAGGCACGGGACGAGCATCCTCATGGCCATCTTCAGCAGCCCTCCACGGCGATTTGCGCATGTTCGCGCGTCATATTCGAGCGCGCAATCGGGTGAAACCCCTACCCGCCCGTCTCGCGGACCGGACGGGCGGCCTTCCTTGCATCCCGTCGCCGCCCGCTGCCGCCGAGCCCCCGTCGGCCGCCCTCAGCGCCAACATCGGGAACATTCGGCGTGGCCGGGTGACAATTGCATCATCTGCACCTATGTGGCGCGCCTCCCATGGCTACCGTCCTCCCCGCCCCGCCCAAGGTCGGCATGGTTTCGCTCGGCTGTCCGAAGAACCTCGTCGATTCGGAGCGCATCCTGACCAAGCTGCGCGCCGACGGCTATGCGCTGTCCGCCGATTATGCCGGGGCGGACGTGGTGTTGGTGAACACCTGCGGCTTCCTCGACAGCGCCAAGGAGGAGAGCCTGGAGGCGATCGGCGAGGCGATTGCGGAAAATGGCCGGGTGATCGTCACCGGCTGCTTCGGCAAGGAGGCAGAGGCGATCCGCGAACGCTTTCCCGAGGTGCTCGCGATCACCGGCGCGCATCAATATGAGGAGGTCGTCGGCGCCGTCCATGTCGCCGCGCCGATGCCGCCCTCCGCTTATCTGAACCTGGTGCCGGACGCCGGCCTGAAGCTCACCCCGCGTCACTACAGCTATCTGAAGATCTCGGAGGGCTGCAATCATCGCTGCGCCTTCTGCATCATCCCCTCGCTGCGCGGCGATCTGGTCAGCCGCCGCCCGGATGCGATTCTGCGCGAGGCGGAAAAGCTGGTCGCCGCCGGTACCAAGGAGCTGCTGGTCATCAGCCAGGATACGTCGGCTTATGGCGTCGATATCCGCAAGCAGCCGCGTCTTTGGCAGGGGCGGGAGATCGTTCCCCACATGACCGATCTCGCCCGCGAGCTGGGCCGGATCGCGCCCTGGGTGCGGCTCCATTATGTCTATCCCTATCCGCACGTCGATCAGGTGATCCCGCTGATGGCCGAAGGCCTGGTCCTTCCCTATCTCGACATCCCCTTCCAGCATGCCAGCCGCTCCGTATTGAAGGCGATGCGCCGGCCCGCGAACCAGGCGAAGGTGCTGGAGCGGATCGGGAAGTGGCGCGAAATCTGTCCCGATATCGCGATCCGATCGACCTTCATCACCGGCTTTCCCGGCGAGACCGAGGCCGATTTCGAATATCTGCTCGAATGGCTGGACGAGGCGCAGCTCGATCGGGTCGGCGCCTTCCGTTTCGAGCCGGTCGCGGGCGCGGCGGCGAACGGCCTGCCCGGCGCGGTGCCGGAGGAGGTGAAGGAGGAGCGCTACGCCCGCCTCATGGCGAAGAGCGCCGAAATCTCCGCCGCGAAATTGCGCGCCCGGATCGGCCGCACCCTCGACGTCATCCTCGATGCGGTCGATGCCGAGAGTGGCGGCGCCACCGGCCGCTCCTATGCCGACGCGCCGGAGATCGACGGCGAGGTCCACCTGCGCGACGCCGGCCACCTCTCGCCGGGCGACATCGTCCGCGCGACGATCGAGGACGCCGACGAGCATGATCTGTTCGGAGTGACCGCATGACGCGCGATCTTTCCGCCTTGCTGAAGCCTGACAAGGGCGAACGCGCCACCGCGCTGCACCTGGTCGACAAGAACGGCTTCGACACCTGGCTGAAGGCGCAGCCGGTCCCCGTCCGCACTGCCGTCAAGGCGCAGGGCTTCACCGGCGAAGGCTACCAGTTCGCCGTCCTGCCCGGTGAACGCGACGAGTGGAGCGCCGTGCTTGGCGTCGCCAATGTGGAGGCGCTCAGCGCCTGGTGCCTGGCAAAGGCGGCCGAAGCCCTGCCGGAGGGCGCCTATCGCGTCGCCGGTCGCGGCCCCGGTCCGGCGATGCTCGGCTGGCTGCTCGGCCAGTATCGCTTCGATCGCTATCGCAAGGAGAAGAACGGCAAGGGCGCCCGCGTCCTCCTGACCGACGAACCGGCGCGGATCGACGAGATCGTGGCGCTGGCCGAGGCGACCTTCCTGGTCCGCGATCTCGTTAACACCGGCGCCGGCGATCTCGGCCCGGCCGAGCTGGAGACGGTGGCGCTCGCGCTCGCCGAAAAGCATGGCGCCGAGGTCGAGATCACCCGCGATCACGCCCTCGACGAGGGCTATCCGATGGTTGCTGCCGTCGGCCGCGCGGCGGCGCCGAACCGCGCCGCACGGCTGATCGAGCTGCAATGGGGCGATCGGCGCCATCCGCGCGTCGCCATCGTCGGCAAGGGCGTCTGCTTCGATTCCGGCGGCCTCGATATCAAGCCGGCGTCGGGCATGCGGCTGATGAAGAAGGATATGGGCGGTGCGGCGCACGCCTTCGCGCTGGCCCAATTGGTGATGACGGCCAATCTTCCGGTTCGCCTGCACCTGCTGGTCCCGGCGGTCGAAAATGCGGTCGCCGGCGATGCCTTCCGCCCCGGCGACGTGCTCGCCAGCCGGCAGGGCCTGACGGTGGAGGTCGGCAATACCGATGCCGAAGGCCGCCTGATCCTGGCCGACGCCCTGACCCGCGCCGGCGAGGAAAGGCCCGAACTGATCCTCGATTTCGCCACCCTCACCGGGGCGGCCCGCGTCGCCCTCGGCCCCGATCTTCCGGCGCTGTTCGCCAATGACGACGGACTGGCGGACGAATTGCTGGAGGCAGGGGAAGCCGTGTCCGATCCGCTTTGGCGGATGCCGCTCTGGTCCGGTTATGACGAGATGCTGAGCTCCGACATCGCCGATCTCGGCAATGTCGCCGACGGGCCGATGGCCGGCGCCGTCACCGCCGCCCTGTTCCTCCGCCGCTTCGTGCCGGAGGGGATGGCCTGGGCCCATCTCGATACGTTCGCCTGGCGCCCGTCGGCGAGGCCGGGGCGGCCGAAAGGCGGCGATGCCCTTGGCCTGCGCGCATTTTGGGGGCTGCTGAAGGCGCGCTATCGGCGTTGATCCAGAGCAGGTTTTCTGCACCGATTTAGCCCGGTCGCGCAACGAAAACCCGCCCCGCTGGTTATAGGCCCATTCCTTGACCTCCAGACCACGGAGCGAGACCCTTGGCCGAACAAGCCCTGAAACGCTGGCTGGACACGTTGATCGCCTATGTGCGGTCCGGCCAGCCCGATCTCACCAACCGTCAGATGGCGATGATGATGATCGTCTATCTGACGCCCGGCCCGCACACGGTGCGCGGCCTCGCCCAGCGCCTCGGCGTGTCCAAGCCGGTGATTACGCGCGGGTTGAACACGCTCGGTTCGCTCGGCTATCTGCGCCGTGTTCGCGACGACGCCGACCGCCGCAACGTGTTCGTCGCGAAAACCGGCACGGGGCAGGAATTTCTTGAAAGCTTTGGACGCAACCTCGACTCCGAAGACGGGCGCGGCGCGGCGCGAGCGCCGGGAGATCGAGGCCTCCTCCTCGTCCAGAACGGCTAGGGATTTCCGGCTGACGGGGCCGTCGCATCGTCCCGATCGGAGGATCAACGCCTATCGCGAGGACCTTGCCGACATTCGCTTGTCGGCGACGGTGCTCGCGCCGCATTATGCGAGGGCGCTCGTGCGCGGTTGCGGCGCGCGGTCCGCGTTCATTCGCGCGGCCGAGGGCGAAGCCGCGCCAGCGGTTTGCGAATTGCTGCCGGGTGAGGATTTCGCCGTCCTCGAATATGCCGGCGGCTGGGCCTGGGGCTATCGGCTCGAGGACAGCCTGGTCGGCTATGTCGAGGCGATCGCGCTCGCTGACCGGATCGATCCCACGCATGTCGTCTGTGAAACGAGCGCGCCGGTCTCGCCGGACGATCGGGTGACGGCGCCGCTGCTTGCCAGCCTGCCGATGGGGGCGCTGTTGCAGGGCGAGGAATGCGGCGCCTGCCTGACGACCGAATATGGCTGCGTTTCGCTCGCCCACCTGCGCCGGATCGACGATCGCGAGCAGGATCCGGTCGTCGCCGCCGAGCGGCTGCTCGGCGCGCCCTATCGGGCCGGCGGCCGCACCGTGGCCGGGATCGATGCCGGCGGCCTTGTCCAGCTGGCGCTGGGGCTTTGCGGCCTCGCGGTCCCGCGCCTCCCCGATCTGCTGGCGGCGATCGGCGAGCCCGCGCGCGATCAGGCGCGGCGCGGCGACCTCGTCGTCGCCGGCGACGTAATCGGCCTGATGGTCGACGATCTGATGATGATCCACGCCGCCGGCGAGGCCGGCAAGGTCTCCGTCGAGCCCGTCGCGCTCTTTCCGGGCGCGGAACGGCGGCGCCTCTCGCTCTGACCGCCGATTGCATTTCGCGCCGGATGGGATCAGTTTCCCTGCGGTGGGCGAAAGGGGATGAAGCCATGAACGGAAGGATCGGCGGCGCGATGCCGCTCTGGTTCCGGGGGCTCGCGCTCGTCGCGGTGCTTTGGAACGCGATCGGTGTGTGGACCTATCTCGGCCATGTCGGGGCGGTGCCGCCGATGCAGCCGATGACGGCGGAGCAGGAGGCGCTGGCGGCGACCGTCCCGGTCTGGGTCACGGCCGCGTTCGCGACCGCGGTCTTCTCCGGTTTCATCGCCAGCCTCTTGATGCTGCTGTCGAGAGCTCTGGCGCGGCCTCTGTTCGCGCTGTCGCTGGTCTGCATCATCGTCCAGATGGCCTGGGTGCTGTTGGTCAGCGACGCGCGCCGGGTGGAGGGCAATGCCGCCTTCGTCATGCCGCTGATTGTCACCGGCATCGCCTTGCTGCTGTTGTGGGCGAGCAATGCGGGCGTGAAGCGGGGCTGGCTGCGTTAGCGCGGCGGATCGCCGGAGAACGCATGAACGCTATCGGCAGCACGCCGCCGGCCTGGTTTCGCATCGTCGCCGGGCTGGCGCTGCTGTGGAACCTGTTCGGCCTCTTAATCTATCTCCACAATGCCGGTGTCTTCGGCGATCCGCTCGCCGATCTCGATCGGGCCGGGCGCGCCTTCGCGGCGACGATTCCTCCATGGGTCGGCTTCGCGCATGCGATCGCCGCGTTTGCCGGCACCGTCGGCGTCATCGGCCTGCTGCTGGGCAGGCGATGGGCGCGCGGTCTGCTGTTCCTGTCGCTGCTGGCCATCCTGGCGCAGTGCGGCTGGCTTCTCCTGATCAGCGGCGCGGTGGCGGTATACGGGCCTTCGGTGGCGATCCTATCGGGCGCCGTGATCGCGGTCGGGATTCTGCTCGCCTGGCTGGTCCAGTCCGGGGTCCGACGCGGCTGGCTGAGCTGAGCCGGGGCGTCACATCTCGCCGCGGGCGCGGCGGATCGCATACCAGCGCTCGACATTCGCCTGATGCTGCTGGAGCGTGTCGGCGAAGATATGCCCGCCATTGCCGTCGGCGACGAAGAAAAGCGCATTGGTCCGCTGCGGGTTGAGGACCGCGGCGATAGAGGCGCGGCCGGGATTGGCGATCGGCCCGATCGGCAGCCCGGCGAGAACATAGGTGTTGTAGCCGTTGCGCGCGGCCAGCTCGGATCGGCGGATGCGCCGGCCAAGCGGCCGCCCCTGGGTAATCGGATAGATGACGGTCGGATCGGCCTGTAGCGGCATGCCCCGCCGCAGCCGGTTCGAATAGACGCCGGCGATCAGCCGCCGCTCGGATTCGCGACCGGTCTCCTTCTCCACGATCGACGCGAGGATGATGGTGGCCTGCGGGCTGGCCACGGCGCTGCCGGGCTGGCGCCGCGCCCAGAGCCGGGCCAGCGTCTCGCGCATCGCGCGCTGCATCCGCTCCAGCAGCGCGGCCCGCGTCTCGCCGCGCCGATAATCATAGGTATTCGGCAGCACCGATCCTTCGGGCGGCACCGGGATGTCGCCGGAGAGGTGCTGCAGCGCCATCAGCCGGTCGCGCACGAGCACCGACGGCATGCCTTCGGGGATCGTCACCATCCGCCGCACCGGCTGGCCGAATTGCAGCATGTGCAGGATCGCGGAAGGGCTCATGCCCGGTTCGATACGGAATTCTCCCTGCTGGAGCGGCGCGTGGGCGCCGAACAGCCGGGCGAAGACCCGAAAGGTGATGGCGTTGCCACGGATGACGCCGGCCTGATCCAGTTGCGCCGCGACGCGCGCGGTGCCGGAGCCTTGGGCGACGATGAAGGTCGTCGGTCGATCGGCCGGGCCGGCGCCGGCCCAGAGCAGCCAGAAAGCGCCGCCCGCCGCCGCGAGCAGCAGGA
>JBFWUJ010000067.1:0-4680 GCA_050247295.1 Sphingomonas sp. | reverse complement strand
CCGATCGCATTGCCGAACAGCTCGCGGACGGCGCCCAGCTCGATCGTGTCGGCCATGGTCGAGGTGCCGTGCGCGTTGATATAGTCGATATCGGACGGGGCCATGCCCGCCTTCTTCAGCGCCATCTCCATCGACCGGTAGGCGCCCGACCCCTCCGGATGCGGCGCGGTGACGTGGTGCGCGTCGCCGGACAGGCCATAGCCCACCACCTCGGCATAGATTTTCGCGCCGCGCGCCTTTGCGCGCTCATATTCCTCGAGCACGATCACGCCCGCGCCTTCGCCCATGACGAAGCCGTCGCGGTCCTTGTCATAAGGGCGGCTCGCCTGCTCCGGCCGGTCGTTATAGGTCATGTTGAGCGCGCGGGCCTGCGCGAAGCCGGCAATGCCGATCGGACAGATGGTCGCCTCGGCGCCGCCCGCCAGCATGATGTCGGCATCGTCATCGCGGATCATCCGCGCCGCATCGCCGATCGAATGCGCGCCGGTCGAGCAAGCGGTGACCACCGCATGGTTCGGCCCCATCAGGCCATATCTGATGCTGACCTGCCCGGAGATCAGGTTGATCAGCCGCCCGTGCACGAAATGCGGGCTGACCCTCCCCGGCCCCTTCTCGGCCAGCAATAGGCTCTCGCTCTCGATGCCGGGCAGGCCGCCGATGCCGGAGCCGATCGACACACCGGCGCGCAGCCGCGTCGCCTCGTCCATCTCGGTAAGGCCGGCATCCTCGAGCGCCTGACCAGCCGCGTCGAGGCCGTAGATGATGAACGGATCGACCTGCCGCTGAATCTTGTGATCGACACGCTTGCCTGGGTCGAAGCCATATTCGTGATCGGCGGGCTTCACCTCGCAGGCGATCGTGCATTTCTGATCCGAAGCGTCAAATCTGGTGATCGGCCCGGCGCCGCTTTTCCCGGCGATCAGGTTCTTCCAACTGGTTTCGACGTCACCGCCCAGAGGCGTGACGAGACCCAGTCCGGTGACAACGACACGACGCATCTTCTTGTCTCCTAACGACAACAGGCCCAGCCCATTCGGGCTGAGCCTGTCGTAGCCCGGTCTTTCACTTAGGCCGTCGCGAAGGGAATTTCAGCCCTCGACAGGCTCAAGACGAATGACGGCGGTCTTAAGCCTTGTTCTGGTCGATATAGTCGATCGCGTCCTTGACGGTCGAAATCTTCTCGGCGGCGTCGTCGGGGATCTCGACCCCGAATTCCTCCTCGAACGCCATCACCAGTTCGACGATGTCGAGGCTGTCGGCGCCGAGATCGTCGGTGAAGCTCGCTTCGTCGGTGACCTTGTCGGCTTCGACGCCGAGATGCTCGACGACGATGCGCTTCACCCGATCCGCGGTCTCGCTCATATGCCACCTTTCCCTAGCCGGTGTGTGTTGTTGCAAACGCACTAGCCGCACGGCGCGGCGAAACGCAAGGGGCGCGGCGTTCAGGTGGCTATGAAGCGGCGACGCATCGTTTCGGCAATCGCTCGGAAGGCGATGAAATCGCCGACAATCCTGACAACGTCTGCTCGTGGATTGACCTCGGCGATCGCGTTGATCCGTGTCGTAAGTCGACCAAGCAGCGCCTCTATTTCCGCTTGAGGATAACGATCTGCGCCGGCAGCGAGCAACGCTTCGTCGACCAATATCGCCTGTTCGAAGGGCTGCACGTCAATGCCTCGTGCTTCAGCGTCTCGACGTATCTCGGTTACGCCGGCCACTGCCACAGCATATCGGCGTGCTGTAGTGGTTACTTCCTCTGACCAAGCGTACTGCTCGCGGCAGGCAAAAAGGCCTCTCCAGAATGGCGTGAGACGCGGGTCGTTTTCCGGCGCTCCCGCCATTACGGCAGCTGTGAAGGCGGCCTGATCATCTGCGCTCAGACCGGCGATCGGACACGCCAACTCGGCGGCGTCGCGGGCCTGTGCAGCGCTTGCTGCGAGCAGGCTACTGGCAACGACGAACAGGAAATGCAGCAACCTCATAACATCGCCATGCCGCCGTTCACGTGCAGCGTCTGGCCGGTGACATAGCCCGCCTCGCGGCTGGCCAGGTAGACGACCGCCGCCGCCACATCCTCGCCGGTGCCGAGGTCGCCGGCCGGGATGCGGCCGAGCAATGCCTCCTTCTGCGCGTCCGGCAGCACATCGGTCATCGCCGATCGGATGAAGCCGGGGGCGACGCAGTTCACGGTGATTCCGCGGCTCGCCAGCTCGGCGGCGAGCGCCTTCGACATTCCCACGATGCCGGCCTTGGACGCGGCATAATTGGCCTGGCCCGGATTGCCGGTCGCGCCGACCACGCTGGTGATCGAGACGATCCGCCCGAAGCGCGCCTTCATCATCGGCCTCGCGGCGGCGCGGCAGAGGCGGAACGCGGCCTCCAGATTCACCCGGATGACCTCGTCCCACTCCTCGTCCTTCATCCGCATCGCCAGATTATCGCGGGTGACGCCGGCATTGTTGACGAGGATGTCGAGCTGGCCCAGCGCCTCGGCGGCCCGCGGCACCAGCGCATCGACAGCCGCCGGGTCGGAAAGATCGCAGGCCAGCGCGACATGGTCGCCGCCCAGGCTGCCGCGAAAGGCTTCCAGCTTCTCCGCATTCGAGCCTGAAAGAGCGAGCCGCGCGCCCTGCGCCGCCAGCCCGCGGGCGATCGCCGAGCCGATCCCGCCGGACGCGCCGGTGACGAGCGCGGTCATTCCGCTGAGGTCGAACATATGCTTCTCCTTGCTGCGGCAGGAGCGTTGCCATCTCGCGCGGCGTGGCGCCAGCCAGTTTCGGGCGCGTTGATCCGCCGGCCGGCCCTGTTAGGATGCACCCGTCGGCTGGGGTTGGGAAATGATCGATCGGCGTCACTTCATGCTTGGCACGCTTTCGGGCCTGCTGGCGCCCGCCATCGTCCAGGCCCAGGGCGGCGGCGGACCCGGCGGGCCGGGGCCGGGCGGCGGCCCCCAGGGCCCTGCCCCCAATCCGCAGGAACGGGCGTCGGGCGACTATCGCGGATCCGATCCCATGCAGCGGATGGACGAACTGCCGTCGCCGCAGCCGCCGCGGATCAACGCCTTCATCGTCAGCCAGAGCTATCGTTCGACGCCCGCGTTCACGCTCGCCAACACGACCCGCGACGCGGCGCTGATGTCGCGCAGCTTCCAGCGGCTGCGCTTCGATGCCGTCTCGGCCCTGGTCGATGCCGATCCGCAGGCCACGCTCGCCGGGATCGCCGATTATCTGCGCACCGTCGATGCGAACACCATCGCCCTCGTCTATGTCGCCGGCCACGGGGTCGAGATCGCCGGCGAGAACCTGCTGATGCTGGAGGGAGCGAACGCCTTTCTCAGCCTCCAGTCGATGGTCCAGACGCTGCGCGAGCGCGCCGGGCTCGCGATCCTGTTCCTCGATGCCTGCCGCAACAATCCGCTCGCCGGCGAGGCGGCGGCCGGCGGGGTCGTGTCGCGCACGATCGGCGGCGCGACCGGCGACGGGCTTCGCCTGCAGACCGCCAACCTCGATGAGCTGCGGGCCCGCGCCGGCGCCGCGCCGGGGCGGCTTCGCCCCTTCATGCTGCAGGGCAGCGGCATCAAGATCGTCTTTTCCACCGATCCGTCCAACGTCGCCTTCGATGGCGTGGACAACAGCCGCAACAGCCCGTTCGCGCAGGCGCTCGCCCGCTATATCCTGCGGCCGATCAGCCTCGACGATATCGTCTCGCTGACCACCGGGGAGGTCCTGCGCATGACCCGGCGGCGCCAGTCGCCCTGGTCGCAGGGTTCGATCGATCGGCCGATCTTCCTCTCCGGTCCGCGCCGCCGGCTGCAATCGAGCCTGAGCGGCGCCTAGATTTCGCCGATCAGGGCGTCGATATCCTCCGCCGTGACGACGCTCGTCACCCTGGCGTCGGGGGCGATCCGCTTGACCATCGGCCCCAGCACCTTGCCGCCGAATTCGACGAAATGGATCACTCCGGCGGCGGTCATCGCCGCGACGCTCTCGCGCCAGCGCACCATGCCGGTGACCTGCGCGACCAGCAGCGCGCGGATGTCCTCCGGGCTGTCGACCGGCGCGGCGGTGACATTGGCATAAAGCGACACCGCCGGCGGCTCCATCGCCGCATCGGCCAGCGCCTCGGCCATCGCGTCGGCCGCCGGCTGCATCAGCGGGCAGTGGAACGGCGCCGAGACGGGCAGCAGGATCGCCCGCTTCGCGCCTTTCGCCTTGGCGATCTCCAGCGCCCGCTCGACCGCCGCCTTGTGGCCGGAGATCACGACCTGCGACGGATCATTGTCGTTGGCGACGGTGCACACCTCGCCCTGCGCGGCCTCGCTGGCCACCGCCTCGGCCATCTCCAGGTTCGCGCCGAGCAGGGCCGCCATCGCGCCCTTGCCCACCGGCACCGCCGCCTGCATCGCCTGGCCGCGCCGCTTCAGCAGCCGCGCCGTGGTCGCCAGATCGAACGCGCCCGCCGCGCACAGCGCCGAATATTCGCCCAGGCTGTGGCCGGCGACGAAATCCGCCTTCGATTCCAGATCGATGCCAGAGGCTCGCAAGGTCGCGATCGCGTTCGCCATGATCGCCGGCTGGGCATTTTCGGTCAGCGTCAGTTCGTCCGCCGGCCCTTCCGCCATCAGCCGCGCCAGATGCTGCCCCAGCGCCTCGTCCACTTCCGCGAGCACGTCGCGCGCCG
>JBFWUJ010000066.1:9379-11721 GCA_050247295.1 Sphingomonas sp. | reverse complement strand
CCCCACCGTCTTGTGAACGATCGCCCAGGCCTCCTGCGGGCAGGTGGCGAGGCCGCGTTCGGCCGCGAGCAGCATGAGGGTCTGGATGAACATGCCGAGATGGGACCATTGCGGCGGCCCGAAATGCCGCGGGATCGAGACGAATAGGCCGACCGGCGCCCCGAACAGATCGAAATTGCGGGCGAACTGCATCAACCGCGCCGCCCGGTTCTCGCGCGGGATGCCGATCGAAGCGTAAAGCTGCTCGCCGCAGGCGAAGCGGCGGTCCCGCCATGGCGCTTCGAGGTTCGGGGGATAGACCGGGAACTCCGTGCCTTCGCCTTTGGGGTTGGCGGCGAGGCTGGTCGCCACCTTCGCCTTCAGCGCCGCCAGCGGTTCGCCGGTCAGCACATCGACATGCCAGGGCTGAAGGTTGCCGCCGGAGGGCGCGCGCGACGCGGCCTCCAATATCTCAGCGATCGGCCCGCGCGGCACCGGCCGCTCGAGAAACGCCCGACAGGAATATCGCGTTCGCACCGCTTCCGTGACGCTTGGATGACCATCCATGCTTGACCTCGCCCCCGCTTATGCGCTGTTTGGCGTCAACGCAGGGGATTTCAACATCATGTGGCTTTTGGACAAGATGCTGCGCTCGTTGATGAAGCGGGGCGAGCTCACTGTCACCAATCATGACGGGAAGGTCTATCATTACGGAACGCCCGATCCGGAGCTTGCCCATGTCCGCGCCCGGTTGGCCAGCCCCAAGGCCGCCTGGCACATCGCCAAGGACCCCAGGGTCGGCGCCGGCGAAGCCTATATGAACGGCTGGATCGAGGTCGAGCCGCCGCACGACATCCGCGATCTCGTGCTGACGATCCGCGCCAATGCGCCGAAGGAGGATGGCGACCTCGGCCCGCGCGGCCCGATCCGCCGGGGCATCAGCAAGATGGCCGGCAAGATCGACCAGATCAACTGGCGGGCGCGCTCGTCGCGCAACGCCAAGCACACCTACAATCTTACCCGCCGTCTCTACGAGCTCTTCCTCGACGAGGACCGGCAGTACACGATGGCCTATTACCGGGACCCGACGAACAGCCTGGAGCAGGCGCAGCTCGACAAGAAGGCGCACATCGCCTCGAAGCTGAACCTGAAGCCTGGCATGAAGGTGCTGGATATCGGCTGCGGCTGGGGTGGCCTCGCCCTTTATCTGCACCGCCATTACGACGTGGACGTGCTCGGCGTCGCGCTGGCCCCCGACCAGATCGACTTCTCCAACGAGCGCGCCGCTGAGCTCGGTGTGTCCGACCGGGTGAAGTTCGAGCTGAAGGACTATCGCGACGTCACCGGACAGTTCGACCGGATCACCAGCGTCGGCCTGATCGAGCATCTCGGTACGCCGCATTATCCGGGCTTCTTCAAGCACACCCATCGCCTGCTGAAGGACGATGGGGTGATGTTCTCGCATTGCTGCGGGCGCCAGGGCCCGCCCGGCGTCACCGACAAGTGGACGCGCAAGTACATCTTCCCGGGCGGCTACATCCCGGCCTTGTCCGAGCTGGTCGCCGAGGCGGAGCGCAACGAATTGATCGTCAGCGACGTCGAGGCGATGCGCTACCATTACGCCCACACGCTGGAGGAATGGTACCGCCGCACGGTGATGCACCGCGAGGAGATTACCGCGCTTTACGACGAGCGCTTCTACCGGATGTGGGAATTCTACCTCGCCGGCGCCGAGGCCGCCTTCCGCCATGGTGGGCTGGTCAACTGGCAGCTGCAATATGTGAAACGACGCGACGCGATCCCGATGACCCGCGACTATATGTACGAGGAATCGGAGCGGCTGCGTGCCTCGGACGAGCCGCCGGCCTGGCATCTAGCGGCGGAATAGGGGGTCAGGCGGCGCCCGCCGGAAGCGGCTCAGTATCGATCGTCGGCGCCCGCCGGCCGAAGAAGCGGATCAGCTGTCCGGACAGATGGACGGCGAGCCAGGCGACCGCGCCGCCAGCCAGCACGTCGATCAGGAAATGAGCGCCATAGGGCAGCGTGCCGATCGCCATCAGGATATTGAGCGTGAGGATCGGCAGCCGGAGCGGGCGCGACGGCCAGGCGGCCCAGGCGCACAGCGCCGCGACGCCAGCATGGACCGACGGGAAGGTCAGGATTCCGGCGACATTGGCGAACGAGAGCAGGAAGGCTGGCTCGGTGCGCACGGCGTGGAAGGCGGCGAGGAAGAAATGGCCGAATTTGCCATCGACATGCGCCAGCGCGGCGGGATCGACGGCGAACGCGACATAGGCGCCCTCGGAAGGAAAGAAGGCGCCGATCAGCGAAGAGATGGCGACCAGGATCAGGTAGCACAGGAC
>JBFWUJ010000066.1:0-9279 GCA_050247295.1 Sphingomonas sp. | reverse complement strand
CTTAAGCAGATGTAAACCATGGCGGGCGGGTTCGGGCCGGGGCATTTTCCCCTTGCATGGGCGGATCAGTTGGGGAAGTCCGGGCCTCCCAGGGAACGGTGGGCGACGGCGGGGCGTGCAGGAGCTAAATTTCGAGCCTCGGGCTGCGGGTGAGCCGACGCCGTTCTGGGAACGGCCGGCGATGCTCGTCCTGCTCGTCGTCGCCAGCGCCTTCCCCCTGTTCTGGCCGGATATCGCGCCGCTCGTCGATCTGCCCGGCCATATGGGGCGCTATAGGGTACAGCTCGATCTCGAACATTCGCCCGCGCTGCAGCAATTCTTTCATTTCGAATGGCGGCTGATCGGCAATCTGGGGATCGACCTGCTGGTCGAGCTGCTGGCCCCGATCATGGGGCTGGAGCCGGCCGTCCGGCTCATCGTCTTGCTCATTCCCGCTCTCACCGCCGCCGGCCTTATCTGGGTCGCGTTCGAGGTTCACGGGCGGATCCCGCCGACCGTCCTCTTCGCCTTGCCCTTCGCCTATAATTTCCCGTTCCTGTTCGGGTTCGCCAATTTCGCCCTCGCGATGGCGCTCGCCCTCAATGCCTTTGCATTGTGGCTGCGGCTCGGGCGCACCGGGCAGGTGCGGCTGCGGGCCGTCGTCTTCGTGCCGATCTCCTTCATCCTGTGGATCGTCCATGCCTTCGGCTGGGGGACCCTGGGCGTCCTCGCTTTCTCGGCCGAACTGGTCCGGCAGCATGACCGGGGCCGGGGCTATGTCATGGCCGCGATCCACGCCGCCAAGCACTGCCTGCCGATGACTGGTCCGATCCTGCTGATCGTCAACTGGCGCAGCAACGCCGGCGGCCAGACCGGCGACTGGTTCAATTGGCCGGGCAAGATGATGTGGCTCTACATGGTGCTGCGCGATCGCTGGTTCCTGTTCGATCTCGCGGCGCTCGCCATCGCTGGCGGTGTCCTCGCCGCCGCCTGGGCGACCCGCCAGATGCGCTATTCGCGCAACCTCGCCGCGTCGGCCCTGTTCCTGCTGCTCGTCTTCGTCCTGCTGCCCCGGGTGGTGTTCGGTTCGGCTTATGCCGATATGCGGCTTGCGCCCTATATCTTCGCCATCGCCCTGATCGCGATCCGCTTTCCGAACGCATCGCACCGGCTGGTCATGGCCTTCGGCATTGCCGGCTTCGCCTTCTTCGGCATCCGCACGACGGCGACGACGGTCAGCATGGTCATGTACGACCGCGCCTATGACGCCAACCTTGCGGCGCTCGATCATATCCCGCGCGGGGCCCGGGTGGTCAGCTTCGTCGGCCGCCCGTGCGCGGAGCCCTGGGCGATGTCGCGGCTGCTGCATCTGCCGGCGATGGCGATCGTCCGCCGGGAGGCCTTTTCGAACGATCAGTGGGTGATGCCGGGCGCGCAGCTGCTCACTGTCCGTTACGATCCCGGCCGCGGCTTCACCCGCGACGCCAGCCAGATCGTGACCGGGGTGCGCTGCCGCTACGAACCATGGCGGACGATCGACCAGGCGCTGGAGCGCTTTCCGCGCGATGCGTTCGACTTCGTCTGGCTCATCGATCCGCCGCCGCACGATCCGGCGCTGCTGCGCGGGCTGCTGCCGATCTGGCGCAACGGCGCCAGCGTCCTCTATAGGGTGGTGGACCGGTCCCCGGTCGGGCCGCCACCATCACCGTTCCAGAGCTATTGAATGCCCGTTTTGCCGCTATCGATCGTCGTTCCCTGCTACAATGAGGAGGCGTGCCTGCGCGAGCTGCACGTGCGCTTGACCCGCGCCGCCGAAGCGACCGGGCTCGCTTATGAGATCGTGCTGATCAACGATGGCTCGCGCGACCGGACGTGGGAGATCATGCGGGAGATCGCGGCCGACGACAGCCGGCTGGTGGCGATCAACCTGTCGCGCAACCATGGCCATCAGCTCGCGCTCACCGCCGGCCTCGATCTGTGCGTTGGCGAACGGATCCTGATCATCGACGCCGACCTGCAGGATCCGCCGGAGCTGCTCAGCGACATGATGGCGGAGATGGACCGGCAGCAGGCGGACGTCGTCTATGCGGTGCGCCGGGCGCGGGCGGGGGAAACCGCCTTCAAGCTCGGCACCGCCAAGCTCTTCTATCGCACCCTGTCCCGCCTCGCGGACATCGACATCCCTCGCGACACCGGCGATTTCCGGCTGATGAGCCGGCGCGCGCTCGATGCGCTGCTGAGCCTGCCGGAGCAGGCCCGCTTCATCCGCGGCATGGTCGCCTGGATCGGCTTCCGGCAGGTGCCGTTCCTTTACGACAGGGCGGAGCGTTATGCCGGCGAGACCGGCTATCCGCTCGCCAAGATGATCCGCTTCGCTCTCGATGCGGTGACCGGCTTCTCGACGGCGCCGCTGCGCTTCGCCAGCCATGTCGGCCTCTGGCTGGTGGCCGCGTCGGTGCTGCTGCTGCTCTATATCGGCTTCGCTTTCCTGACCGGGGCGGCGATTCAGGGCTGGACCTCGCTCATGCTGGTCGTGGTCGTCCTGGGCGCGGTGCAGATGTTCGTGCTCGGAATGATCGGCGAATATCTTGGCCGGCTCTACATCGAATCGAAGCGCCGACCGCTCTATATCGTCCAGGAAATTGCCGGCCCGGTCGGCGGTACGCCGGCGCTGGGCCATGTCGCAGCACCGGCGGATGCCGCCGGATCGGACGATCAGCCCACCGAACCGATCGCGACCAGCGACACACCCGGCGGCATCGGCGTTCGACCCAGCGTGTAGCGCTCCAGCCCGAACACCCACTCCATCGCCTTGTTGATCGGCCGCGGCGGCAGTGTGTCGTCGCTGTCTTCCTTGCCCGTCAGCCGCCCCGCCAGCCGCGCCCCGGCGGCGAGCGGGAAAAGGAGGCTGTTGAACCAGCTCAGCATCTCGATCGTCATGCCGGCGTCGCCGATCAGCTTGCGCAGCGTCCTTTTCGTATAGCGGCGCTTGTGGTGGTTCACGACATCGTGCGCGCTCCACATGAACGGGAAGGCGGGGACGGTGATCAGCATCCTGCCGCCGGGCTTCAGCTTGCCGGCAAGCGCCTGCATCCCCGCCACGTCGTCGTCGATATGCTCGATGACATCGAGAATCGCGATCATGTCATAGGCGCCGTCGGCAACCCCCGGCAGCGCCGGCAGGGGCGCGTCCATGATCGGCTGTCCCAGCCGTTCGGTCGCGAGCGCCCGTGCGGCGGGATCGACCTCGATTCCGTCGACCCGGCCGAAGCGGCGAAGCATCTCCAGGTTGTGGCCGGTGCCGCAGCCGACCTCCAGGATACGGGCATCGGCGGCCAGCGCGATCTTGCGCCGGATCAGATCGGCCAGGATGTCGCGGCGCGCCCGGTACCACCAATGGACCTGATCCAGTTCCGCCATCCGGTCGTAGACGATCCGTTCCATCAGCGAAAAACCCATTGCCGGTTGAGCGAGAAGGTGACCAGCGGGGTGACGAAAAGGATCGGGATCAGCGGCCACCACCAGGGGCCGTCGAGCGCGCGGCCGTCGGTCAGGATGAATACGAAGAGGGCGTTGAGGCCGAGGCTGACCAGGCTGACGATGAAGAAACGGCCGGTCGTGCGGGCCGTGTTGTCGCGGCTGCCATGGCCCCGGAAGCTCCAGCGGCTGTGCAGCACATAGCCGGTGACCATCGCGACCAGATAGCCGGCGAGATTGGCGATCTGCGGCGTGGTGATCTCATATTTGGCCAGCGGCGAGTAGACGAGCGCATAGAGGCCGGTGACGAAGCCGCCGACCATGCCGAAGCGAATGAGCTGTGCAAGCAATTGCGAAACCGCGCGATCCGTCACCAGGCGCGGCCTCCTTCGGTCCGCTTGTCCTTTGCGGGCGAGCGACTAATGACCGGCGCGGGGCTTGGGAAGGGGTAACGGATGGCGTTGGGAGATTGGGCCGAGAAGCATTGGCGCTGGCTCGTGCTCCTGTTCTGGTTGCTGGTTTCGGCCTATATGCTCTGGGACCGCTGGGACGCGATCCGTCTCTTCGCGCTCGGCGACACCGACGACAATTTGCGGATGATGCAGGTTCGCGGCCTGATCGCCGGCCAGGGCTGGTTCGATCTTCGCCAGTACCGGCTCGATCCGCCTTATGGCGCGGACATCCATTGGTCGCGGCTGGTCGATCTGCCGATCGCCGCGATCAAGCTGATCCTCGGCCCGCTGATCGGCGGCCGCGACGCGGAGCAGGCGGCCGTCGCGATCGCGCCCTTGCTGCCGTTGCTGGTGGCGATGACGGCGGTGGCGGTGACGGTCCGCCGGCTGATCGGCGGCGGCGCCTTCGCGATCGCCGTCGCCCTGCTTGTTTGCGGCGGCTCGGCGCGCGGAATGTGGGCGCCGCTCCGGATCGATCATCACGGCTGGCAGCTCGCGATGCTGGCGGTGGCCGTGATGGCCCTCACCGATTCCAGGCGCGCGCGCGGCGGCGTTGTCGCCGGCGTTGCGACCGCGCTGTCGCTCGCGATCGGGCTGGAGATGTTGCTCTATCTGGCGCTGGTCGGCGCCGCGATCGGGCTGCGCTGGCTCCATGACGCGGGGCAGGCGAAGAGATTGTTCGCTTATGGCGTTTCGCTTGCCGGCGGCTGCGCTTTGGCCTTCGCCCTTTTCAGCTCGAACGCCAATCGGGCGGCGGTCTGCGATGCGCTGTCGCCGGTCTGGCTGTCGACGATGCTCGCGGCCGGTGTCGCGGCGGTGGTTCTCGCCTGGATCAATCCGCGCCAATGGGGCTGGCGGCTGGCTGTGGCGGCACTGGCCGGCGGCCTGGTGGCCCTGGCCTTCATTCTGCTCTGGCCGGATTGTCTCGGGCGGCTCGAACGGTCCTCGCCCGAACTCGAGCGGCTGTGGCTCAGCCGGGTGCGGGAGGCGATGCCGGTCTATGGCCATGGCTTCAACACCGCGATCCAGATTGTCACGCTGCCGATCGCCGGCCTGATCGGCTACGCCCTGATGCTGTGGACGCACCGCCGCGACGCGGCCAAGTTGATCCCCTGGGCTTCGGTCGCCGCGCTGGCGCTGCTCGCCGCCGCCCTCTTGCTGTGGCAGACCCGCGCCGGTCCGGCGGCGCAGCTGCTGTCGGTGGCGGGCGCGACGGCGCTCGCCTGGGCGGCGATCGAATGGCTGCGCGCGCAGCGCAGCATGATCGTCCGGGTGGTCGGTATCGTCGGCGCCTTCCTCGTCGTGTCGGGCATCGCCGCCGGCTATCTGGCGACCCTCAATGCGGAGCCGCCGAGCGCCTATCGCCAGTCGGTCAATCTCGCCAACTGGCGCTGCTCGACGATCCGGGACTTGCGGCCGGTGGCGCAGCAGCCGCGCGGCAACGTGCTGACCTTCATCGATCTCGGCCCGCGGCTGATCACCGTGACGCCGCACAATGCGGTGGCCGGCCCCTATCACCGCAATGGCCGCCAGATCCTCGATGTCATGCGCGCCTGGCGCGGCAATCCCGCCAATGCCCGCGCCACCGTCGATCGCTACCGGATCGACTATGTCCTCATCTGCCCCAACATGTCGGAATCGACGATCTACCGCTCGGAAGCGCCGCAGGGTTTCTATGCCCAGCTCGCGGCCGGCCGGGCGCCGGCATGGCTGCGGCGGGTATCGCTGCCGGAAGGTTCGCCGTTCAGGATGTATCGCGTGGTGCGCTAGCCGAAGCTGCGCTCGATGCCGTCGATCACGAACTGGACCGCCAGAGCGGCCAGGATCACGCCGAGCAGCCGGGTGATCATCGCCTCCATCTTGTGACCGAGCAGCCGCATCAGCGGCCCGGCGGCGAGCAGGGCCAGCAGGGTGAGGAGCAAGGTCGCGGCGAGCGCGCCCAGCACCGCGGCGGTCTCCGCCACGCCCTCGGCCCGGGCGGTCAGCAGCATCGCCGAGGCGATCGAGCCGGGTCCGGCGATCATCGGGATCGCCATCGGAAAGACGGAGACGTCCTCGACATCGCGCGCCGCCACCGCCTCGGCCCGGTTCTCGCGCCGCTCGGTGCGCTTCTCAAACACCATGTCGATGGCGATCAGGAACAGCATGATGCCGCCGGCGATCCGGAAGGCGGAGAGCGACACGCCGAGCGCGCTGAGCAGATCCTCGCCCAGCAGCGCAAAGAAGAGCAGGATGCCGGCCGCCACGAGGACCGATCGGATCGCCATTGCGCGGCGCTGCGCCGCCGCTGCGTCCTTGGTGAGACCGGCGAAGATGGGCGCGCAGCCCGGCGGATCGATCACCACCAGGAAGGTGACGAAGGCGGAGATGAAGAGCGCGGTCACAGGCCCTCCGGCGGTGCCATGCCGGCCCGGACATGGGCCGCGACAAGGGTGTTGCGCAGCAGCACCGCGATCGTCATCGGCCCGACTCCGCCCGGCACCGGCGTGATCGCGCCTGCGACCGCGGCCGCGCTGGCATGATCGACGTCGCCGACCAGCCTGGTCTTGCCGCCTTCATCCGGCACCCGGTTGATGCCGACGTCGATCACCGCGGCGCCGGGCTTCAGCCAGTCGCCCTTCACCATTTCCGGCCGTCCGACGGCGGCGACGACGATGTCGGCGCGGCGCACCACGGCGGGCAGGTCGCGGGTCCGGCTATGGGCGATGCTGACGGTGCAATTCTCGTTGAGGAGCAGCTGCGCCATCGGCTTGCCGACGATGTTGGAACGGCCGATCACCACCGCCTCCAGCCCGGCAAGGTCGCCGATCCGGTCCTTCAGCAGCATCAGGCAGCCCAGCGGCGTGCACGGCACCATCGCCTGCCCGCCGGTCGCCAGCCGCCCCGCATTTTCGGTCGTGAAGCCGTCCACGTCCTTGGCCGGGTCGATCGCCGCGATCACCGCCGCCTCGTCGATCTGCGCCGGCAGCGGCAGCTGGACGAGGATGCCGTCCACCGCATCGTCGCCGTTCAGCGACTGGACGAGGCCAATCAGCTCGCTCTGGCTGGTTTCGGCCGGCAGGCGGTGCTCGAAGCTCTCCATGCCCGCCTCTGCGGTCGCCTTGCCCTTGGAGCGGACATAGACCTGGCTCGCCGGGTCTTCGCCGACCAGCACGACGGCGAGGCCGGGCTTGCGCCCCGCATTCGCCGTGAAACGCGCCGCCGCGTCGCCGACCCGCGCCCGCAGGCCTTCGGCGAAGGCCTTGCCGTCGATCCGCGCCGCCGCCACCGATAGCGCCCGCTATCGCAACACCGACAGCATCGCCGCCGGCAGCAGATAGTCCTTCAGGATGATGATCAGCAGCAGCACGATCAGGGGTGAGAAATCGAGGCCGCCGAAATCGGGCAGGATCTTGCGGAACGGCCGGTAGAGCGGCTCGGTGATCCGGTCGAGCGCGTAGAGGAAGGAGCGGGCGAAATCGTTCTGCATGTTGATCACGTTGAACGCGACCAGCCAGGACAGGATCGCCTGGAGGATGATGATGTACATAGCGACCCGCAACAGCAGGTCGACAATGCCGAACATGGCCAGGCCAAAGGTCACGAAAGCAATCCCTCCACGCGTGCGCCGCCTCTAGCCGGGCCGACGTGGACGGGCAACCACGGCCGCCCGATCAGGGGGCGAAGCGGGGCGGCTCCGCCTCGGCGAGCAGGATCGAGAACCATTCCTGCTCGTCGGTCCATTCCTCGACCACGCCCCAGCCGGCGGCGCGCAGCATCAGCCGGCTGTCGCGATGGCCATATTTGTGGCTGTTCTCGGTATGGATGATGGCGCCTTCGCGGAATGAGAAGGCCTGGCCGGAGATGGTGAAGGAAACGTCCCGCACCGCCTCCAGATGCATCTCGATCCGGCTCAGCGGGTCGTTCCAGATCGCCCGGTGCCGAAAGGCGTCGACCGGGATGTCGCCGTCCAGTTCGGCGTTGATCCGGTGGAGCAGGTTGAGGTTGAACGCGGCGGTCACGCCATTCGCATCGTCATAAGCGGCGAGCAGGACTTCGATCGGCTTGATCCGGTCCATGCCGATCAGCAGCCGGGAGCCTTCGCCCAGCGTCTCCTTCATCGCCCGCAACAGGTCGACGGCGGTGCGGGCGACCAGGTTGCCGATCGTCGAGCCGGGAAAGAAGCCGAGCTTCGCCATCGACGCGATCTCGTCCGGCAGGGTGATCGGGCGCATGAAATCGGCCTCGACCGGCAGCACCGGCAGGCCGGGAAATTCGGCCTCCAGAGAGGCCGCCGATTCGCGCAGGAAATCGCCGCTGATGTCGATCGGCACATAAGCGGCGGGGCGGATCGCCTGCAGCAGGATGGGCGTCTTGGTCGAGGAGCCGGAGCCGAATTCCACCACCGCCTCGCCGCGGCCGAGCAGGGCCGCGAACTCGCTGCTGTGCCGGGTCAGCAACGCCGCTTCGGTGCGGGTCGGGTAATATTCGGGCAGCCGGGTGATCTCCTCGAACAATTCGGAGCCGCGATGATCGTAAAACCATCGCGCCGGGACCGCCGGTATCGGCGCCGCGAGGCCGGTCAGCACATCGGTGCGGAACGCCGGCACATGGGCGGCGACGGTCGCGATCGCGTCCATCAGAGATCCTTTGCCAGGCGGAGGCCGGAAAACATCCAGCGCTGATGCGGATAGAAGAAATTGCGGTAGCTCGCCCGCATATGCCCCCGCGGGGTGGCGCAGCAGCCACCCTTCAGCACCATCTGCGAGCACATGAACTTCCCGTTATACTCGCCCACCGCCCCCTCGGCGGCGCGGAATCCGGGATGCGGCAGGTAGGCCGAACCGGTCCATTCCCAGACGTCGCCGAACATCTGCCGAAGGCCGCTATCTTTCGAAGGCAGGGGCCGGACGGCGCCGGCGGCATCGAGCTGGTTGCCGCCATCGGCATCGAAGGCTTCGGCGGCCGCCTCCCATTCCGCCTCGGTCGGCAGCCGCGCCCCGGCCCAGCGGGCATAGGCATCGGCCTCGTAATAGGAGATGTGGCAGACCGGCGCGGCCGGATCGATCGGACGAACGCCGTCGAGGCCGAACCGGGTCCATCCGGCGCCGTCCTTCAGCCAGTATAGCGGCGCCTCGATCGTGTCGGCCTGCACCCAGGCCCAGCCGTCGGCGAGCCAGAGCAGCGGATCGCGATAGCCGTCCGCTTCGATGAAGCCGAGCCAGTCGCCATTGGTCACCGGCCGGTCTGCCAGCGCATGCGGATGCAGCAGCGCCCGGTGCCGCGGCCCCTCGCAATCGAAGGCGAAGCCGCCGCCGTCATGGCCGATCGCCGCGATTCCCTCCTTGCCCTCGATCCATCGGATCGCCGCCGGCATCGGCGCCGGCGCCGG
>JBFWUJ010000065.1:0-12143 GCA_050247295.1 Sphingomonas sp. | reverse complement strand
GCTGGCCGAGGAGATCGCGCAGGAATTCGCGCGGGCGGAAGGGGCGGCCTTCGTCAATGGCGACGGCACGGCCAAGCCCAAGGGCTTCCTCGCCGCGCCGAACAGCGCCGACGGCGACGCGACGCGGGTCTTCGGGACGCTGCAGTTCATCAAGACCGGCGTCGCCGGCGGCTTCCCGGCCAGCGCGCCGCAGGACAAATTGATCGACCTCGTGCAAAGCCTCCGCGCGCCCTATCGGCAGGGGGCGGCGTTCGTGATGAACTCGGCCACCGCGGCGGCGATCCGCAAGTTCAAGACCGACGATGGCGCCTTCCTGTGGCAGCCGGCGCTGGCCGAGGGGCGGCCGGATTCGCTGCTCGGCTATCCGCTGATCGAAGCCGAGGACATGCCGGACATCGCCGCCAATGCGATCGCCATCGCCTTCGGCAATTTCAAGGCCGGCTATCTGATCGCCGAGCGGAGCGAGACGCAGATTCTGCGCGATCCGTTCACCAACAAGCCGTTCGTCCACTTCTATGCGACCAAGCGGATCGGCGGCCAGGTCATGAACAGCGAGGCGATCAAGCTGTTGAAGTTCGCGGCGTAGCCCGATCGTCATGCCGGCCGGGCCGGCAGGTGCGGAATGACGGAAGGGATTGCTTCAATTCCTTCCCGCGCCCGCCCGGTTCCCCTTGCCGGGCGGGCGCAATCCCTTCTTCAGACCATCGAAAGGCCGACCATGGCTTTGTTCTTCGCCGATCTGGTGCGCGAGGCGTGCTGGGGTGAAGGCCCGGGCGCGTTGACGCTGGGCGGCGCGCTGCCGGGACATCGCGCCTTCGCCGACGCAGTGCCGGCCGGAGCGCGCTTTCACTACGCGATCGCCGGCGTCACCCATGCCGGCGAATGGGAAACCGGCACGGGCGAGATCGCGGCCGGCAAGCTCGCGCGAACGCCGATCGCATCGTCGGCCGGCGGCATCGCGGTGGACTTTTCCGCGGGGCTGAAGACGGTCGCGCTGACCGTCTGCGCCGCCTGGTTCGCGGCCCGCGACGGGGCGGTCGCGGCGATCGGCGATGTCGTCGGCCTTGCCGATGCGCTGGCGGCGAAAGCACCGCTGGACCACGCGCATGATTTCGCCAGCCTGGACGACCGGCCGACGACGCTGGCCGGCTATGGCATTACCGACGCGGCGGCGAGCGGCCACAGCCATGGCGCCGACTATCAGCCGATCGACGCCGGTCTGACCGCCATCGCCGGACTGACGACGACGGACTTTGGCCGCGCCCACCTGACGCTCGCAGACGCCGCGGCGCTCCGCGACCATGGCGGGATGGGCAGCCTCGCCGTCCAATCGGCGGCGGCGGTTGCGATCACCGGCGGTGCGATCACCGGCATCACCGATCTGGCGATCGCCGACGGCGGCACTGGTGCGAGCAGCGCGTCGGCAGCGCGAACCAATCTGGGCCTCGGCACGATCGCGACGCAGGCGGCCTCGAACGTCGCGGTCAGCGGCGGATCGATCGGCGGCCTCTCGACCCTTTCCGTCACCGGCCTGGGCGGGTTCACGATCGGCTCGGTCGCCGGCGTCAACCGCATCGATTGCACCGGCGGCTCGTTCTATTTCCTGGGCAGCGGAAACGGTTATGCGCCGATCAGGACGGGCAGCCTCACCGTTACCGGTACAATTTCGATCGGCGGCAGCCAGATCGCCGGGGCGCGGCGGCTCGGCTGGACGTCGCCGTCCGGCACCGCAGCGCGAAGCGGCTTCGACACCGCGAGCGCGACCACCGAAGCACTGGCACAGCGGCTGAAGGCGCTGATCGACGATCTGATCGCGCACGGCCTGATCGGCGCCTGACGATGCTCGGCAAGACGATCTGCGGCCGGGCGCTGGGCGACGCCGGCCGGCGCGAGCTGCCGGCCGAGCAGAGCGGGCCGCGGCCAGGAGCGATCGCGGCCGACCGATGCGCCGGCGCGCCCGGCGACGCGAGCACAAATGCACGGGCCGATCGGCGCCCGGCAACTGCGACAAGGCCATGAACGAGGTGACCAGATGAGCTTCTATCTCAAGGATCCGGGCGCGCGGATCGACTATGCGATCGACTGGGGCCCCGCCTATCTCGACGGGCAGGTGATCGCGGCGAGCGACTGGACCGTGACGCCGGCCGAAGCGAGCGGCGTCGCGATCGATATTTCGAGCCACGATTTGACCCGCACCGCGGTGACGCTGACCGGCGGCGTGCCGGGCCATGTCTACCGGATCGGCAACCGGGTGACGCTGAGCGACGGCCGGAGCGACGAGCGATCGCTCACGCTCCGGGTGGAGGAACGATGATGGCGGGCTTCGTCGCCGCCGCGGCGCCGGAGGCGGTCGTCGGCCTGAACGAGATCAAGGCCGAGGCCCGGATCGCGACGAGCGATGAGGATGCGCTGATCGCCGGCCTCGTGCGAAGCGCGACCGACCTGTGCGAGCGCTTCACCGCGACGCTGTTGCTTGCCCGCGACGTCGAAGAGATGCTGCCCGCGGCGATGGGCTGGACGCGGCTGGGCGCCGCCCCCGTGCGGGCGATCGAGGGCGTGACGATGATCGGCGCCAATGGAGTCGAAACCGTGCTGCCGGCCGACAGCTTTGCGATCGACATCGACGCCGCCGGCGAAGGCTGGGTCCGGCTGAAGGCGGCGCAGGCAGAGACGCGGATGAAGGTGCGCTACGTCGCCGGGCTGGCGAACGATCCGAATGGCGTCCCGGAAGCATTGCGGCGGGGAATTGCGCGGCTGGCGGTACACGGGCTGGCGCGAAGCGACGGCGACGCGCCGCCGCCCGCCGCGGTGACGGCGCTGTGGCGGCCGTGGCGGCGGTTGCGGCTCGGCGCGGAGCGGCGATGATGGCGGGCGCGGGCGAGATGCTGGCGGCGTGGGCAGTCGCGGCGCTGGGCCGAATCGACGGGCTGAACGGCGCCTATGACGGGGTGCCGGAGCGGGCGAGCCTGCCCTATGCGGCGATCGAGATCGGGCCGGAAGCCGACTGGAGCTGGAAAAGCGGCGCGGGCCGGGAGATCCGGCTGACCGCGACGGTGCACGACGGCGGCGAAAGGCCGGCGCGGCTGCGGGCGCTGATGGAGGCCGTGGAGGCGGCCTTGCTCGGTCTGGAAGGGGCGGACGGCTGGCGGGTCGTGAATGCGGTGCTGGCGCGGCGGCGGACGGCGCAGAAACGGACCGGCGCGTGGTCCGGGATGGTGGAGATGCGGGTGCGGATGGAGGCCGAAAACTAGGGCCGGGCGTCACGCCACCCCGGTGTCGTGACGTCCATCGGGCGCGCCGGCCCGCCGTTGCGCGAACCCCCTATGGCTGGGCGCGGGGCGCCTCGAACCGGTCGGCGAAGTTGGCGCGGGCATCGTCGATTTCAAGCCGGGCCGATTCCTCGGCGCTGGCGCGAGTCGCGCGCATCGCCGTGTCGCGGCTGATGATCGCATCGCGGAAGGCGGTCTGCTCGGCGGTGCAGGCCTGGGCAAATTCGGCCTGGAACTGCTCGGCCGTCTTGCGGGCCCGCATGCTGGCATCGACGAACTGGCTCAGGCAGCGCGTGAAGGCTTCGCGCGAGGCGCGGGTCGTATCGCTCTGCATCATCATCGCCAGCGCAAGCAAAGATGAAAGCATCCCCCTCTCCATCTTTTCATTGGCTTGACGAAAAGGAGACTGCGCCATGGCGGCGGAAAAAGGAAGCGCATTCCTGTTGAAGGTCGGCGACGGCGGCGGCCCGCCAACCTACGCGACGATCGGCGGCATGCGGACAACGCAATTGTCGGTGAACGGCGAGGCGGTGAACGTCACGAGCAAGGATTCCGGCGGCTGGCGTGAGCTGCTGTCGGGCGCGGGCGTGCGATCCGTCTCGGTGGCGGCGAGCGGAATCTTCACCGGGACCGCGGCGGAGACCCGGATCAAGGGCAATGCCCTGGGCGGCGCGCTGGACGATTATGAGCTAAGCTTCGAGAGCGGCGAGCGGCTGCGCGGCCGGTTCCTGATCACCCGGCTCGATTATGCCGGCGATCACAATGGCGAGCGGACCTATGCGGTGGCGCTGGAAAGCTCCGGCGCGGTGGCGGCCATATGAGCGCCAATGCGATGCGCGGCGAGGCGGCGATCCTGGTGGACGGCGCGCAGGTGGTGCTGCGGCCGAGCTTTGAGGCGCTGGTGGCGGCGGAAGAGGAACTGGGTCCTTTGTTCGCGCTGGTCGAGCGCGCGGCGGAGGGACGGCTGGCCCTGGGCGATATGGCCGCTTTGTTCTGGCATTGCGCCGGCGGCGGCGTAGCGCGCGAACGGATCGGGCAGGCGCTGGTGGAGCTGGGGCTGGCGAAGGCGACGCCGGTGCTGCGGGTGCTGCTCGGGCAGATCCTGCAGGGCCGTGTTTAGCGACGACGCGGCGCGGCTCGCGGGCTTGGCCGGCGCCCTGCTCGGCTGGCCGCCGAACGCGTTCTGGCGATCGACCCCGGCGGAGCTGGCGGCGGTGCTCGGGGCGCTGGCGGGCGAGGCGGCGGAGGCGGCCGGGGCCGACGATCTTGACCGGCTGATGGAGATGTTTCCCGACCAACCGTCATTCCGGACCTGATCCGGCATCCATCTGTCTTTCAGGGGCTCAGGAAAAGGCGGATCCCGGATCAAGTCCGGGATGACGAACAAGGAAAAGCGATGGATGATTTCGACGAGGCGGTGGTCGCGGTGCGCGCCGACACCGGCGCGTTCGCGCGCGACCTGGCAGCGATGCGGGCCGAGCTGGAGGGGCCGTTCGCGGACGGCGCCTGGCGGGCCGGGCGGGCATTGGAGCGATCGCTGATCAGCGCCATCCGGTCGGGGCAAGCGGGGTTCGAGGACCTGAAGCGCACCGCTCTGGCGGCGATGGCGCAGATCGCCGCCTCGTCAATCCGGCTCGGGATCGATGCGCTGTTCCATGACGGCAAGAAAGGCGGGCTGGGGGCGGTGCTGGGGCAGCTCCTGGGCGGGCTTGGCGGCGCGCCGGGCAAGGCGATCGGCGGGCCGGTCTCGCCCGGCCGGCCCTATCTGGTCGGCGAGCGCGGGCCGGAGCTGTTCGTGCCGGCGGCGAGCGGACGGATCGAGGCGATGCGGAGCGGCGGCGGGCGCGAGGTGCGGGTGAACGTGACGATCAACGCGCCTGTGGGGAGCGAGGGGCGGGCCCTACAGCAGAGCGGGCGACAGGTGGCGCGGGCGGTGAAAACGGCGCTGATGCGGGTGGAGGATTAAGCGTCTTACGGAAATGGCGGTGGGTTCGGATCGCGCGGGCTGGGATAGCAGCCATCGCGCCAAACCCGGACGCGAAAGTCGTAGCTGATAAGCCGGACGCGATCACCGGCCCGGCAGTGAGAGGCGCGGGCACTATCCGGCCATCGAACGCGGTTGACCCTTCCATCGGGCAATCGCACCCACGCCATGCGCAGGTTGCGCAACTTGGCTTTCGAAAGGTGGCCACTGAAGCTCAGGATTTCCGCCTCGATCAGCCGCTGGCGACGATCGTCTGTCGCGTACCTCCAGCGATAGAGGAGCGCGATGCCGACGGCCGCCGCAAGCGCAAAGAGGATGGCTAGCACCTCCCGCAGACGGAGCTTCCACAACATTCATCGAGCTTAGCGTTCAATGCGTCGGGCTCAAAGAAGCGGGATCCCCGCTTTCGCGGGGATGACGAAAAGGGTGAGCATCAATGCCCCATTGGCTCGCGCCGGCTGGCGCGGCGAAGACTCTTGGCTGGGTGAAAAGGTTCGACGCGCGTTACTGGTGCGTCGATTTTCCGCGGCCGATGATGGCGTCCTGCGTCACCACCGGGCCGAACAGCCTGCGCGTCGAGGCCGTGTTCTATCGGGCGGACGACCTGGCGGGACTGATCTGGGAGGCGGCGGACCGCTGGGATCATCCGCTGCTGCGCTACGAGACAGCGCGCGATTTCCGGCGATGCCGTCTGCGTTTCCGCTGGCGCTCTTCGGGCGTGAAGCCGCTCGACGCCGTGCATGGGCCGACGCTGACGATCGAGGGGCGGGATGCGGCGGGAGCGCCGCGCAGCTGGTTCGTGCGGCTGTGGAACCATGCGGATGGGACGACGGAGGACGCGGTTGTGTCGCTCGACTTCGGCGACTTGGCCGGCGGCTGGGAGGCGGACGATCCGGTCTGGGCGGGCGACGTGGACCGGATGTTCATATCGCTGGTCGCGCCGGATTATTCGGGCGCGGACGAGATGCTGGCTGCGCCGGCCGTGGGCTGGGCGGAGCTGAGCGAGATCGCCTGCGACGGATCCGGATCGGTGATCGGCATCGGCGACGCAATGGTGCCGGAGCACCGGCTACGGATCGCCACCGGTTATGACGACCTCTACCATCTAACGCCGGCGCGGGTACTGCGGAACATCGCCTGGCTCGGCTATCGGGCAGTGATCAATCACTATGTCGGGATGAGCCATTATTTCCGGCTCGACGGCGATCTCAAGGCGTTCGCCGGGCTGAACCAGCCATGCGCGGCGTGGCATGCGGATTTCCTCGAACGGGCGAAGGCGCTGGGATTCGAGGTAATCCTTTCGCTCTCCTACGAGTTGCTGGACCAGCATTGCCCGGAGGCGTGGAAGCAGCGGGATATGGAAGGCGCGCCCGCGCTGACGGGGTGGGAGCCGCCCTCGGCGCTATTGTCGCCCTGCCATGACGGGGCGATGGCATGGCTGCAGGGGATCGCGGCGGCGTTTGCGGGGCTCGCCGTGGCGGCCGGGCAAAAGGTGCGGTTCCAGGTCGGCGAGCCGTGGTGGTGGGTGCGGAGCGACGGCGCGATCTGTCTCTACGACGACGCGGCGGTGGCGGCGCTCGGCCCGGCGCCGATCGCGGATGTCCGCGGCGAACTGGATGCGGCGCAGAAGGCGACGCTCGATGCGGCGGGCGCGGCGCTGGCGGACTCGACGGCGGCCCTGTCCGCGGCGGCACGGGCTGTGGCGGCGGAGGTCGAGACGTTGCTGCTCGTCTACCTGCCGACAGTGCTCGATGGGGCGGAGGTTCGCCGCGCCAACGTGCCCCTTGGATGGGCATCGCCTGCCTTCGACGTGCTGCAGCTCGAGGATTATGACTGGGTGACGTCCGGGCGCGGCGGCGCGACGTCGGGGGCCGTCGCGGCGATGGCGGAGCGGCTCGGTTATCCAGTTGCCGAACAGCATTATTTCACGGGCTTCGCGCCGAACGCGGATGATGCGCCGATATGGGCGCCGATCGCCGACGCAGCGGAGATGGCGATGGCCCGGGCGACGGCGGAGGTGTTCGTCTGGGCGCTGCCGCAAGTCATGCGGGACGGGCTCACTTATTTTTCGATCGGGGAGGATGTCTTGGAGGCTTTCGCGGACGTGCGCTTTCCGATCGCGCTGGGCCGGGAGGCGGCGGTCGTGCCGGAATTCTCGACCGCGATCGTGACGACGGCGAACGGGGCGGAACAGCGCAACGCCGACTGGGCCGATGCGCGCTTGCGCTTCGACGCCGGGCCGGGCCTGCGGAGCGAGACCGAGCTGCAGGAGCTGATCGCTTTCTTCCGGGCGCGGCGTGGGGCGGCGGTGGCCTTTCGGTTCGAGGATCCATTCGACAACTCTTCCAATGGAATGACCGGCGAGCCGGCGAGCACCGATCAGGTGCTTGGCGATGGCGACGGGGCGCGGACCGATTTCGCGCTGGTGAAGGATTATGACGGGCAGGAGCGGCGGATCACCCGGCCGTTGAGCGGCAGCGTGCGGATCGCGCTGGACGGGGTGGAGCAGGCGAGCGGCTGGACGCTTGGCGGGAAGGGCGTGATCAGCTTCGTCGATCCGCCGGCCGAGGGCGCGGCGGTCACGGCCGGATTCCGCTTCGACGTGCCGGTGCGGTTCGCCGAGGATCGGCTGGAGGTGAACCGCGCCACCTTCCTGGCCGGCGAGGCGCCGAGCGTGCCGCTGATCGAGGTGCGGGAGCGTTAGCGGCGGGCTTGCGTGGGATCGGTTGACCAGCAGCTTTCCGAGGCGGCGGCAAGCCGAGCAAACCAGTTCTCCACCGGGCTCTCACCACCGGATACACCGTCGAGAATGATCGTGCCGGACGTGTCATCTGGGTGAATAACATACATCAATATTGCCTCTTTTGGTTCGAGGTCGAGATGGCTGGCTTTCTACAGCAGGACTTGACGACAGTCGCCTTGTGCTGGCGGCTGGAGCGGCGGGACGGGGTGACGCTGGGGTTCACGACTCACGACCGCGACCTGGGTGTGGGCGGGCTTGTCTATCGCGCGGCGCCGGGGATGCTGCCGTCCGAGATCGTGCTGACCGACGGCTTCGATCTCGACACCCTGGATGTCGCGGGGGCGCTGACATCCGATGCGATCACCGCGACGGACTTGAAGGCCGGGCGCTGGGATGGAGCGGCAGTCACCGTCTTCATGACCGATTGGGAGGCGCCGGAGAGCGAGATGCTGCATCTCGCACGCGGCGAGCTGGGCGAGATATCGATCAAGGGCGAGGGCTTCGAAGCGGAACTGAAGGGGCCGACGGCGGCGCTGGACCGGCCCGTAGTCGAGCAAACCTCGCCGGAATGCCGGGCGAACCTGGGCGACCGGCGCTGCCGGGTCGATCTGGCGGCGCGGACAACGGCGGCGCGGATCGTCGCGGTGACCGACGAGGAAGAGATGGAGATCGACGCGAGCGCCGCCGACGGCGCCTTTGCGTATGGCCGGCTGCGCTGGCTCACCGGCGCGAACAGCGGGTTGGAGCGTGCGATCGCGGCATCGACGGGGACGGTGTTGATGTTGCGCGATCCGCCTGCATTTCCGGCGGCGGCAGGCGATCTGATCGAGATAACGGAGGGCTGCGACCGGCGGCTGGCGACCTGCAGCGCGAGGTTCGGCAATGCGGAGAATTTTCGCGGCGAGCCGCATCTGCCCGGGATCGACCTACTGACCCGCTACCCCGGCGCATGAACGACCTGCCAACCCTTGATCCCTCCGGCAGGGGTCGGCCCGGAATCAATAAGGAGAAGAACGATGCGGCAGATAGCTGCCACGGGATTGCTGTTGCTGGTGCTGGGCGGCTGCGCGCACGCGCCGCAGCGGCTGGTCGTCGAGATCGACGACTACCGGATCGAGGCGGGCAAGAAGGATGGGGAATGATCGCGCGGCGATCGTCGCGCGCGCCCGCATATTGATCGGTACGCCGTTCCGGCCGCAGGGGCGAAGCGAGACGGGACTGGACTGCGTCGGGCTGGTCGCGGCGGCCCTGAATGTCGATGCGCCGGCCGATTATCCCGTGCGCGGGGGATCGGTGGCGCAGCTGGCGGCGGCGCTGGCGACCGCGGGGTTGCGGCGCGTCCGGGCGCGCCGGCCGGGCGACATGCTGGCGATGCGCTCGGGACCGGAGCAGCTGCATCTCGGCATCTGGACCGGCGACGGGATCATCCATGCCGATGCCAGGCTGCGGCGGGCGGTCGAGCGGCCCGGCGAGCCGCAGTGGCCGGTACTGGGGATTTGGCGGCTGAGGAGCGGAACATGGCGACGCTGATTCTGACGGCGGTCGGCACCGCGGTCGGCGGGCCGATCGGCGGCGCATTGGGCTCGATTCTCGGCCAGCGGATCGACCAAGGCCTGTTCGCGCCGAAAGCGCGGCAGGGGCCGCGGCTCGGCGATCTGGCAGTCCAGACCTCGACCTACGGCGTCCAGTTGCCGAAGCTGTTCGGCCGCATGCGGGTCGCCGGGACGGTGATCTGGGCGACCGACCTGATCGAAAGCCGATCGACCAGCGGCAGCGGGAAGGGGCAGCCGAAGACGGTCAACTATTCCTATGCGGCCAACTTCGCCGTCGCCTTGTCGGCCCGGCCGATCATCGGCGTGCGACGGATCTGGGCCGACGGCAAGCTGCTGCGGGGCGAGGCGGGCGACTTCAAGAGCGCGACCGCGTTCCGCCTCTATCGTGGCGACGAGGACCAGCCGGCCGATCCGTTGATCGCGTCGGCGGAGGGTATCGGCGCGACGCCGGCTCATCGCGGTCTCGCTTATGCGGTGTTCGAGGATTTCCAGCTGGCGGATTACGGCAACCGCATCCCGTCACTCACCTTCGAAGTGGAGGCTGACGACGGGCCGGTGACGATTGGCGCGATCGCCGAGGCGCTGTGCGCGGGCGGGCTGGTGGCGGGGCCGAGTCCATTGCTCCATGGCTATGCGGCCAGCGGCGACAGCCTGCGCGGCGCGATCGAGATGCTGGCTGAGATCGCGGCGCTGTCGCTGGCCGACGACGGCGTGGCGTTACGGCTGCAGTCCGCGGACGGCCCGGCACAGATACTCGCAGCGGCCGAGGAAAGCGGGCGGCGGGAGATGGTCCGGCAGGCGGCCGGCGCGGCACCGGGCGAGATCGCCATCACTTATTATGACCCGGCGCGCGACCATCAGGCCGGGCTGCAGCGGGCATCGAGCGGTGAGCGGGCGCAGCATCGAAGCGAGCGGCACGCGTTGCCCGCGGCGTTGTCGGCGGAGGCGGCGAAGGCGTTGGCCGAGGCGCGTCTGGCGGCCGTGCGAGCCGGCCGAATGCGGGCAAGCTCGGGCTATGGCTGGGCGCGGGCCAATTTGCGCCCAGGCGCGATCGTCGGTCTGGAAAAGGAGGCTGGATGCTGGCGAGTGCGCCGGATCACCTTCGGCCCGATGACGGCGAAGCTCGAACTGGAGCGCCAGCCCAGAAATATGGCGGTCGCCGGAATGGCCGACGCCGGGAGCGGGGTCGCGCAACCGGACCTCCTTCATGGGCCGACTGCATTGCATCTGATCGACGCGCCGATCGGCGAACCGCGAGACGACCGCCCCTTGCTGTTCATCGCTGCCGCGGGACCATCGCCGGGATGGCGACGAGCGGCGCTGATGGCGAGTTTCGACGCGGGGGGAAGCTGGCTGGACATTGGCGCGACCGTGGCTCCGGCGACGATGGGCTTTGCGATCGGTTGCCTCGGTGTCGGCCAATCGTCCCTGATCGACGAGGCGAATGCGATCGAGATCGAACTGCTCAACGACGCGATGTGGATCGAGGGCGCATCCGATGGGGCCCTGATCGCCGGTGCCAATCTGGCGCTTGTCGGCGACGAGCTCATCCAGTTCGGGCGGGCCGTGCCGCTTGGCGGACGCCGCTTCCGGCTGTCGCGCCTGCTGCGCGGGCGGCGCGGCACGGAATGGGCGATGGCTGGCCACGATGCCAGCGAGCCGTTCGTGATGATCGAGGCGGCGGCGTTGATGCCGGTCGAAGCACCGGCGGGATCGGCCGGTATGACGATGATCGTCAGTGCCTCCGGTGTCGGCGATAGCACGCCAGCAAATTCCAGCTTGCCGATCGGCGGCGAATCCCTGCGGGCGCCCAGTCCGGTCCATGTGCGTGCGCGCCGCCTTCCAGAGGGCGACGTGACGATCGGCTGGACGCGGCGCAGCCGCCGCGGCTGGAGCTGGATTGACGGCACCGACGCGCCGCTGGGCGAGGAAGCGGAACGCTATCGATTGACGATTACAGGCGCCGGCTTCGAGCGGATCGAGACGACCGCCGAACCGGCGTTCGTCTACGACATGGCGATGCAGGCGGCGGACGGAGCCGCCGGCGCGCTTTCAATCGCGATCAGCCAGATCGGCGACCATGGTCTGTCGCGACCGGCGGACCTCGTCCTCGATTGAGCCAAGGAGACCCTCAATGACGACGACCGCGCGCTTCACGCTGCCCCTGATCGCGCCGGGGCAGGCGCAGAAGGAATTGCATCACAACGAGGCGCTGGCCGCGATCGATGCGCTGGTCCACGCCAGCATCAAGGGCGCAGCGACCGATCCGCCTGCCGACCCGGCGCCCGGCGACGCGTGGATCGTCGCAGCGGAGGCGACGGGCCTGTGGAGCGGGCAGAGCGATTCGCTGGCGGCATGGACGGCGGGCGGTTGGCGGTTCCTGCAACCGGTGGCGGGCATGACAGCCTGGAACCAAAGCGCCGGGTGCTGGGCACATTGGTCCGGCGCCGAATGGATTCAGGGCGCCTGGCCCGTCGCGACCCTGATCATCGATGGTGAGCAGGTCGTCGGGCCTCGGCAACCAGATATACCAAGTCCTTCAGGCGGAAGCACAATCGACCTGGAGGCGCGATCTGCCATCGACCTGCTGATCG
>JBFWUJ010000064.1:4136-12525 GCA_050247295.1 Sphingomonas sp. | reverse complement strand
GAAGCGAAGGAAGGGGTCGAGATCGAGCCGGAAAACCAGACCCTCGCCTCGATCACCTTCCAGAATTATTTCCGCATGTATCCGAAGCTTTCGGGCATGACCGGCACGGCGGCGACCGAGGCGCCGGAATTCTACGACATCTACAAGATGAACGTCGTCACCATCCCGACGAACATGCCGGTGGGGCGGATCGACGAGGAAGACGAATTCTACAAGAATCAGGGCGACAAGTTCGCCGCTATCGTCAAGGCGGTGAAGGAGAAGCAGGCGATCGGCCATCCGATCCTCGTCGGCACCGTCTCGATCGAAAAATCGGAGCTGCTTTCGGAAGCGTTCAAGAAGGCCAAGATCAAGCATGCGGTGCTGAATGCCCGCGAGCACGAGCGCGAGGCGCATATCGTGGCGCAGGCCGGCCGCTTCGGCGCCGTCACCATCGCCACCAACATGGCCGGTCGCGGCACCGACATCCAGCTCGGCGGCAATGTCGAGTTCCGGATCGAGGACGAGCTTGCCGACATGGAGCCGGGACCGAAGCGCGAGAAGGCCGAGCAGAAGATCCGCGACGAGGTCGCCGAGGAGAAGGAGCGGGTGAAGGCGGCCGGTGGCCTGTTCGTGCTCGGCACCGAGCGGCACGAAAGCCGCCGCATCGACAACCAGCTGCGCGGCCGCTCCGGCCGTCAGGGCGATCCGGGCCTCAGCCGCTTCTATTTGTCGCTGGACGACGATCTGCTGCGCATCTTCGGCCCGCAGACGATGTTCGCCCGTCTGCTCAACAAGAATCTGGAGGATGGCGAGGCGATCATCAGCCCCTGGATCTCGAAGGCGATCGAGACGGCCCAGAAGAAGGTCGAGGCGCGCAACTACGACATCCGCAAGCAGGTCGTTGAGTATGACGATGTCATGAACGACCAGCGCAAGGTGATCTATGAGCAGCGGGCTGACATCATGGACGCCGAGACGGTCGGCGACGTGGTCGAGGACATGCGGGCCGAAACGGTCAATGCGCTGGTCGGCGAGGCGATTCCGCCCAACAGCTATCCGGAGCAATGGGATATCGAGTTGCTGAAGGAGCGCACCGATCAGGTGTTCGGCATCCAGCCGCCGTTTGAAGATTGGGCGAAGGAGGAAGCGGTCGAGCCTGAAATGTTCGTCGAGCGGGTGCAGGCGCAGGTCGACGAGCTGATGGTCGAAAAGACGCGGGACATGCCGCCCGAGACCTGGGTGCAGATCGAGAAGAATTTCCTGCTACAGTCCCTGGACCATCACTGGAAGGAGCATCTGGCGATGCTCGATGCGCTGCGGCAGGTCGTTCACCTGCGCGCTTATGCGCAGAAGAAGCCGATCGACGAATATAAGCACGAGGCGTTCGCGATGTTCGAACGGATGCTGGCGGTCATCCGCGAGGACGTGACCGGCACCCTTGCCCGCGCCCGATTCCAGATGACCCCGGCCGATCTGCCGCCGATGCCGGATTTCATCACCCACCATATCGATCCGTTTTCCGGTGACGACAATACGGCGGATATCGACGCCGGCACGGGCGCCGTGGTTTCCAGGTTGCCACCGCTCGCGGCGCCGCGGCCGGAGCTGCCGATCGGGCCGCGAGGCGCGGTGGAGCCGCCGACGAGCCGCAACGCGCCTTGTCCATGCGGATCGGGGCGAAAATACAAGCACTGCCACGGCCAGGCGGCGTGATCGCCAGGGTCTGGCGGCGGAAATGGGCGGCGCAGCGGAGGCCTAGCGTGGAAGGCTACGAAAAGGCCTCTCGGTAGAGCTCGAGGTGCGTCGGATTGGCGAAGGGATCGCCGCCGGGATCGCGTTGCACCGCGGCGAAGATATCCTCGCCCTTCAACCACGCCGCCTCGGCATCCGGCCGGGCGAGCGCCGTGTGGAGGGCATCGTTGAATTCATAGGCGCCGGCCGGATAGCCGGCATGTTTCAGCGCTCCGGCCAGCGCGATCGAATAGCCGGTGCGCTGGTTGATGAACACCAACGGCTGCGGAATCTCCTCGTCAGAGAGGAGGCGGTAGGCGCGTCGGCAGACGGCTGCGTCTTCAGAAGCGGTGGTCCGGCATACCAGCGGCCGGGCGGCGTAGATTCGACAGGCATCGTCTTGCAGCAGCGGGCAGGGCCGCACCAGCTTCATTCTGTCATCGTAGGAAAGCGGGCCGGTTTCGTCATGCGCGGCATGGATCGCGGCATGCAGATCCGCGCGCTCCTTGGCCGGAATGGCGGCCTTGATGAACAGCGCCTCCGGTGCCCGCAACGATACCCACATGTGACAGCAATGAGAGCAACCCTTTGCGCAGGCCGCCAGCTCGCCCGGCATCCGCCGGCTCGACCGGCCGAAATTTTCATGCAGGAACGTCATCAACGGGGCGATCGTGCCCGAGTTGCGGGCTTTCCCGAGACGATCGCGAAGGACGCGCATCAGGGCGACCACCTGCCAGCCGTCGGTGTGCGTGAAATCCAGGCCGCGCGCGATGAGGCGCTCGTCTTCCTTCAGATGGCGGCGGCGCTCGGCGCGGTCCATTTCGTTTCCAATGCCGGTCGTGGCAGGGATCGGCCAGTCGAGCGTTCGGCAAGGCCTTGAGAAAATGGCTCCCCGGGACGGATTCGAACCATCGGCCAACCGGTTAACAGCCGGTTGCTCTACCGCTGAGCTACCGGGGAGCAGCCTTTCGGCGAGGCGCGCCTATAGCAGCGGCTTTTTGGCCGACGCAAGACGCTTGGAGCGGATCAGACGGCGAATTGCTCTGTCGTGATCCGCTCGTCCAGCGCATGCTCCGGATCGAACAGCAAGGTCAGGGTGTCGGTCTTGTCCATCGCCACCTCCACCGTCGAGACGTCGCGCACCTCGATCTGGTCCGCGACGGCAGAGACCGGCCGTTTTTCCGGGTTTATCACCCGAAAGCCGATCGTCACCTTGTCGGGCACCAGCGCGCCGCGCCAGCGGCGGGGACGGAAGGGGCTGATCGGGGTCAGGGCCATCAGCCTGGAGTTAAGCGGCAGGATCGGGCCCAGCGCGGAAAGATTATAGGCGGTCGATCCGGCTGGGGTCGCCACGAGCACCCCGTCGCAGACCAGCTCCGGCATCACCACGCGGTTGTTGACCGACACCTCGATCCATGCCGTCTGACGTGTTTCGCGGAGTAGCGAAACCTCGTTGATCGCATGGTAGCGCGTGATCTTGCCGTCCATCGTCGTCGCCGTCATCTCCAGCGGTGCGACGGTGAACGCCTTGGCGCGGGCGATCCGCTCGATCAAACCCTCGATCCGCCACTCGTTCATCAGAAAGCCGACGGTGCCGCGGTTCATCCCGAAGACCGGGCAGACCTTCCCGCGGTTAAGCATCATATGCAGGGTGTGGAGCATATAGCCGTCGCCGCCGAGCGCGACCACCAGTTCCGCTTCCTCCGGCGGCACGAAGTCGTAGCGGTCGCGGAGCATCGCCTCGGCCGCCACCGCCGCTTCGGCGGTCGAGGCGACCAGGGCCATCGGCTTGGGGTCGGCTCCATCCATGACATAGCTAGAGCGTGCACGGCCTGTTTCGTCAATGTCCCGAACCGGGAGGCGGTTGGGCGGGGGAATGGCGCGCCCGGGAAGGGCGAGCTAGACCGGTGGTGCATGGCGCCGCCCCTGTTCATCCTTTCCTTTCGCCATCGCGACGAGCTTGGCCGGCTGGCCGAGCGGGGTGGCTGGCGGCCGATCGCGGCGCGGCGGGCCGACAATGCTGAGGCGCGGTTCGCCGGATCGGGCGCGGGGGTTGCCGTGGTCGATGCGCGCGGCGCACTCGAGGAAGGGCTGGAGGCGGTACGCAACCTCGGCGATGCGATCGAGGCCAATGGCGCGGCCTTGCTCGTCCTGGTGTCGCGCAACGATGGTCCGGCGCTCGATCGCTTTCGCCGCTATGGCGCAACGCATTTCCTGATCAGCCCGATCGCGGAAGCGGAGTTTGTCTATGCGCTGGCCTTCGCGCAGCGGCATGGCGAGCGGGTCGGGAGCTCGCGTCCCGCAGGTTTGCTCGGTGGCGCGGAGGACAATATATCCTGGCGCTGGCGCCCCGGAAGCCGGGATATTGAGCTCAGCCCGGCGCTGGCTCGCAAGGCGGGACTGGACCTGAAGGGGGGGCGCCGGATCGCCGTGCGCGATCTGCTGCGCCGGCTCGACCCCGCCGGTCGCCGCGCGGCAGCGGACGCGGTGGCCCGTGCCCGGGCGACCGGCGAAGTGACCGCCTTCGCGCATGGCGATCCTCAGGCAAGCGAGAGCCGGGTCGCCCACCATGTTCAGGTCGCGGCGGACGGGGAGGTGGTCGGTCACGCCGAGGCGATCGGGCATGAAGGTGGCCGCGATCCGTTGACCGGCCTTCGTGATCGTCGCGCGGCGTTGGCCTCGATGTCCGGCAAGTTGTCCGAAGGTGAGGCAGTGCTCATCCTGCTATCGGTCAATCGTTTCGATGCGATCAACGAGGCGTTCGGCCGCATTGTCGGCGACACAGTGTTGCAGGCGGTGGCGCGGCGGATCGAGCGCCATTGCGATGCGGAAGGGATGCGGGCGATCGTCGCCCGCATGGCGGGAGCGGAATTCGCGGTGCTGCTCGCCGCACCGTCCGAGCCAAACCAGGCCGCATCTTTCGCGCGGTTGCTGGTGGAGGCGATTGGACGCCCCTTCCTTTCCGGCGAACATATGGTGACGCTCGGCGCGCGCGCGGGGGTTGCCGCTTCCAGTGCCGGCGACGATGCTGGCAGCCTGCTTCGTCGCGCCAGCACGGCGCTGGCGGAGGCGAAGGGAGCGGAAAGCGCGCCCGTCCGGGTGATCGGGGTGATCGAGGAAAGCGATGCGGCTGCCGCCGACCGGTTGTCGGTGGATCTGCGGCGAGCGCTTGATCGCAACGAAATCGAGATCCGCTTTCAGCCGCAAGTGGCTGTTGCGGACGGCCGGATCGTCGGCGTCGAGGCGCTGGCCCGCTGGCGTCACCCGGAGCATGGCGAGCTTGGTGCCGAGACGTTGTTCGGGATCGCCGAGCATTCCGATTATCTCGCCCAGCTCTCCGATCACATCCACCGCCGGGCGATCGCCGCGGCGGTGGATTGGCCTCCGGCGCTCGGCCATTTGCGGCTGGCGGTGAACATCACGGCCGCCGATATCGTGCAGCCGGGATTCGCCACGACATTCCTCGCCCGGGTCGCCGATAGCGGCTTCAGTGCGGAGCGACTGACGGTCGAGGTGACCGAAAGCGGGCTGATCGAAAATCTCGCGGCCGCTGCGACGCTGTTGGCGGAGCTGCGGGCCGGAGGACTGCGGGTCGCAATCGACGATTTCGGCACCGGCTATTCCAGCCTCGCATATCTGAAAGCGTTGCCGCTCGACTATCTCAAGATCGACCGCAAACTCTCGCAGGACATTGCAGGATCGAGCCGGGACCGGGTGGTGGTGCGCGGAGTGATCGAAATGGCCCGCTCGCTGGGGCTGGACGTGATCGCCGAGGGGGTCGAAAGTGAGGCCCAACTCGAAAGCCTCGCAGAGGCGGGCTGCACCCTCTACCAGGGATTTCTCTGCGCGCCGCCCATGGAGGCGGAAGAACTCGCGCGTCTGATCGTTCGCGACGTCTAGGGCGCGCGGGCGTTCAGGGCCGCCATCCGGATCGGGCGTTCGAGCCGGCCGATCGGCGGCGCGAGCCGGACGCGCCGGTTGGCGAAGTCGATCGAGACCCGGTCGAACAGGCGCAACGCATCCATGCCGAGCAGGATGGCAGGGCGGTTTTCAAGGCCGAGCAGCCGGAACAGCCGCACCTCGGAAAAGGCGATCGGCAGATCGTCCATCGTGATGTCGCCGATATGGAGCCGTCCGGTGCGGGTATAATCGGCGGTGACGACGTCGCCGGTGACGCCGAATAGCGACAATTGCCGGGTCTCGCGTAACCGGCGGCTTCGCTCGAGCCGGCGACGCAAAGCCTGGTTGCCGACCGTCACCTGAGATCCCGTGTCGATGATCACGGTGACCCGCTGACCGTCAACGGTCGCATTGGTCAGCAGCATCCGGCCGAGGCGGGTGCGCCCTCGCACGATGATTTCGCCGGGCGCCCGCCGGTCGTCGTCGATGTGCGACGAGGACAAGGTGAGCTCCCGCCGGGCGAAATCGAACATGACGCGTTGCGAATGCAGACTGTCGATGCCGAGCATGCCCTGGGCGCCGATATTCCGCTCCGACAAAGCCGGGGCCTGGATTCCGGACAAGGTCCGCCGGCCGACCTCGAGCTCGTGGATCATGACGCTGGGGACACGGGTGACCTGCGACACGCTGGCGAGCGTGATCTCGCCCCCTGAAAGGAGCCCTAGCGAGCTGGCCAGTTCGCTCGAAATCACTGTCCGCTCGGCGCCGGTGTCGACAACGAAGCGATAGGGGCCGCGGCCGTCGATGTTGACTTCAACCGTCATCCGTTGCCCTGGATCGGTCGCATAGCCGATCGTCTCCGCGGTGTCGGATGGCCCGCGGCTGCGTTCAATCAGGCTGCCGGTCGGTGCCTGCCGCAGCTGAGCGGATGCGGACGTGGCGAGGCCGCAGCAAAGAAGCAGGAGGATGGCACGCTTCACGATGTCACCCTACGCCTTCTCGGCGCCAAGCGACATCCTTTTCGACCAACAGCTTATCGCCTTCGACAGGTTCTTGCGGATGCCCCGCCCGGGAAAGGTCAGCGCAGGATTTTCGCCAGTCCTCGCGATAGCTGGAGCGCGCCGTTGAGTCGCGCCTCTGGATCAGGCCAGTCGCGGGCCAAAACGAGCTTGCTGTCCGGCCTGAGGCGCGCTGCGCCCTTCAGCCTTTCGACATAAGCAAGCAGGCCCGGAAGATCCGGGAAGCTGTCCTGATGGAAATGCACCAACGCGCCCTTTGGCCCGACGTCCAGCTTCGCCACCATCGCGTGGCGCGCGTTAAGCTTGATCTCGATGATCTTCAGCAGATTCTCGGTCTCGTCGGGTAGCCGGCCGAAGCGATCGATCAGCTCGGCCGCGAACGCCTCGATCTCCTGTGCCTCGCCAAGTTCGTTGAGGCGGCGGTAGAGTCCCATGCGCAAATCGAGATCGGGGACGTAGGCTTCGGGGATCAGGATCGGCGCGTCGACCGTGATCTGCGGCGAGAATTGTTCCGGCCGCGCTTCAAGGCCACCGGCCTTGGCCGCCAGGATCGCATCCTCGAGCATCGATTGATAGAGTTCGAAGCCGACCTCCCTGATATGACCCGATTGCTCGTCGCCGAGCAGGTTGCCGGCGCCGCGTATGTCGAGGTCGTGGGTGGCGAGCTGAAAGCCGGCGCCGAGGCTGTCCAGCGCCGCCAGCACCCTGAGCCGCTTGTCGGCGGTTTCGGTGATCAACCGGTCGGACGGGGTGGTGAAATAGGCGTAGGCGCGGGTCTTCGCCCGGCCGACCCGGCCGCGCAGCTGGTAGAGCTGTGCGAGGCCGAAGCGGTCGGCGCGGTGGACGATCAGCGTGTTGGCGGAAGGAATATCGAGGCCGCTCTCGACGATCGTGGTCGAGACCAGCACCTCATATTTCCGGTCGTAGAAGGCGGCGATCCGTTCCTCGACCTCGGTTGCCGACATCTGGCCATGGGCGGCGACGAAGCGGACCTCCGGCACCTCATCGCGCAGAAAGCCTTCGATGTCGGGCAGGTCGGCGATCCGCGGCACGACGAAGAAGCTCTGGCCGCCGCGATAATGTTCGCGCAGCAACGCCTCGCGCACCACCACCGGATCCCAGGGCATGACATAGGTCCGCACCGCAAGCCGGTCGACCGGGGGCGTCTGGATCACCGAAAGCTCGCGCAGGCCGGACATCGCCATCTGCAGGGTGCGCGGGATCGGGGTGGCGGTAAGGGTCAGGACATGGACATCGGCGCGGAGCGCCTTCAGCCGTTCCTTGTGGGTGACGCCGAAGCGCTGCTCCTCATCGACGATGACGAGGCCGAGATTCCGGAACTCGACCGCTTTGGCGAGCAGTGCATGCGTCCCGATCACGATGTCGATCTTGCCGGCGGCCAACCCCTCGCGTGTCGCCTTCGCTTCGGCGGTGGACACCAGTCTCGAGAGTCGGCCGATCTCGATCGGAAAGCCCTGGAAGCGCTCCTTGAAGGTGTTGAAATGCTGGCGGGCCAGCAGGGTTGTCGGTGCCACCAGCGCGACCTGGATCCCCCCCATCGCGGCGATGAAGGCGGCACGCAGCGCCACCTCCGTCTTGCCGAAGCCGACATCGCCGCAGACCAGCCGGTCCATCGGCTTGCCGGCGCCGAGATCGCCAATCACGTCGGCGATGGCGCGGTCCTGATCGTCGGTCTCTTCATAGGGAAAGCGGTCGGCGAAGGCGGCATAGCCGGTATCCGGCTCGGCGACCGCGCC
>JBFWUJ010000064.1:0-4036 GCA_050247295.1 Sphingomonas sp. | reverse complement strand
TCGTCCCGCGACAGGTAGAGCGTCTGCGGCGCCAGCGGCCGATAGCTGCCGGCCCCCTTCGTTTCCGCCCGGACGCGATTCTCGTGATAATCGACGATCGCCTCGAACCGAGCTTCGGCCGCCCCGTCGTCGCCGGCGTCGCGGACGATCAGATCGTCCTCGCCCAGATGATCGAACAGGGTCGATAGCCGCTCCTCGAACAGTGGCAGCCAATGGTCGATCCCGGCGATCCGTCGTCCCTCGGAGACCGCCTGATAGACCGGATCACCGGTGGCTGTGGCGCCGAACAGCGCCCGATAGGAGGAGCGGAAGCGGCGGACGCTGTCCTCGTCGAGCAGGGTTTCGGAAGCCGGCAGCAGGGTGAAGCCTTCGATCCGGTCGATGCTGCGCTGGTTCGCCGGATCGAAGCGCCGGACGCTTTCGATCTCGTCGCCGAAAAAGTCGAGGCGCAGGGCCTTTTCCCCGCCGGCCGGGAACAGATCGACCAGCCCGCCGCGGACCGCGAACTCGCCGGGATCGCGCACCGTATCGGCCCGCTCGTAGCCGTTGGCGACCAGTAAGGCGGTCAGCCGATCGAGATCGATCCGCTCGCCGGGGGCAAGGCGGGCGACGAGCTGGCGGATCCGGAAGGGCGTGAGTGTTCGCTGCAGGATCGCGTTGATCGTGGTGATGAGGAGCTGCGGCCTGGCGGATTGACGCTGCAGCGCCTGCAAGGTCGCGAGCCGCTCGGACGTCGATCGCAGCGACGGCGACGATCGATCGTAGGGCAGGCAGTCCCACGCCGGAAAGGTCAGCGTCTCGAGCTCCGGCGCGAAATAATGCGCCGTATCGGCCAGCGCCCGCATCGCCGCCTCGTCCGGCATGATGAAGACGGCGCGGGCGCCCTTGGATTTCCCGGGAACCGCCCGCGCGAGATCGGCGGCCAGCCAGGGTTGAAAGCCGGCCGGAACGCCCGCGAGCGTCAGCGGCGCTGCGGCGCCAAGGATTTTCTGAAGGTCGGGCATCATTTGAAATGTCGAATATAATCAGTGTGTCGTAGCCGATACATCATTTCGCCTTGCAAGCGTGCGGGAATGCCGGTGGCTCCCGTTGCCCAGGCGATGATATCGACATCCTGTTCCTCCAGCAGGGCTTCGAACCAGGCCGTCTCCGCCTCGTCCCAGCTGTCGTGCCAGCGGTCGAAATAGCCGCCGACCAGCATGTCCGCCTCGCGGGTGCCCCGATGCCAGGCGCGGAACTTCAGGCGTTTCAGGCGGCTGTCGCGGTCCATCATTCCCATGGCCAATCGGCCGGCGGGCTTGGCGAAGCCCGTCGGCGGTGCTTAGGCTCCCGCGCTACGCATGCGGCCCGAACTCCTCAACCCCCTGTTCGCCGAAATCGAGACGCTGAAGGGCGTCGGGCCGACGCTTGCCAAGCCGCTCAGCAAACTGGGGCTGGAGCGGGTGGTAGACGTGCTGTTCCACCTTCCGACCGGCTGCATCGAGCGCAAGCCGGTCGAGCGGCTGGACGAGGCCGATGTCGGCCAGGTGATCACCCTGTCGCTGACCGCGCGAGACTATCGGCAGGGGGGCAGGGGGCCAATGCGGGTTTTCGCCGAGGATGCGTTCGGCGACTATGTGACGCTGACCTATTTCAACAATCCCGGCTGGGCCAAGAAGCAATTGCCGCTCGGCGAGACGCGGATCGTCTCCGGCAAGCTCGATCGCTACGGGCAGGAGCTGCAGATCGTTCATCCGGACCATGTCGTGAAGCCGGACGAGGCGACGACGATTCCCGCGAGCGAGCCCGTCTATCCGCTGTCGGAGGGGCTCACCAGCAATCGCCTTGCCGATCTCGCCGGACAGGCGCTGGAGCGGCGTCCGGACGTCGACGAATGGATCGAGCCGACGCTGAAGGCGCGCCGCGGCTGGCCGGGCTGGACGGAGGCCTTGGTGACGGCGCATCGCGATCCGGCGACCGACAAGGCGCGCGAGCGGCTCGCTTATGACGAGATTTTCGCCAATCAGCTGGCCCTGGCGCTGGTTCGCGCCTCCTCGCGCAAGCGGCGCGGCGTGCCGCTCGCCGGTGACGGCAGTCTGCGCGACCGGCTTCACCTGCCTTATGCGCCGACCGGCGCGCAGCGGCGCGCGGTGGCTGAGATCGAGGCGGATCTGCAGCAGGAGTCGCCGATGCTGCGGCTGCTGCAGGGCGATGTCGGCTCCGGCAAGACCCTGGTCGCCCTGATGGCGATGCTGACTGCGGTCGAGGGCGGGGCCCAGGCGGCGTTGCTCGCGCCGACGGAAATCCTGGCCCGCCAGCATCACGAGAACCTGTCGCGCCTGCTCGCCGGCCTGCACATCAATGTCGCGATCCTCACCGGCCGCGAGCAGGGCAAAGCGCGGGAATCCTGCCTGATGGGCCTTGCCGACGGCTCGATCCATATTCTGATCGGCACCCATGCGATCTTCCAGCAGAAGGTCGCCTACAAAAAGCTCGGCCTGGCGGTGATCGACGAGCAGCATCGCTTCGGCGTCGCGCAAAGGCTGATGCTCGCGCAGAAGGCGGAACGCCCGCCGCATTTGCTGGTCATGACCGCGACGCCGATCCCGCGCACTCTCACGCTTACCCAATATGGCGAGATGGATGTGAGCCGGCTCGACGAGATGCCGCCGGGCCGGCAGCCGGTGGAGACGCGGGTGGTCAGCCTCGACCGGATGGACGAGGTGATCGACGCGCTCGGCCGTCATATCGCCGAAGGCAAGCAGGCTTATTGGGTCTGTCCTTTGGTCGAGGAAAGCGAGGCTTCGGACCGGGCGGCGGCCGAGCAGCGCGCACAGGTGCTGAAGCTGCGCTTCGGTGACCGGGTCGGGCTGGTGCATGGACGGATGAAGGGGCCGGAGAAGGATGCGGTGATGGCCGCCTTCCAGCGCGGCGACCTCGCGGTGCTCGTCGCCACCACGGTGATCGAGGTCGGGGTCGACGTGCCGAATGCGTCGCTGATGATCGTTGAAGGTGCGGAGCGCTTCGGCCTTGCGCAGCTGCACCAGCTGCGCGGCCGGGTGGGCCGGGGGAGCGAGCGCAGCGTCTGTCTTCTGCTGCGCGGCCCGATCCTGAGCGAAACGGCCCGCGCCCGGCTGGCGCTGATGCGCGAGACAAACGACGGCTTCCGCATCGCCGAGGAAGATCTGCGGCTGCGCGGGGCGGGCGAAATCCTCGGCACCCGCCAGTCGGGCGAGGAGGCGTTCAAGGTGGCGAGCGTCGAGCAAGTCAACGCGCTGGCACCCGTCGCCGCGGACGATGCCCGCCTGCTGATCGATCGGGACGGCGGGCTGGAAAGCGAGCGCGGCCAGGCGGCGCGGCTGCTGCTGTATCTGATGGAGAGGGACGCGGCGGTCGGGTTGCTGAGGGGCGGCTAGCAGATCAGCCCGTGCCGCTTCGCCCCGAAGCTCACCTTGTCGCCCGACTTCACCTCAGCCTGCGGATCGTCGATCCTTTCGTCGTTAAGGCGGATGGCGCCTTCCGCAATCTTGCGCCGGACCTCCTTGTTCGATGTCGCGAAACCGAGGCCGACCAGCGCCTCCATCACCGTGGCCGCCCTTATGCTGGGAAGGTTCGCGTCGGACGCACCCTCCTCGAATGTCCGCCGCGCGGTCTCGTTCGCCGCCGCCGCCGCCTCGGCGCCATGCAGCATCGCCGTCGCCGCATCGGCCAGCGCCTTCTTGGCGTCGTTGATCTCGGCGCCCTGCAACGCCTCCATCCGGGCGATCTCGTCCAGCGGCAGATCGGTGAACAGGCGCAGGAACCTGCCGACATCGGCGTCCTGCGTGTTCCGCCAGAACTGCCAGTAGTCGTAGGGACCGAGCTGGTCAGGATTGAGCCATACGGCCCCGGCCGCGGTCTTGCCCATCTTGCCGCCGTCGGCGGTGGTGATCAGCGGTGTCGTCACCCCGAACAATTCGGTGCCGGTGATCCGCCGGGCGAGATCGATGCCGTTGACGATATTGCCCCATTGGTCGGAGCCACCGAGCTGCAGCCGGCAGCCGGCGCGCTTCGAGAG
>JBFWUJ010000063.1:0-12614 GCA_050247295.1 Sphingomonas sp. | reverse complement strand
CCGGCGACGAGGCGACCAGATTGGGGTTGCGGACCAGGGTGCCGGTGACGACGATCGCCTGATCGTTGCCGCTCTCGGCAGTCTGGGTGCCCTGCGCCAGCGCAGGCGTCGCCGCCAGCGCCGATGACACCAAAATTGTCGACGTCGAAAGCGCGGTCCGAAGCGACCTGGTTCCTTGAAACATCTAGAATCCCCTTTTTGCGAATATATTGCTTTGCGCAATATCTCCTTGAGTGCGGTTGCCTCTAGCCGCAAGCATGACATTATTGCGCCACGCATTTTATGAGACGGCTGTTGCCACCGGGCCACAGGGTGCGGGAGCGCCGACGCCGCCCACTCGCTGCTCGGTTTTTCTTGACGATGGTCGAGATGATGCGGACACACTTCCGCTGGAGCGACGTGTCAGTTTCCGGTGGGCAAGATGGATGACGAAGATGGTGCTAGGGGGCCCGACGACGAGCTCTCCGAAAATGAAGGAAGCCTGCTCGCCCTCGTGCTGAGGCTTCAGCCCGTCAAACCCTATCAGCTCCTCAAAATCTATCTTGAGTCGCCCGTCAGCCGCTATAACGCCAGCAGCGGCAGCGTCTATCCGCTGGTCAAGCGCCTTGAGAAGCGGGGGCTGATCGAGTCGGATCGCCTGCGGGGAGATCGGCGCAAGGCAAAGCTTCTGAGGTGTACGCCGGCCGGCCACGAGACCGTTCGGCGCTGGGTCGCACAAATCAGTGTGGGGCAGGTGCTTCTGGACGACCCTTGGCGAAGCCGAATTCTATCTTTCGGGGAGCTCGACAGGGAGCAACAGTTGGAGTGGGTGGCACGCGCGCGCCTGTTCGTGATCGAGAAAGCTCGCGAGCTCGAGATTTTCAACAGCCGCGTCGATCTCCCCTATCAGGAAGTCGCCCACGACAACGCGCGGCTTGCGATCGAAGCGAGACTTAAATGGCTCGATGCCCTGTCGGCAACGCTGGTCGAGACCGAGCCGAAACGCCAGTAGTCATCTCGCGCTCGACACACATATGTCAGGGGTCCCGCAGCCAGCGATCTCAGCCGAGATGAAGCGGGCTGCGTTGGCTGATGCGCCCTCTCCGCTTCGTCCACGCCGCATTGGCAAGATCCAGCCGGAAACGGATCAGGTCTCCCCGAGCGGCCCGTCCGACCGAATATGAAGACCCGCGTCCGCACGGGCGCATCCCAAGCCGCGTGACCAATCGGATAGAGGCGGCATTGTCGGTGAACACATCTGCCGTCACTATTCGAATTCCGAATTCGGCTCCGGCGATGGCGATCCCCGCCCGAACCGCCGCCGACATGATGCCCTGCCCCTGATACGCCGACCCGAGCCAATATCCGACACTGGCACGGCTCGGATTGCGCCTATCGACCCGAAAGCCAAGCCAGCCCATGAGGTTGAGCCCCGTTCGATCCAGGATCGCCAGCTCGACTCCTCGTCGCCGCCGCAATTCACAGGCAGCATGAAAGATCCGCGCGCGCGCCTCTGCGAGGCTCATCGGGGCAGGCCAGGAAACCAGTCCTCGTGCGACATCGGCGGTCATCAGTCGTGAGGTCGGCTGCGCATCACGCTGACAGATTGGCCGAAGGCGAAGCTGGTCCGTTTCTATCGTTATCCAGCGGCGCATTCCGGCCCCTGCAAATCACCTTCGCGACATTTTGGATTGCCAAGGTCGTGTGGCACCAAAGAGCATGCTATAAAACGATATGTAATATATTACGTATCTGCCGTCCAGCTCTTAGCGCAGGCTGGCACCGGCCCAATGCACTGTTAACGCTGCCGTTCCGCCGCGATCCAATCATTGATCTGCTGTTCGAGGACGTCGAGCGGGATCGAGCCATTGCGCAACACCGCATCGTGAAAGCGGCGCAGATCAAACCCTTCGCCCAGCATTCGTTCGGCCCGTTCGCGCAGTTCAAGGATTTTCAGCCGCCCGATCATATAGCCGAGCGCCTGGCCCGGCCAGGATATGTAGCGGTTCACCTCCGCCTCGATATTGGCTTCGGTGAGCGCCGTATTCTCGCGCATGAAGGCGATGGCGCGTGCCCGATCCCAGCGCATCGCATGGATGCCCGTGTCGACGACAAGGCGCGCTGCGCGCCAGGCCTGATAGCTGAGTTCGCCCATTCGCCGCTCGGGGCTGTTATACAGCCCCATCTCCCTGCCCAGACTTTCGGCGTACAGGCCCCACCCTTCGGTGAAGGCACCAAAACTGATGAAATTCCGCCGGAATGGAGCGATTTCCATCTCCTGCTGCAGCGCGATCTGCAAGTGATGGCCCGGCACCGCCTCGTGCAGCGAAAGCGCCGGAATCTCCCAGAGCGGCCGCTGGTTCAGCTGCGAGGTGTTCACGTAAAAGATGGCCGCAATGCCGCTGTGCGGCGATCCCGCGCCGTAATAGGCGGTCGCCATCGTGCCCGCCGCCTCGGCCGGAACCTCGCGGATGGTGTAGGTCAGGCGCGGCAGCATTCCGACCAGCCGCGGCAGGTGGCCGTTGATCTCGGTCGTCACCCGCGCGACTTCGCGCATCAGCTCTTCGCCCGTCGTCGCGTAGTGGCGCGGATTGGTCCGCAAATCCTCGATGAAGGCCTGTCGGCTGGCGAAGCCCGCCTCGCGCGCGACGACATCCATCTCGCCGCGAATGCGGGCGATCTCGCGCTGGCCGACATCGTGGATCTGACGCGGCGTCAGGTCGCTTGTCGTGAACGCGCGCACCTGATGGGCGTAATAGTCCTCCCCGCCTGGCTGGTCGGCGATGCTGTCGGAGCGCGCGCAATTCGGCCGATATCGATCGTTGAAGAATGCAAGATGCCGCCGCAGCTGCGGCGTGATCACGTCAGTGACGATGCGCCGGGCACGCACCTGGAATGCCGTCCATTCACGCTCCCCGATCGCCTGCGGTCGCGGGCGGGTGAAGGGCTCGTAATAGCGCGAGCGCGTGGGGTCCTCGACGATCAAGCCGGAGATCGAGCGATCATAGCCACCGAGCACCGAGCAGGGCAGTACATAGCCGCCGCGTAGCGCGATCTCGGTGACCGCGATCGCGGATTCGTTGAGCTGCCGATATTGCTCGATACGGCTCAAATAACTTTCGAAGTCGGCTGCGGTCCTGAGCGGGACGGAGCGGGCCAAGCCGGCAAAGCCCTGATGCCAGCCGAACAGGGTGTTGAAGATCATGTCGCGCTGGCCGAAACGGTTCAGATCGACGGTCTGCGACAAGGCGCGGTGCAGGATCGCCCGGTTGACCCGATCGGTGGCGGACAGTTCGTCGGCCGGGATCGCGTCCAGCCGCGCCAGGAATGCCTGTGCTTCGCGCACGCGCCGCTCGCGCGCCGCCGGGCTGATGTCGCGGATGCGGGCGTCATGATCGCGAACGCCGAGCGCCGTCGCCGTGTCGGGATTCTCGCGCAGCAGCCATTGATAATGGTCGTCCAGCAGGGTCCTGAAATCGTCGGCCGTCGCGGCCGCCACGGGGGCCGCGACGGCGACCAGGCCCGCCAGCAGCAGGCCAAATAGCCGACGCGGGATCATGTGCGGCTCCTTTCGGCGGCAATCCAACGGTCGATCTCCTCTTCCAACAGATCGAGCGGCAGCGATCCGTTTCGCAGCAGGGCGTCATGGAATCGGCGAATGTCGAACCGTTCGCCCAGCGCCCGCTCCGCCCGCTCGCGCAGCTCCGCCATCCTGATGGCGCCAATCATATAGGAGAGCGCCTGGCCCGGCATGCTGATATAGCGGTTCACTTCAGCCTCGATATTGGCGTCGGTGAGCGCGGTATGCTCCCGCATGTAAGCGATCGCCTGTGCCCGGTCCCAACCCAAAGCGTGAATGCCGGTATCGACCACCAGCCGGCAGGCCCGCCACATTGCGAGCGACAGGCGGCCCATTCGCCGCTCTGGCGTGTTGTAGATGCCCATCTGCTCGCCAAGGCTCTCGGCATAAAGGCCCCACCCCTCCGTGAAGGCGTAGATGATCAGGAAGTTGCGGCGGAACGGCGCCATCTCCTGTTCCTGCTGGATCGCCATCTGGAGATGATGCCCCGGCACCGCCTCATGCAGAGTGATCGCCGGCACGTCCCATAGAGGCCGCTGCTCGAGCAGCGACGTGTTGACATAGAAGACGCCAGGGAGCCCCGCATTGGGCGATCCCATATTGTAATAAGCGGTGGCTGTTGTGCGTGCCGTCTCGGCCGGAATCTCGCGCAAGGTGTAAGGCAGGCGTGGAAGGGTGCCGAACAAACGCGGCAGGTGGCCGTGGATCTCCATCGCAACGCGCGCCACCTCTCGCATCATCTGATCCGGCGTCGTCGCAAAATAGCGCGGGTTCGTGCGTAGATCGCGAATGAAGGATGCGCGGTCGGGATGGCCGGTCTCGCTGGCCAGCCGATCCATCTCCGCCCCGATCCGTGCCACTTCCCGCAGGCCGAGATCGTGAATTTGCCGGGCGCTGAGATCCGTGGTGGTGCTGGATCGGATCAGGAAGGCATAATAATCGGCGCCGCCCGGCAGATCGCGGACGCTGTCCGAACGTGCGCAGCGCGGCAAGTATTCGCGCTGGTAGAATTCCAGATGACGCCGGTATGCCGGGTTCAGGATTTCGGTGACAATCCGCCGCACCCGGGCCTGCATTTGCGCCCAATCCCCCGCCGGCACGAAGGCGGGGCGTGATCCTGCAAAAGGTTCGTAGAAACGGGAGCGGGTGGGATCCTCGGCAACCAGACCCGATATCGTTTGCTCGTAGCCGCCCAGCACTGAGCATGGGAGCACAAACCCGCCTTGGATGGCACGTCGCGTGACCGCGATCCCGGCCTCATTCATGCGCGGATATTGAGCGATGCGGACGAGGTAGGATTCGTAGTCGACGCGGGTGCGGAACGGCAAATAGCGCGGCAGCGTCGCAAAACCCTGATGCCATCCAGCGAAGACAGTATTGAAGATCATGTCGCGCTGCCCAAACCGGTCGCGCTCGATCGTTTCGGAGAGCATCCGCCGCAGCACCGAACGGTTCACCCGGTCTTGCTGCGACAGGCCTTCGGCCGGAATGGCATCCAGCCGCGCGAGAAAAGCCCTCGCCTGCTGAACGCGGGCCTCCCGCGCCTCGATGCCGATGTCGCGAATCCTATCATCATAGTCGCGAACACCGAGCGTCGTGGCGGTGTCCGGAAACTCGCTCAGCAGTGCCTGGTAATGGTCCTCGAGCAACCTATGCAGATCATCCGTCGGTGTCGCCGCGGCCGGCGCCGCGCAGGCAATCATCAAGGCAAGCAGAACACGTCGCATCACCAGATCCTCACGCGTTGTTCGGGCGGCAGATAAAGCCGGTCGCCCGGCTGAATGTTGAAGGCGCGGTACCAGGCGTCGACATTGCGGACGATGCCGTTGACCCGGTATTCGGGCGGGCTGTGGACGCCGGCGAGCAGCCGCTGGCGCAGTTCGCCCTCGCGGAAATGCACCCGCCAGGATTGGGCATAAGCGAGGAAGAAGCGCTGATCGCCGGTCAGACCGTCGCGGACCGGTGGCTCGCCATGGCGGTCGACGTAGCGACGCCAAGCGGCATAGGCCATTTCCAGCCCGCCGAGATCGCCAATATTCTCGCCCATCGTGACACGGCCGTTGACCCGCACGCCTGGGAACGGCTCGTAGGTGTCGAACTGGGCGCCGAGCCGCGCGGCCCGCTCCGTGAAGCGCTGCGCCGATTGGGCGGACCACCAGTCGCGCATGCGCCCCGAGGCGTCGAACCTACGCCCCTGATCGTCAAACCCGTGGCCGATCTCATGGCCGATGACGCCACCGATCGAGCCGTAATTCACCGCCGGATCCGCATTGGGGTCGAAATAGGGGGGCTGCAGGATTCCGGCCGGGAAGGTGATCTGGTTGGTGATCCGGTCGTAATAGGCGTTGACCGTCTGGGGGGTCAGGAACCACAGGCCGCGATCGACCGGACCGAGACGGCGCGCGAGACGCAGGCGCCACTGGAATGCGGCCGCGCGCACCATGTTGCCGAGCAGGTCGTCGCGGGCAATCCGAAGCGGCGCATAGTCGATGAACCGCGTCGGATGGCCGATCCGTGGATCGAAGGCGGCGAGCTTCGCCAGCGCCTCGGCGCGCGTCGGTTCATCCATCCAATCATTGGCCCTGATGCGATCGGCGAGCGCGGCGCGGATGTTGCCGACAAGCTCATCCATCTGGCGGCGGCTTTCGGCCGGGAAATGCCGCTCCACATAAAGCCTGCCGAGAGCCTCACCGAGAGTGGTGTCGAGCAGGCTGAGCCCCCGCTTCCAGCGGTCGCGCTGCTGCTCGCTGCCGCGCAGGGTCCGCCCGTAGAAAGCGAAATCCGCCTCATCGAAAGCGCGCGGCAGATATTGGGCGTAGTTGCGGATGAAATGGAAGGAGAGGTAATCGCGCCAGGTTTCGATCGGCAATTCGCCGAACAGTGCCGCTTCCGCCGCAATCGCCGTCGTCTCCCGCACGATGATGGTGCCGCCGCCGTCAAGGCCCTGGACGGAAAGCCACAGCGGCCAGTTGAATTGTGGCGCCAGTGTCGCGAGTTGCGCCGGGGTCATCGGATTGACCGTCTGGCTGACGTCGCGGCTCCGCTCCGGCGTCCACTGCGCCTCGGCGATGCGGCGCTCAAGCGCAATGATCGCATCGGCACGCGCGTCTGGCCGGTCGAATCCGGCGAGCCGCAGCAAGGTCGTCACATAGGTGCGGTAAGCGGCGCGATAGCGATCATATTGATCGCCCTCCCGAAGATAGTGATCGCGGCTCGGCATACCGAGCCCGCCCTGGCCGACGAGCGCCGCATAGCGCGTCGGATTCATCGGGTTGGGGGTCATGCCGACGAAGACGAGGGACGGAAATCCCGGAGTGGCCATGATCCGGATCAGGTCGTCGCGATTCCGCGCCGCGGCGATACGCGAAAGATAGGGTCGCAGCACCGCGGTGCCCCGCGCCTCGATCGCCGCCTCGTCCATCCAGGCCGCATAGAGCTCGGCGACCTGGCGGCGAACGGGATCGGCCGGGCTGGCCTGGGCCTCCTCGACGATCGTGCGGAGTTGCTGTTCCACTTCTTGGGACAGGGCCGCATTGATGCCCCATGATGTGCGGTCGGCGGGGATCGGATTGGCCCGAAACCAGCTGCGATTGGCATAAGCGTAGAAATCGTCGCCCGGCCGAGCATCGAGATCGCGGGCCTTGAGATCGATACCCCAGGGGCCGAATTTCGCGCGACCCGCGGCGGGCGCACCGGGATCGGTCTGCAGGGCGACCGCCGGCACGGCGATAGCGATGCAAGTTGCAACAAAAATCGAAACAAATGAAGAGCGCATCATGGTTCCTTACCGATCCGGAATTGGCTAGCCGGCGCTGGGGCCGATCCGCAGCCGTCGGTTGGCATAGTCGAGGGTTACGACCATGTTTCGAAGGGCCTGTGAACCGATATTGCCGACCGGGGCCACCGACGGATAGGCGACGGCGGCGACGGCCGGCAGGCGGATCGTTCCGATACTCACCGGCGCGGCGAGATCGATCGCCTGGAGATGGATCTCCTGACTCACCGTCCTCGCCGCGCCGATGCTGCGCGCGGTGCCGCTGGTGGGTAATGCGGCAATCGCGTCGGCAGGCATGAAGAATGGAAAGCGGGAATTGCCGGTATCGAGATGAACGCTGTGAACGTCCCGGCCAACCCGCAGCGGCAGGGTGATCAGTGCGCCCCGATCCAGCGTGACATCGACGATCTCGCGCCCATTCGCCGCGGGCAATGATCCGGGAGCCGCCGTCAGCTGGCGGCGGCCAAAATCGATCGTGAGCAACAAATCCTGGAAGAAGCGAATGCCGACGATCCCGTCGAGCGACGCAAGCCGCGGATTCGGCAGATCGATCGCCGTCGTCAGCACCCCCGAAAAGGTGAAACCGCCGAACCTCACGCTTTCCGCATTGTATAGCGGAACCCGTCTGAGGTTGGCTCCGGACGGATCCCCCGACATCGCCTCGCCGATCTGGCGCAGATTGAGCGCCGCGGCCAGCGATGGCTTGACCACGAGATAGCCGGCCGCGCCAGTGTCGACGATGAACCGATAAGGACCCCGGCCATTGACTGTTGCGGCAATGACGGGAACGCCTTCGATCAGCTCGATCTCGATGTCGGCGCGATCGCCGGTGCGCCGGGGCGGCGACGGAGCGGCCATGCGCCGAACGGCTTGCGGACCATCGGGCCGCGCTTGCGATTGACCGCCAGGGGCCGGGGTGACGAAAGGCCGCTCGACAACGGGCGTCGGCTGCGATTCACTCTGTGCCTGCGCGGCCGAGCCGAGTGCGTCGAATGCGATCGTGGCTGCAATCAAATGAACAAGCGTCACCCGGTCTCTTCTTCCAATGCTGGCTGCCGCTGCGCGGCAAGTCTCTCGCTCAGCCGATCCGCGATCGATCGGCGCGCGACCGCCGCCTCGAAGGCCTCAACGGCGCGGAAAAGGTCGATGCCCGCTTCGGCGAAGATCGATCCGTAAACATCGCCAACCGCGTCGGCGATATGAGCGGCGAGTTGCGCCTGCTTCTCGCCTTTCGGCGTCAGCGCGATCGGGCGCCGCCGGTTGTCATTGGGGTCGGTCCTGTCCTCCACAAGACCGGCGTCGTTGAGGTCCTTGACGATCTTGATGATCAGCGGATGGCTGAGCTTCAGGCGATAGGCGATCTCCGTAACACCCATGGGACCGCGCCGGCGCAAAAGGGTGATCGTCGATACCGATCGCGTCGAGCCCTCGTAGCCGGCTCGCTGCAGCGCGGTGCCCGATCCCTCGCGGGCGAGCTCTGAAACGCGAAGAAGGCGGCTTCCCAGATAGGGCAGGCCTAGCGATTTCAAGAAATCGTCATCTTCCATGCTATTTTCCATTTGCGTTACCTGTTACATATCAATCTGGGAGCGGCAAGACCAAATGGCCGACGCCCAATGAGAGATCAATGTCGGGAGTTGCCAGATGAGCAAGGCATTTCGTATCCTGGCGATCGCCATCCTGGCGACGACCGCCATGCCAGCGACGTTGCCCGCCCAGCCGCCCGCGCCCTCTTTGCCCGACTCCTCTTCGCTGAGCTGGATAGTCGGTGACTGGCGCGGCAACGGCACGATGATGGGCAATGCCAGCGAGGCAGTGCTGGAAGTCCGGCCGGCGCTGGAGCGCCAATTCCTCGAGCTTCGGCTCCGCATGGGGCCAGGCTTCGAGGGTCGCGCCTTCTATCGGGCGTTGGACGGAAATCGCTGGCGGGGACATTGGCTGGATAGCCGTGGCTCCAGCTTCGATATCGAGGCTGCGGCAGATGGCCGTGTGCTCACCGCCAATTGGGGCTCCGAGTCGACCGGGCGAGGACGGTCCGTCTATCGCCTGCTGGACGACGGCCGGCTGGAGGTCGCGGATTCCATCGTCGCGCGAGACGGCAGTCCCCGCGAATTTGCCCGGCACGTACTCAGCCGGACAAGCGCCGCAGCTTCACCGGGAACGCGCTAGCCGATCGATGAGCGCGGACGCGTCGAAAACCATAAGGCGGCCAGGAACGCCGCGTTGAGCCCAAGCCCAAAGAGACCAACCTCCGGGCCGAACAGAGCCGTGTCGCTGACCCCGAGCGCGCCGCTCTGCATCCCGAAGCCGAAGAGCGAATAAGCGAGCCCGTTCCACAGGCCGTGGCTGACGCTGGCGACAATCAGCGACCCCGAGCGCCAGCGAAGCACCCCCCAGGTCGCTCCGAGCAGGGTTGCATTGGCGAGGAACACTGGCACCTGAGCGCGGGGAATATCGAATCCGGTCGGCAACAGCACCGCCGACGCATGCCACAGCGCGAAAGCGAGACTGGACAGGATCAGCACGCTCTCGTCCGACCGCATCGAGCGAGCCAGCGCGCCCCACAGCCAGCCGCGGAAGAAGCCTTCCTCGGTGACGATCGCCACCAGAAAGGTCGATACCGCAATGAGGCCGAAATTGGCGAGCGCCCTGGCCCAGTCGGTCTCTTCGAAGTTCACCGCTCCAGCAGCGATGGCGATGGCCGTGGCGGCGCCGATCACAGCCAGGGGATGAATTAACGCCAGTGCATGATGGCGCGGGGCGCCCCAGGCAAATCCCATTTCCCGGCGCGACAGGCCGGTGAGGTACCAAAGCGCGAACATCAATGGGCAGAGCGGCAGGGCACTGAAATCGGACAGGCCCTGCACGTCCATCGCGGTCGTGATTACGACGGCCGCAAGCAGGCCAAGTGTGGTGATCGCCGGGCTCGCCTGTTTGGCCGCTCTCATGCCGGTAGCCGCCGATAGCGCGACACCGTCATATCGGTCCAATTGCCGTCAGCGCCGCGGGCCTGGAACCGCCAGGTCAGGCTGTCCGGCCGGATCTCCTCGAAGCGGATGCGATAGGGCGCGGCCTCGCCATTTCCTTGCCGCAGGTCGAACTGGAACGCCCTGCCCTCCTCCACCGGCCCGCCAGTCGCCTGAAACGTCGTCGCGCGATTGTCCATCCAGGTGAAGACCCAGCGCCGGGCCGCCGGCATGAATGTCGCAATCGATGTGCCGGCGAAGTCCGTGGTCCCATCCTGGAACCGCTCCACCACGACGCAGCCGCCATATGCGCGTTCGACATCGTTGCGACCGGTTCCGGATCGTCCGTCGGCGAACCGCCAGTTCACCTCCCAATGACCGGTCCAGAAATCGAGTTGGGAGAATTCGGCGGCCCCGCAGGGATTGGCGGCTGGCTGCTGGCCGTATGCGGGGGCAGGCACGAGCGAAATTGTGGCCAGCAGCACGCCGATGCCTCCGAAAGAATTCATTGCTCTGGCTGCCATCATAGCCCCCTCTAGCCTGGACCCCGCCTCAGCTGCTGGTGCGCGGGCGCACCGTCAAATTGGCGAAATGAGCAATCGTGCCGGAGCCGATCCAAAGGGCAACGCCGCCGCCTCGCTCGGCGCCATGCCGCAGATCGTTGACCACCAGCGCGGGTTGCGCCGCGTTGTTGACGTAAAGTCGCGCCCGGGTGCCGCTGACCTCGATCCGGAGGCGCGTCCAGACGCCGATCTCCAGGTCCACATAGCTCTCATACTGGCCGGGAGCCTCCTGGCGCAGGCGGTACCAGGGATATTGCGGATGCGAGACATATTGAGTGGAACGATTGCGCCGGATCTGCTCCTCGGCGCGGCCGTTGGTCGGCCGGACGTACATCGCCTCATAGGTCACCAGATCGGGCTGGGTGCGAAAGGCGATGCCGACGAAACCACGTGACCCTTCGGGCGCGGCGGGCGAAAGCTCGCTCTTCACCTCGACCTCGATCACGCCGTCGCGCATTTCGATCCCGGTGGCAGCAACGCCCCATGCGGCGTTCTGGTCATTATTGTGCTCGATCCTCACGGCATCGCGTCCGTCAATCCTCGCCACGGAGACGGCGACCTGTGGGCTGTGGCTGACGACGGGCGGTGGCGCGGCGATCGCCGCTGCCGCTGAAAAAATGCCGATTGCCGCCGCAACCACCGAAATTTTCATACCATTCCTCCTGCCACAAGGGGTTTGGGGCGAGCCGATCAGTCGGTCCCCTGCGTGATCGGCTCGCCTCGCGCCTCCCGGAAGGCGCTTTCCACGATCGGCGTCAGCCAGAAGTTCCGAAAGGCTGCCGCCGCGCGCGGTGTCGCTCCAAAGATCGCCGTCTGGGTTGAAAAGTCCGCTTGCTCACGCACCTGTTCCAGGCTGAGCCCCTGCCCCGCCAACGCGGCGACCTGTGTGCGCACATCGGTGAGCGTGCCGATCAGCTGATCGAGATAGGCGGTATCGGTCTGCGGCTGGCCATGCCCGGGAACGAGGATCGCGAATTGCAGCGCCTTGATCCGCTCGAGCACCGCGATCCAGTCGGCGGGGTAGCTGAAAAAGCCGAAGGGGATCGGTGCCACGACGACATCGCCGGTAACGACGATCCGCTGCCGCGGCAGCCAGGCGATCGCATCACCGTCCGTATTCGCGCGGCCGAGGAAGCGCAGCTCGACCGGGTTCACCGGATCATCGAGCAGCAGCCGGTCCGTAAAGGTTTCGGAGGGCGGCACGAGGTGGGTGCCCGCAATGTCGGACATGCGGGCGCGGTAGCTGGCGATCACGCCGGCGATCCGCTGACGCGTCGCATCGTCCAGGCCCGGTGCGCGTTGCGCCGCCTGCAGTTGTGCGATCGCCGCGGAAAACTGGTTGAGAACCGCCACCTCCATGGCGCTATCCGGCCGGGTGCGGAGATATTGAGCACCCGCGCCCAGCAGGTTCGCCCGGGTCGTCGCGGTCGAGATTACGCGCGATCGCGGCCAAGCCTGCCGGATCGCCGAAACGCCCGCCGGATGGTCAGCGTGCCAATGCGTCACGACCACCGCCGTGACCGGCTTGTCGGTGATCGAGCGGACGAAGGCGACGACGCGGCGCCCGTCCGCGACGGCGCCGCCGCTGTCGATCAGGACGACCCCGTTCCTTTGCTCGATCACGGTGATATTGCCGATCACCGGCCCGAAATAATCGGGCGGCGTACCGAGCACGTGAATGCCCGGCACGAGCTGGCGCGCGGTGAACGGCGACAGCGTGGTGGGCTCTACCCGCTGCTGCGCCAGTGTGG
>JBFWUJ010000062.1:0-12686 GCA_050247295.1 Sphingomonas sp. | reverse complement strand
CTGCTGCCGGCGGCGCCGGACGATCGGGCGCGGGCACGGTGGCTCGAGGAATTTGCCGACACCCGGCTTGGCGACCTCTGCATCTGGGGCCTGTTCTATCAGCGGGTCGTGGGTCCGATCGTCTGGGGCGAGCCCGCGGACGAGGCGCGGATCGAGACGACGCTGAATGAAGGCCTCCCGGCCGCCCTCGATTATCTTGAGAATGAAGCGCCGGGCGGTGGTTTCCGGTTCGGCGGGATCGGCCTTGCGGACATCGCCGTCGCCAGCTTCTTCCGCAACGCCGCTTATGCCGGCTTCGAGATCGACGCGGCCCGTTGGCCGAAGGCCGCCGCTTGGGTCGCTCGAACGCTCGATCACGACTGCATCGACCGCTTCCTGAAGTTCGAGCGGGCGCAGTTGTCGACAAGCCCGCAGGGCCGCCGCCGGGCCTTGCTCGATGCCGGTGCGCCGCTCGTCGACGAGAGCGTTGGCGGGCGCGAGCCGCGACGCGGCCTGATGGCACTCTGATCGCCCGCTTGGCGTCGTCGCCAGCCAGCAGACTTCCAGCAACCGCATTGCATGGTATTGGTAACGCTCCACTTCGGCCGTTCTCGTTGGACGGCCCGCGCATGGAGCCGGTCATGAAGCAGCGTCGCGTGGCAATGAAGCTGTGATCGGGCTGACCGTTCTGGCTCTATTGCAGGCATCTTCCCAAAATCCGTTTGCGGTGCTCTTTCCGCCGCTCTGTCCCGATCGGGCGTCACAATGCGCGCCGGCGAGCGCCGGCGCCGTCATCGTACCGCCCTGTCCCAACGGGCGCCCCGCCGGCTGCGAGCCGTGGCAACGCGACTGGTCGATCGCGCAGCCGGGGGAAACCGACTATTTCGAGATTGGCGGAAGCGACGACGGGTCGCGATGGTTCATCCAAAACCTGTCTCTCGTCCGCGCCCGAGGGCGTGTCGAACCGGAGATCTGGGTCCAGGTGAACTACGGCGCGGTGCGCGGCACGCGCGCCCAGCGCAGCCTTTTTCTCGTGAAAATCCAGTGTCGTGCCCGCCGCATGGGCACGTTGAGTTCGATCCAATATGGTCCCACCGGCAACATCATCAGCGACGAGGATGTCCCGCCTGACGCGGTGCGCTATACCGATGTCGTGGATGGCACGATTTCCGGGGTCATCCTCAGGACCGCCTGCGGCGGCTAGCGCGTCGCGATTGCGCCGAACCGGAGCCCACCACCCGACGGCGACGAGGCAAAGGTGACTTCGCTCCCAATCTAGCGCAGCGCCGCTTTCTTCCGCGCCGGGGCCCCGAGAGGCGGCTCTTCGGCCGGGGCGTTCGCGCCGAGGAGGAATTGCTGCACCGCCACCACCGGCATCGGCCGGCTGAAATGCCAGCCTTGGCCATAGCCGACGCCGAGACGGGCCAGTGCCGACCATTCGGAATCCGTTTCGATGCCCTCGGCGACGATCCGGCAGCCGATGCCGGCGGCGAAGGCAACCATCGCCTGTGCGAGCGCAGACCGGGCGGGATCGCGATCGATGTCGCGGGTCAGGCTCATGTCGAGCTTCAGAATGTCCGGCTTGAGGTCCAGAATGCGGCGCAGGCCGGAATAACCCGCCCCCACATCGTCGATCGCGATCGTCGCATGGCGCCGCAGCCGGGTCAGGGCCTCGTCGAAGCCTGCCTGATCGGTGACCGTGGCATGTTCCGTCACTTCGACGACCAGCCGTCCGGCTGGCACCCTCGCCACCACTTCGGCGAGCAGATCGGTCATCGCCGTTTCCGGAGACACGTTGACCGCGACATAGAGGCCGTCGGGAATATAGGGCAATCCGGCGATCGCCTGGCGAACGGCCAGCATTTCCAGCTCGACGCCAAGGCCCGCGGCCGCGGCTTCGGTGAACCATTGGTCCGGCGAGCGCAGGTCATGGTCGGCGAAGCGGGCGAGGCTTTCGACCCCGACCGGGGCGCCGGTGTCGAGCCGATGGATCGGCTGATAGGCGATGGCCAGCGAATCGCGCTCCAGCAACGAATTGATGCGCTCGAGACGCTCGCGCCGCAGCTCATCGTCCTCCAGATCGCGCTCGATCTGGTCTGCCGCGAGTGCAGCGAAGGCGCGCATCGTCTCCAGGTCGCGCTCGGTCAGCGAATGATCCGGCTTCAGGCTGATGCAGCAGAAGCTGCCGTAGACGGTGCCGTCGCTGAGGCGCAGCGGAACATTGAGGTGGGAACCGACCGGCAAGGCGGGGACGATCGGCAGCTCCGCCGCCAGTGGGTATTGCGCCGCATCGTGCATCAGTTCGGGAAGCTTGCCCTTCAGGATACGGTAGCAGGCGGTCTCCTCCTGCGGTTCGGCATCGCCGGGCTTCGCCGGCACCGGGACATCGGCCTGGATATGAGTGAACTCGCGCTGCCCGTTCACGTAGCGCGACGCAAAGGCGACGTTCATGCCGAGGTGGCGGCGTACCGCGTCGAGGATGCGGTCGACGGCGGGCAGCCCGCCGGATGCGCTTTCAGCGCGACCGGTCAGGAACGCCGCGATCGGATTTGAAGAAGTGCCTCGCGTCATGTCGTTCCTCCCGGGAGAGGAGCGCTATGATGGTCAATCCTTTAATTGAGGTAACGATCGCGGCTTAATCGAACGGGCGGTCGATCGAGGGCGGCGGCGTGGAGAACCAGCGCGGTCCCGAATCCGTCATATAGAAGCAATCCTCCAGCCGGATTCCGAACTGGCCGGGAATGTAGATGCCCGGCTCGTTCGAAAAGCACATGCCGGCGGCGAGCGGCGTCGTCTCGCCATGGACGAGGTTGACCGGCTCATGCCCGTCCATGCCGATGCCGTGACCGGTGCGATGCGACGTGCCGGGAAGCCGGTAGCCCGGCCCATAGCCCCAGCGTTCATATTGCGCCCGCACCGCATCGTCGACGCTGCCCGCCGGGCTGCCGATGCGGGCCGCGCGCATCGCGATCTGCTGCCCCTCATGCACCTGTTCCCACACCCGCCGCTGCGCGGCACTGGGGGCGCCGAAGACGAAGGTGCGCGAGATATCGGAGGCATAGCCTTCGACGCTGCAGCCGCTGTCGAGCAGCACGACCTCCCCTTCGCGCACCGCCTGCGGCCGGCCGGAGCCGTGCGGATAAGCGCTCGCCTCGCCGAGCAGGATCAGGCCGCCCGCACCGCCCGCACCGAGCGCCGTCGCCGCGGCAACGTACATCGCCTGGATCTGGCCCGGATTCATCCCGGCCTGAATCCGCGGCGCGATGTGGCGATAGGCGGCGATCGTGATGTCGGAAGCCTTCTGCATCAACGCCAGCTCGTGCGCGGACTTGATCATCCGGCAGCCGCGTACGACCGGCGCGCCGGGCCGGATCTCGATCCCCGGCATCGCCTGCCGCAGCCCGTCCATGGCGAAGAAGCGCACCGTCTCCTCGATCCCCACCGGCCCGGTCGCGCGGCGATCCCTCAATATGCCCGCGACCCGCTCGTGCGGGTTCTGGTGCTCGTTCCAGATCCGGACATCGGCCGGAATCTTCAGGCTCTCGCGAACCGACGGCTCCTCGAACTCCGGCGTGACGACACAGGCCTCGCCTTCGCGCGGGATGACCAGCGCGGTAAGCCGTTCGCTCCGCCACCATTGCACACCGCAGAAATAGGTCATCGACGAGCCCGGCTCGATCAGCAGCGCCGCGAGGCCATGCCGCCCCATCAGCTCCTGCGCGCGAGCGATCCGGGCGAGATATTCCTCGCGGCCGATCGGCACCACGTCGCCGGTCATCGGCCTGAGGCTGGACGCCTCCTGCTGCGCAAAGGCCGGGTGCAAGCGGGGGACCGAAAGCACCATCGCGGCTGCGCCGCCCGCCAGAATCGAACGTCTGCTGAAGTTCATCGCGCGCTCCTCTTGACCGGCGCTGGCTTGGCCCGCTTGCCATCATGTTGCAACGGCGAAACGCGCGGGATCAGGCGCCCCAGGGCGGCGGCGGGGCCTCGACGGAACGCGTCAGATCGAACTCGACGCGGAAATGCCGGCCCTCCCGGCGCAGTTCATAGGCGAACAGGCGGCCGGGATGGATCTCCATCGCCCAGACATTGGTGACGGAGACCGCCCGGTTCTGCCGCACGAAAAGCGCGCGGGAGAACGCATCGGCCGGAAACTCCTGCCGCGTCGCGGTTCCGGCGGAGACGGTGTCGCCGCCATATTGCGTCAGCGCATCTTCGCCGCCGCCCTCGTGCCGATGATCGTGCTTCAGGCGCAGGCCGGCAGCGGTAAGGGTGATAACCCAGGTCCGGGAGCGATCGCCGCCGACGTGAAACGGGATGCGGATCGCGTCGCCCTCGCAGGACCGTACATGCATCACCAGGCGCTGCGTCGCCATCTCGCGGTCCGCCGTGTCGCTGCTGACCACCCGGCCCTCGAAAGCGCGTCCGCACAGCTCCCCCAGCGTGGCGAAGAAGACGGTCTGCGGCGTGATGGGCGGTTGCGTCGCCGCCGTGCCGCCGCAGACCAGGAGCAAGCCGAGCATCACGAGGCGCATCATGCCCGCTGCCTAAGTGAGCAATTCCGCCGCGACAAGGGCAACGGGAATCGGCGATTGAGGCACGCGCCTGTTCTGCTAGAGCGCCGCAATGTCCGATCCCTCGCCGGCCAGGCCCCCATCGTGGCGGCTCGTCATCCATGGCGGCTCCGGGCGGCTGGAGCGCGATACCCTGTCCCAGGCCGATGACGCGGCGGCGCGGGCCGGGCTCGAAGCGGCGCTGGAGGCCGGCGGCGAAATCCTGTCCTCCGGCGGCGCGGCGATCGACGCGGTGGAAGCGGCAGTGAAGGTGCTGGAGGACGATCCGCATTTCAACGCCGGCCGAGGTTCGGTCTTCACCTATGAAGGCCGGATCGAGATGGATGCGGCGATCATGGAAGGCGGCGACCGCAATGCCGGCGCCGTCACCGGCGTTTTGTCCACCCGCAACCCGATCAGCCTGGCCCGCGCGGTGATGATGCACAGCCCGCATGTGCTGCTGAGCCGGGAAGGCGCGAACCAGTTCGCGCTCGAACGCGGCCTGCCGCAACAGCCACCGGGCTGGTTCGAGACCGCGGAGCGCCGCCGCCAGCTGCACGAATTGCGCGCCCGGCCGGAATCCGAACAGTTCGACGTGCATCTGAAATACGGCACCGTCGGCGCGGTCGCGGTCGATGCGTCGGGGCATATTGCCGCCGCCACATCCACCGGCGGCCTTACCGGCAAACGCTGGGGCCGGATCGGCGATTCGCCGATCATCGGTGCCGGCTGTTTCGCCGACAGCCGGGCTTGCGCCGTGTCGGCGACCGGGGCGGGCGAATATTTCCTCCGGGTCGGCGTCGCGCACGAGATCGCCGCGCGGGTCCGTTTGGCCGGCCTGTCGGTCCAGCAGGCGGCGGACGAGGTGATGGCCGAGGTCAAGGCGCTGGGCGGCACCGGCGGCGTGATCGCCGTCGGTCCCGACGGCGATGGCGCCTTCAGCTTCAACACGCCGGGAATGTATCGGGGCATGGCATCGGCCGACGGCCGGAGCGTCGCCATCTACGGAGATGAGGAATGAAGGCGTTGCGGGCGATGCTGGCGGGCGCGCTGCTCGCCTTTTCGGTGCTGCGGCCGGCCCCGGCCGCCGCCTGGTGGGAATATGGCCATGAAACGGTGGCGCGGATCGCCTGGCTGGAAATCAGCCCGCAAACCCGTTCCGAGCTGCGCCGCCTGATGAGCCAGTCGCGGCTGCTGGAGACGCCGACCTGCGCTGCCAATACGATCGAATCCGCCAGCTACTGGCCGGACTGTATCAAGAACCTGGGCGAACGCTTCACCTACGCCTCCTCCTGGCACTATCAGAATGTCGATATCTGCCGGCCCTTCGAACTCCCCGCCGCCTGCCGCGACGGCAATTGCATCTCGGCCCAGATCGACCGCCAGCTCCGCCTCCTCGCCGACCGGCGGGTGCCGGCCCGCGAGCGGCTGATGGCGCTCGCCTTTCTCGTCCACTTCATGGGCGATCTGCATCAGCCGATGCATGCCGGCGATCGTGGCGATCTGGGCGGCAACCGGGTGGCGGCGAGCTACGGGATCATCGCCGGCCGCACCAACCTCCACTCCGTCTGGGACGGCCTGATCGCCGACCGCGCCATGTCCACCCCGCCGGGCGGGGCGGAAGGAATATTGTCCGAAGTCGCGCCGGCGGATCGCTCGGCGATGCGCGAGGGCGACATCGCCGCTTGGTCGCGCGAAGGGTGGGAGGTGGCGCGCGAATTCGCCTACGGCACCCTGTTCGCCGATCCCTGCGCCGAGCGCCCGCGCGACGCCCCGCGGCCGGTGATGACCGAGGAGATCGCCCGGCGGCTCATTCCCGTCGTCCGCCGCCAGGCGGCGCGCGGAGGATTACGCCTCGCCCGCCTGCTCGACGAGGCGTTGCAGCCCGATTCGCCGTGGCTCCGGCCGCGCGAGCGGCGCCCCTCCTGAGGCTTATTCCGGTACCACGGTCACGGCGCGCCGATTCTGCGCCCAGGCCGCTTCGCCCGAACCCTCGACCGCCGGACGTTCCTTGCCATAGCTGATCGTCTGCATCCGCGACGAATCGATGCCGCGCGACTGGAGATAGTCGCGCGCCGCATTGGCGCGGCGATCGCCCAGCGCGATGTTATACTCACGCGTGCCGCGCTCGTCGGCATGGCCTTCGATCGTCACCCGGACATTGGCGTTGCGCTGCAACCACTGCGCCTGGGCGTCGAGAATCCGGCGCGATTCGCCGTCGAGCGCATAGGAATCGAGCGCGAAGAAGACGCGATCGGACGGCACCGACTGGATGAAGTCGGCGCGGCTGCCCGGCACCGCGGCGCCGGTAATGCCGCCGTCCTGGCCGGCGCCGTCCGGCGTCGTGGCGCTCGGCGGTTCGGGCGGCAGATCGGCCGCGGTGCGCGAGCGGCAACCCGCCGTCGCCAGCAAGGCGGCGCTGCAGGCAGAGAGTATAACGAGGTTACGCTTCATGACTTCCTCCTGGATTCCAATGACTTAATCTCGCAGCGGCGACCATGCCGGATCGGAACCGCCAAGCGGCGTCGGCACCCGCCTGGTGGCGCCTGACGCGACGTCGACATACCAGAGCTGGCCGGCGCTGAGGCCGCGGGTGAACATGATCGCGCGGCCGTTGGGGGCCCAGCTCGGCCCCTCCGCGCCACCGCCGCTGGTCAGCGTCCGGCCGGCACCTCCGGTCGGCGGCATCACGCCGATCTGGAAGCCGCCGGTGCGGGTGAAGGCGATGAGGTCGCCGCGCGGACTCCACACCGGCGTGGCATAGCCGCCGCCGCCAAAGCTGATCCGTTGCTGGCCCGATCCGTCGGCGCTCATCACGTAAAGCTGCTGTGAGCCCGATCGGTCGCTCTCGAACACGATCCGGCTGCCGTCCGGCGAATAGGAGCCGCCGGTGTCGATGCCGGGCGAGTTGGTAAGCCGTTGCGGGCTGCCGCCGGACACCGGGACGCGATAGATGTCGGTATTGCCGTTCACGGCCATCGAAAAGATGATGTAGCGGCTGTCCGGCGAATAGCGCGGCGCGAAGGTCTGGTAGGGCGCGGTGACGAGCGGCCGGGTGCGCCCTGAATCGATTTCGTAGACCATCACCCGCGGCCGCTCGCCTTCATAGGTCATGAAGGTGATCGTCTGCTGGTTCGGCGCGAAGCGCGGGGTCAGCACCGTATATTGGCCGTTGGTCAGGAAGCGATGGTTGGCGCCGTCATAGTCCATGATCGCCAGCCGCTTGATCCGCCGCCGCGCCGGCCCGGTCTCCGAGACATAGACGATGCGGGTGTCGAAATAGCCGCCCTCGCCGGTCAGGCGGGAGAAGATCGAATCGGCACAGCGGTGGGCGGCACGGCGCCAGTCGCGGGGCTGCACGACATAGCCCTGCCGCGCCAGCTCGGTGCGGGCCGAGATGTCGTAGAGATAACAGCCGACGGTGAGCGAGCCATTGGCATTGGCCTGGACGAACCCCTGGACCAGATTCTGGGCGCCGGTGGTGCCGAAATAGCCATAATCCGGCGCCGTCACCTGAGGATAGCTGACCGGATTGAGGCCGGACGGGCCGATCGGTGTGAACAGCTCCGAATTGCGCAGGTCGGCGGCGACGATCTCGGCGACCTGCCGGCCGAGCGCGGCGGTATTGCCGGCGGCGGTGTCGGCGGCGGCGGGGGTCGGCATCACCGGCACGGCGATCGGCAGCGCGGCGCGCTGGCCGCCGGTGACATCGACGACCAGCTGGTCGCCCTCCTGCCCCGGCTGGGCCGGCGGCGATGGCGCGACCGGCGGCGCCGGCTGCTGCGCGGCGGCCGGAACGGCGAGGCCCAGGGCGACGATGGCGGCAATCAGGCGGATACGCACGAATTCACTCCTCATCCGGGCAAACGATAGTTCAGGGTGAAATTGCTCCAGCCGCGCGGCACGGCGTAGAGTTCCTGCGGCAGGCCGCGGAGCGGCGCGCAGGAGACAAAGGCGTTGATGGCGAGATCCGCCACTCGCTGGGCATAGCGGCCGTTATCGTCATCGATCCCGCGCTGCCCGGCCACGACCGGGCGGCCTTGCAGCGATCCGTCGCGCGCGATCCGCAGGCGCAGCGAGGTGACGATCCTCTCGGCGCCCGGGCCGGGATGGACCTGCCGGTCGGCACAGGGCTGGACCTGGCGGATAATCGCCTGCGCGATGCTGGCCGCCGCCTGCGCGGTCATCGCAGCCGCCGGAGCGGCGGCGGCGCTGGGCCGGCGTGGCCGATCGGCGCCGAGCCCATCGAGGTTGAGATCGGCGAGGCGATTGGCGCGGGCGCGCTGGCCCGGCGTCTGCCGCGGTTCCTCCGGCCGGCGGCGATCGCGCGAATCGCTCTCGCGCGGAGCGGCCGCCGGCGCCGGGGTCGGCGCCGGCGCGACGGGAGCCGGGTTCGGCGCGGCGGCGGCGTCCGGCGAGGGCATGGGCTGCTCGGGCGGTCCCAGCTCCGGCGCCGCCGCTGGAGGTGGCGGCACTGCGGCAGGGGTTGGCGAGGCGGCGTCGAGCGCCACCTCGTCGACGAACGAAACCTCGATCGCATCCTGAACCGGCGAAGGCGCAGCCGCGCTGAACAGACCGAAGGTCAGCGCCGCGAGCAGCGCCGCATGGCCGAGGACAGCGACGCCGAGGCCCGCTTGTTCGGCGCGTTCCATCAGCGCGCCTGATCCACCGCGGTCGAGACCATCGCCACCCGGCGCAGACCGGCCCGGTTGATCTCCCCCATCACGGTCATCACCCGGCCGTAATCGAGGCTGCGATCGGCGCGCAGGAAGATGCGGGGGCCGCCCGGCTCGGTCGAGCCGCGGGCGATATCTGCGAGGCGGACCGATAGCCCGCCTTCCGCCACCGGCGCATCGTCGACGAAGACATTGCCCTGTGCATCCATCGAGATCGAAACCGGGCGCTGGTCCTGATCCAGCGCCGCTGCCTTGCTCTCGGGCAGATCGACCTGGACGCCGGTGGCAAGCAACGGCGCCGTCACCATGAAGATGATCAGCAGCACCAGCATCACGTCGACCATCGGCGTGACGTTGATCTCCGACATCGGGCTGCGTCGCCCGCGCCGGCCGGATCCGAGGATCGGGCCCATCGCCACTTAGTTCTCCACTTCCAGTTCGCGCGACAGGGTGGCGTGGAAGCCGTCCGCGAAGCGCTGCAGCCTTGCCTCCAGCCGGTTCACCGAGAAGCTGAAGCGATTATAGGCGATCACTGCCGGAATCGCGGCGAACAAGCCCAGCGCGGTCGCGAACAAGGCCTCGGCGATGCCGGGAGCGACGACCGCGAGGCTGGTGCTCTGCTGGCCGGCAATGTCGGAAAAGCTGCGCATGATTCCCCAGACGGTGCCGAACAGGCCGACGAACGGGGCGACCGAGCCGACCGTGGCGAGGATGTTGAGCCGGCCGGCGATCCTGTCGGTTTCCGCCGTCACCGCCGAATGCAGCGCGATCATCAGCCGCGCGCGCGTCCCTTCCCGGTCCACGGCCCGGCCTGCGGTCGAGCGCCGCCATTCGGCAATCCCGGCCGCGAGCACGTTGGCGGACGGATGCGTTTCGCGCCCCCGCATCTCGTTGAAGGCGTCGATATCCTCCGCCTTCCAGAAATCCCGCTCGAATCGTTCGCTCTCGCGGGCGATCCGGCGCAGCTTCAGCCACTGGCCAAAGATGATCGTCCAGGTCCAGATGCTGGCGAGGATCAGCCCCACCATCACCGCCTTCACGACGATATCGGCCTGCATGAACAGGGCGATGGGCGACATCGGGTCGTTCGAAATTCCTGGAACCGTCACAAATCCCCTTTCCGTTTCAAGCTTTCGAACCGCTCCACCCAGGCCTGCGGCTGCCGTTTCGGGCGGCCGTTCGACAGGAAGGCGGCGACGATCCGGGCCTCACACAATCTCTCATTCCCGCGCCTGACTCGCTGCTGAATAACGCAGGATGCTGCGCGCACCTCTTCCACGCTGCTTTCGACGACAAGATCGTCGTCGAGCTTCGCCGGCCTGAGGTAGCGGATGTTCGCCTCGGCGACGACATAGACGCCGTCCCCGGCCTCCAGCGCGCCGCGCTGATCGATGCCGGCGGCGCGCAGCATGTCGGAGCGGGCGCGCTCCATGAACTTCAGATAATTGGCGTAATAGACGATGCCGGCGACGTCCGTATCCTCGAAATAGACCCTGAGCGCGAAATGATGGACGCCGTCCACCCACGCGCCCCGATAGGGCGTGTCATGCGCCGCCTCGCTCACGAGGGGCGGTCTAGGGAGCGCGGCGAAGGCGGCAAACCGGGAACGACGAGGCGAGCCGTTTGCGCGTTAACTAACGCCGCGCAGCGCGCGCATATGCCTGCGCCTGATCCTGGACGAGGTTGATCAGGTTCCCCTGCGCGATATTCATGTCCGCCAGGTGGAGACCCCAGCCCGGCGCCAGCTGGCCGCCCAGCATCACATCGCCGGGAATCCGGTCGGTGCGCGCATCGGCTGGATCGGCGTTCACGGTCACCGCGAGATAGCCGGCCCGCCCATCGTTCACGCAGCGGCCGGAGACCAGGCCTTCGGTATGCAGGAACAGCGCGGGCGGCGGGCCGGCGGTAGACCAGGCGAAGCCAGGCGGCAGCGACGTCGAATTGGCGAACCAGTAGGAATCGAGGGGCGCCGGTGCATTGCCGCCGAGCGCAGCCGGATTGGTGCAGCCGACCGTGTTTCCCGGCGCGACGGCGCGGCCGAACAGCGCCCCCTCCGGCGGCGGCGAACCGTCGCGGAAGGAGACGTAGGTCACGACACAACCGGTCTGCCCGGCGCGGGTGCAGAGCGGGGTGTGCTGGAAGCTGCCGCCCACATCGCGGCCCTGCGGCACCTCGACATTGAAGCCGATCAGCAGCGCCGAGATCATCCGCGACGCCTCCGGTCGGCCTTCGATCTCGCGAGCCAGCAGCTGAGTCAGATGTATGGTTCCCTGGCTGTGGCCGATCAGCACGAACGGCCTGCCATTGTTGCGGTGCTGGAGATAATCGCGCCAGGCGGCGACAACGTCGCCATAGGCCATGGCGAAGATCGGCAGCGCGTTCTGTCCGTTCGCCACGGCGGCGATGCTGTTGAGCGTCCCCTGCCGGTAGACCGGCGCGAATGTCCGGCAAATGCCGTTGAACCGCGCGAACTGGACCGCGGCGGCGGCATTTTCCTCGATGCCCGGATTGAGATCGCTGTTCATGCCGGGATCGCGCGACACCGTGGGATAGACGTAGAAGCAATCGAAATCCGGCGCCGGCGCCGGCACGTCGGCCACGACTATGCCATAGCCCGCCGGTTCGAGATCGGCGGTGGGCAGGGCGCGCCCGCAGGCGTCCTGACGGCCGGGGAGGCAGAGCCAGGCGCTGTCCTGCCGATAATCCGGGCCGGCGGCCGGGGCGGTGGCGGCGGGCGGCGTCTGCGCCAGCGCGGGGGTGGCCGTGAAAGCCAGCAGGAAAGCGAGAGCAGCCCGGATCATCCTTTTCCTCCCGTCGGATCGTCAAACAGATTTGCCTGCCCCTTCGGCATCGGCAAGCCCAGATGCGTCCAGCCCGGCCCGTTCAGGCAACGGCCGCGCGCGGTGCGCGCGACCAGGCCGAGCTGGATGAGATAAGGCTCGATCACCTCCTCGATCGTGTCGCGCGGCTCGGCGAGGCCCGCCGCGAGCGTCTCCACGCCGACCGGGCCGCCGCGATAGATGTCGGCGATCATGCGGAGGTAGCGCCGGTCCATCGCGTCGAGGCCGAGGCTGTCCACCTCGAGACGATTGAGCGCCACGTCGGCTACCGTCGCGGTGACCGTCCCCTCGCCCCCGACATTGGCGAAGTCGCGCACCCGGCGCAGTAGCCGACCCGCGATGCGCGGCGTGCCCCGCGCCCGGCGGGCGATCTCGGCGGCGCCGTCCGGGGCGATGTCGAGCCGGAGCAGGGCGGCGGCGCGGCTGACGACCTGCTCAAGCTCGTCAACGCTGTAGAAATTGAGGCGCACGGGAATGCCGAACCGGTCCCTGAGCGGCGTCGTCAGCAGGCCTTGTCTTGTGGTGGCGCCGATCAGGGTGAATTTGGGCAGATCGATCCGCACCGACCGGGCGGACGGGCCTTCGCCGATCATGATGTCGAGCGCCCGGTCCTCCATCGCCGGATAGAGGATCTCCTC
>JBFWUJ010000061.1:2599-12762 GCA_050247295.1 Sphingomonas sp. | reverse complement strand
CCGGCGACGAGGCGACCAGATTGGGGTTGCGGACCAGGGTGCCGGTGACGACGATCGCCTGATCGTTGCCGCTCTCGGCAGTCTGGGTGCCCTGCGCCAGCGCAGGCGTCGCCGCCAGCGCCGATGAGGCAAATATCGTCGAGGCCAGCAGGCGACCCTGAATCTTGGTACGTGAAGTCATGTTCAACCCCCTTATGCCGCAACGGCGCGGCGCATGGTGAAACGGCGGGCGAGTAAAGGCTTGCCCTTGAGCGTCGGTTAGGGGACCTTCTCTCCCAAGACAATTCTTGTTGCGGCAATCCCCCTGACAATTCACGTCTCTGTTGCTGCCATGCAACAGTCTGGTCATGCGATGACGGGTGGCCAGGGCCTCTCGACAATATGCGGCGCGCGGGGAATAAGCAGGGCATGAGGTGCACACCCTTCCTGCTGGCTGCATGCGCGGCCGCCGCCCTTTCTTCTCCCGTCTCCGGCCAGCGGCGCGTCGACGTGGCGCCCGAACGGCCGGAGGTGCTCAACCAGCTCACCGCCTGCCGGACCGTGGCCGACGCCGCCGAGCGGCTCGCTTGCTATGATCGCCAGGTGGCGGCGCTGGAAGAGGCGGAACGCTCGCGGGAAATCGCGGTCGTCGATCGCGGCCAGATTCGCCGGACGCGGCGCAGCCTGTTCGGCCTCAGGCTCCCCGACCTCGGCATTTTCGGCGGTGACAGCGACGAAGGCGAGGACGGTGCCGCCGTCAACGAGATCAACTCCACGCTTCGCGCTGCCTATAGCGGTGCCGACGGCCGCATGATCTATCGGCTGGAGGACAACAGCGTCTGGGTGCAGACCGAAGGCCGAATCGGCAGGATGCCGCGCCCCGGCGAAGCGGTCCGGGTTCGGCGCGGGCCGCTCGGATCCTATCTCGCCAACATCGCCGGCCGGCCGGCGATTCGGGTCGTTCGCGAGCGCTAGCGGCCCGCCATCGCGCCGGCCGCAGCCTGTGGATCGAGGCGCGCGCCATTCCAGACCAGACTCCAGTGGAGATGCGGCCCGGTGGCCCGCCCGGTGGCGCCGACCCGGCCGATCGACTCGCCCTGCCGCACCCGCTGGCCGACTCGCACCGCGGCGCTCGACAGATGCAGGAACGCGCTGGTGAGCCCCATGCCGTGATCGATGATGACGAGATTGCCTTCCAGGCTGAACGATGGCGGTGGCGCCAGCGTCACTACCCCGTCGGCGGGCGCGGTCACCGCCGCCCCGGCGCCGGCGGCGATATCGACGCCGCTATGATAAGCGGCCGGGACGCCGCGATAGACACGCTGCGAACCGAACCGGCCGCTGACCCGCCCGCGCGCCGGCCAGGTGAGGGGCTGGCTCCAGCCGGTCGTCGTCGAGCGCGCCTGCCGCGCGGCGCCGATCCGCACCAATTCCCCCTCGCGCAGGCGCGCGAACTCAGGAGTCGGCCCGGTCGAGGGGCGGGCCATGTTGATATTCTGGATCGGCCACGCCCGGCGGGCGACCGCCAGCGTCTGCCCGTTGATCTGCTGACCGTCGGCGCTGCGCGCGACGAGCCGCATCGCCGGCGGCGCATCGCGGTCGATGCCGATGATGAAGCGCCCGTCCGGCGCCACTGCCACTTCGCGGTCATCGAGCATGATGGCGGCGGTGCCGGCCGGCGCCACGCCGTGCAGCAGCGCGCCCTGGGCCGGCTGGCCGTCGAGGCGGAACGGGCCGTAGCCCTGCGGCTGCGCGAAGGCGGCAGCGGGAATCGACAGCAATGCGGCGACGAGGGCTCCCTTCACGCCAGCCCTTCGCCCTTCAGCGACGCCTCCGCATCGGCATAGGGTTCCTGGCGCTCGACGCTCCAATAGCGCAGCTCGGTCAGCGGTATCTGCCTGTGCGTAACGGCGCAGACGACATGATCGCCCGGCACGAGCACCCGATAGGTGCCGGCCATATAATGCAGCCGGGCAGGCCGGTTCCGGTTCGACATCAACATGATGGCGATTCAATCATAACAGCTTCGGCTGATCAACCGGCGGCTTCTTGCCGCCGCCGGCCGAATCGACCGAGGCCGCTACCTCGCCGTCCGCGAAAACCAGCCGCAGCCGCCTCGCCGCGCGAGCGGCGGTGGCGGAGGTCAGCGTCTGCCCGGCGCGATCGGCGATCCGCGCATAGCCCTTGCGCAACGGCCGGTCGGGATGCGCCAGTCCGGCGATCCGCCACAAGGCCGCCAGCCGCTCCGAAGCCCGCTGATGCGCCGCCCGCAGCAAGCCCGGCCTCAGCGCCCCGCCGGCCCGGCCCAGCTCGCCGCGCGCCGAATCGAGCCGGCCGCGCAGCGCCCGCGGCAGCCGCTCGCCCAGCTCGTCGATCCGCTGCCGCTGCGGATCGAGCAGGGCGCGCCGTTCCGGCCAGTGCCGCAGCAGCGCCGCCAGCCGCTCCTGTCCACGCTCGCGCAGCCGGCGCGCGCAGGTCCCGGCGCGTTCGGCCAGCGTCGCGATGTGGGCGGCGAGCTCGGCCCGGACCGGCACCGCCATCTCGGCGGCGGCGGTCGGCGTCGGCGCCCGCCGGTCGGCGGCGAAATCGGCGAGGCTGGTGTCGGTCTCGTGGCCGACCGCAGAGATGACCGGAATCGCCGAGCCCGCGATGGCGCGCACGACCACCTCCTCGTTGAAGGCCCACAGATCCTCGATCGAGCCGCCGCCCCGCGCCACGATCAGCACGTCCGGCGGCGATGCCATCGCATTGAAGCCCGCGACCGCCGCCGCGACCTTCTCCGCCGCGCCCTCGCCCTGCACCGGCGTCGGCCAGAGCAGAACGCGGCAGGGGAAGCGGTCGCCGAGCCGGTGCAGGATGTCGCGAATCACCGCCCCGGTGGGCGAGGTAACGACGCCGATGATGCGCGGGGCGAAGGGCAGCGGCCGCTTCCGCGCCTCGTCGAACAGGCCTTCGGCGGCGAGCTGGCGGCGGCGCTTGTCGAGCAGCGCCAGCAGCGCCCCCTGCCCGGCCAGCTCCAGCCGCTCGACGACAATCTGGTAGCGGGAACGGGCGGGATAGGTGGTGAGCCTGCCGGTCGCCACCACCTCCGCTCCGTCCTCCGGCTGGAAGCGCAGCCCGCCGGCCTGGCCGCGCCAGATCACCGCATCGATATTCGCGGCATCGTCCTTCAGCGTGAAATAGCAATGGCCGGAGGCGACCCGCTTGAAGCCGGAAATCTCGCCGCGCACCCGGACGTGGTCGAACGCCCCCTCCACCGTCCGCTTCAGCGCCGCAGACAGCTCCGAGACGCTGAGGGGCGGCGCATTGTCGCCCGGTGCTTCGGTTGCCAGCAGGCCTTCTGTGTCTTTAGGGGCGTCGCTCATGAACATCCTGCTGATCGGATCCGGGGGGCGCGAACATGCGCTGGCGTGGAAGCTGAAGCAATCGCCGCGCGTCGCGCGGCTATATGCCGCGCCCGGCAATCCAGGCATCGCAGAGGAGGCCGAGCCGGTCGATCTCCTCGTCGCCGATCATGCGGCGGTACGGCAGTTCTGCGAGGAGCGGAACATCGATCTGGTGGTCGTCGGCCCGGAACAGCCGCTGGTCGCCGGCATCGCCGACAGCCTCGCCGGCATTGCCGTCTTCGGGCCCGGAGCCGCCGCCGCCATGCTCGAAGGCTCCAAGGGGTTCGTCAAGGACCTGTGCGCGGCGCACGGCATTCCGACCGCCGCTTATGCGCGGCATGACGACAAGGCGGCGGCGCTGGCCGATCTTGGCCGCTTCGGCCTGCCGGTGGTGATCAAGGCCGACGGGCTCGCGGCCGGCAAGGGCGTGGCGATTGCCGAGACGGCCGATGCCGCGCGCGACGCGATCGAGACGATGTTCGGCGGCGGCTTTGGCGATGCCGGGGCGGAAGTGGTGATCGAGGAATTCCTGACCGGCGAGGAAGCGAGCCTGTTCGCGATCACCGACGGGCGGACGATCCTGCCCTTCGGGTCGGCCCAGGATCACAAGCGCGTGGGCGACGGCGACACCGGCCCCAATACCGGCGGCATGGGCGCCTACAGTCCGGCTCGGGTGCTGACTCCGGCGCTTGAGGCACGCGCGATGACCGAGATCGTCGAGCCGACGGTTCGCGCGATGGCGGCGGCGGGCACGCCCTATGTCGGCATCCTTTATGCGGGCCTGATGCTGAACGCCGAGGGGCCCAAGCTGATCGAATATAATTGCCGCTTCGGCGATCCCGAATGCCAGGTGCTGATGATGCGCCTATGCGACGATCTCGCCTCGCTGATGCTGCGCACCGCGCAGCGCCGGCTGCACGAGCTAAACGAAAGGCCCGCATTTTCGAACGAGGTCGCGCTGACCGTGGTGATGGCGGCGGACGGCTATCCCGGCACGCCGGCCCGGGGTGGTGAGATCGGCGGCATTGCCGAAGCCGAGACCGGCGGCGCCAAGGTCTTCCATGCCGGCACCGCGCGCAAGGATGGCGCGCTGGTCGCCGGCGGGGGACGGGTGCTGAACGTGACCGCAACGGGCGAAACGGTTCGTGCGGCGCGCGATGCCGCTTATGCCGCGGTCGATGCGATCGACTTCCCGACCGGCTTTTGCCGCCGCGACATCGGCTGGCGAGAAATCGCCCGTGAGGGCTGACGCCGGCTGCGCATCGGCGTAGAGAGGGGCGATGCCGAACTGGAGCAAATTGCTGATCGGTTTCGCCGCGGCGTTGCTGGCCGGCTGGATCGCGCACGGCCCGCTCGGCCGCGGCGACGCATTCCTTGACCAGCTGCAGGCCGGATCGGAGGCGGTGATCAGTGCCGCCGAACTCAACGGCGTCACCGCAAGCTTTCCCCGCGATCCGCTGACCCGCACCGCCTGGCTCTCCGGCCCGGCCAATGATTTCCAGCGCGCCGGCCAGGGCGACCTTCCCGGGCTCAACCAGCGAATCGCCGCCGTGCCGGGGGTGTCCGAGGTGCGCTGGACCGACGAGGATGGCAGCCCCGGCGGCTTGCCGATGCTGGTCGAGACGCTGGCTCTTGTCGCCGTCGCCTTCCTGATCGGACTCGGTTTCGGCCGGCTGTTCTTCGGCCGGCGCAAGCGGGAGGGTTATCTTTGATGACCGCGCTGGCGCTCTATAATTTGCCGATATTGCTGGTCGCGCTGGTGATCGGCCTCGCCACCGGCTGGTGGACGTTCCGCCGCCGCTCCTGACTCAAGCCCTGGAAATGAAGCCGCACCCATGACCTTCGACACCACCACCATCCTGATCGTCGTCGCCGTGCTGGCGGTCCTCATCGTCGCGTTCCTGGTGATGCGGCGCACGCCGACGCCGGTCGAGCGCAAGCCGGCCGAGCCCTATGTCGCCAGCCACGACCGCCCCTATATGCGCAAGGCGCAAGACGGGCCGGAGGGCAATGGCGTCACCGACGAAGTCGCCGCCGCGGCGACCGATGTCGCGGGCGAGGTGCTGGGCGTCGATGCCCATCGCCAGCTCGGCGGCGGCGCGTCGGGGCCTGCCGACGATCTGGTGCTGCTGAAGGGTGTCGGTCCGAAGCTCGCCGCCCGCCTCAACGAACTCGGCGTCACCCGCTACGCCCAGCTGGCAGGAATGAACGAGACCGAGCTTGCCCATCTGGATGAGCGGATGGGTCCGTTTCGCGGCCGGCTGGCCCGCGACCGGATCGCCGAGCAGGCCGATTATCTGGCCCGGGGCGATATCGAGAGCTTCGAGGACAGGTTCGGCAAGCTGGGCAGCGAGACGGGCTAGATCACCCGCCGGGCGCGGTGGATTTCGGACGCGAGCAGCTTGTCGATCTTGCGTCCGTCCATATCGACGATCTCGAATCGCCAGCCGGCGAAGGTGAATTTCTCGCCGACCTCGGGGAGGTGCCGGAGCACGGAAAGGGCGAAGCCGGCGGCGGTCGCATAATCGCGGTCGTCCGGCAGGTTGACGCCGAGCTGCTCGGACAGCGCGTCGGCCGAGACCGATCCGGACACCCACCAGCTGCCGTCGTCGCGCTCCACGAGCGGCGGATCGGTGTCATGATCGGCCGACGACAGGAACTTGCCGGCGATCGCGGTGAGCAGGTTGCCCGGCGTCACCAGCCCTTCGAAATGGCCATATTCATCGTGCACGAATGCCATCGGCACGTCGCTGTCGCGCAGCACCGTCATCACGTCCATGGCGTCCAGCTGATCGGGCACCACCGGGGCCGGCCGCATCAGGGCGCGCAGCGAAATGTCCTCGCCGCGCAGCAGGCAGGCGACGATGTCGCGCGCCTGGACGACGCCGACCAGCCTGTCGACCGATCCCTCGGCGACCGGAATCCGGTTGTGCGGTGCATCGCGCAGCTTCTGGCGAAGGGTTGCGACGTCGGCATCGGCGTCGATCCAGGCAACTTCGGTGCGCGGCGTCATGACTTCGCGTATCGGCCGGTCGGCGAGCCGGACGACCGAGGAGATCAGTGCCCGCTCGCTTTCCTCCAGCACCCCGGCGGTCGCCGCTTCGGCGACGACCAGATGCAGATCCTCGGCCGTCACCTGATCGTCCGAACTGCGGTTGAGCCGGAGCAGCAGGAAGACGAGACCGCTGGTCTTGTCGAGCAGCCAGCCGAGCGGCGCCGTCGCCCGCGACAGCCACAGCATCGGCAGCGCGACAGTCACGGCGATCGCCTCCGGGGAGCGCAAGGCGAACTGCTTCGGCACCAGCTCGCCGATCACCAGCGATGCGTAGGTCGTCAGGATGATGACGGTCGCAAAGCCGATCGAGCGGGCTGTTTCCGTCTCGATTCCCAACAGCGCCAGCCGGTCGCCGGTCGGCCCTCCAAGGCTGGCGCCGGAATAAGCGCCGGCGATGATCCCGATCAGGGTGATGCCGATCTGCACCGTCGACAGGAAACGGCCTGGGTCGGCGGCCAAAGCAAGCGCGGTGCGGGGGCCGATGGCGCCGTTTTTCGCCATCGCCCGCAGCCGCGCCCGGCGCGACGAGACGATCGCCAGCTCCGACATCGCGAACACGCCGTTCAGCCCCACGAGAGCGAGGATGATGACGACATCGAGCCAGGGAAAGGGTTCTAGGGGAGGGACGGGAGGCATTTCGCGATTTTCGCTCTAGCGGCATCCATTCGGGATCGACAATGATTTCCTTGCGGCGCCCGTTCAACGCCTGGCGCGGAAGAATTCACGCAGCAGCGCCGCCGCCTCGTCCTCGCCGATCCCGCCATAGACGTCCGGCGCATGGTGACAGGTCGGCTGGCCGAACAATCGCGGTCCGTTCACGACCGCGCCGCCCTTCGAATCGGGGGCCGCGAAATAGAGCCGCCGCACCCGCGCCAGCGCCATCGCCCCGGCGCACATCGCGCAGGGCTCGAGCGTCACCCACAGGTCGCAATCGTCAAGCCGCTCGCTGCCGAGCGCCGCCGCGGCGGCGCGCAGGGCGACGATTTCGGCATGGGCGGTCGGATCGGCATCGGCCCGCATCCGGTTGCGGCCGACCGCGATCACCGCGTCGCCGCGCGCCACGACAGCGCCGACCGGCACCTCGCCGGCGGCGGTCGCCGCCGCCGCTTCGTCGAGGGCGCGGCGCATCGGCGCGGGGAGCGGAAAGCTGCTTATTGCGCGTTGGCCTGGCTGTTTTCGACCCCGACGCTGGGCACCTCGACCTGCCGGGTCTCCATCTTCACCACCGGCACCTGCACGTTGCGGGTGGTGGTGCCGACCGAGACGTCCTTGGTCTCTACGGTGACGCTGCCGTCGCTGTTGCGGTTCGGCGTGATCCAGCCGGTATAGACGAGGGCGATGCCGACCACGATCAGCAGCGCGATGAAGAGCAGGAAGGTGCGGACCATGGCGGACCTCTTTTCGGATGTTGACGTTTTGCGGACCAACGATGACCGCGTCAATTGGTTGCCCGCCCGCAACGAACGCTCCGGGGCGCACGCCCCGGTTGACGAATCTCGGCGCGCTCTCTATCCGGGCGCGCTTTCGGGGAGCCCCTGCGTTCCCCAGAACCCAGAAAGAGATTTGAGATGTCGCGCATTTGCGAGCTGACCGGCAAGGGCCGTCAGGTGGGCCACAATGTTTCCCACGCCAACAACAAGACCAAGCGCACGTTTCTGCCGAACCTGCAGAATGTGACCCTGATTTCCGATACGCTCGGCCGCCAGGTGAAGCTGCGCGTCTCGATGAACGGCCTGCGGTCGGTCGAGCATGTCGGCGGCCTCGACAATTGGCTCGCCAAGACCGGCGACGAGAAGCTCAGTCTCAAGGCCCGCCGCCTCAAGCGCGAGATCGCCAAAAAGCAGAGCGAGGCCGCCGCCGCGGCCTAGGGCCGCAGCGCGAATCGCAGCAGCAAGGTCCGCTGGATCGGGGTGAAATTGTCGTCCGATGCGATCCACAGGATCGTGCGGCCGGCTTCCCTGGTGACCGCCAGCGCCTCCATATTGTCGACCGTGAGCGGCCATTGCAGCCGCGCGATCTCCCGCCCCTCGATCGTCGCGCCGGGCCGGATCGTCGCCGGATCGACGACGGTCAGCGCCGCGCCGATCCCTTCCCAAATCTCCGCCCGCCGGTTCAGCACCAGCAGCCGGCCATCCGGCAATGAAGCCGCGTCGGTGGCGCGAAACCCGGCCGGCGGCCGGTACAGCAATGGCATCGTGGCCGTCCCCGGCTGCGCCGGATCGCCGCCGAACAGCAGCGCGCGATAGAGGCCCGGGCTGCCGGTCGCGGTTTCCGACAGGATCAGGAATCGGCCGCCGGGGAGGCGGGCGATCGCCTCCGCCCCGGCATGGCGCCCGAAGCGCCGCATCGCCGCCGGCCGGGCGGCGGCGCGGGCGCGCCAGTCGCGGCCGTAGCGCCACACCTCGCGCCGATTCTCCCACACCACCCAGACATCGTCGCCGGCGACCAGCATCGCTTCGGCATCCCGGTCCGCCTTGCGCCGCACCGGCGTCGGTCCGGCGGCCAGCCGGGCGATCCGGACGGCGCCGAATCGCGGCGAGCCGGGCACGGCGAAGCGGATCAGCTCGCCGGTGTCGCTGATCGCGGTCGCCAGGTCACCGTCGACATGCAGCGCCGAAATGCCGCCGAAGCGATCGCTGTCGGCCTCCAGCACCCAGCCGCCGAGATAGTCCAGCGCCCCTGTCCGGCTGAGACCGGGCTGCTCGAGGCTGAGCGGTACCGATTCGGCGCGAAGCGGCACGATGATCGGGCCAGGTGGATTCGGCGCTTGCGGAGCGCCGGGCCGGATTGGCGTCGCCAGCAGCCAGAATGCAGCCAGCGCCAGCACCACCGAAGCTGACCGTTTGTTCAGGAAACCGCTGGTTTTCATGAACAATAGCTGTCGGACATGTTCAGCGCCCGATCAAGCGCCATGTGCGAAAAGATGTGCATGTCGAAGGGGTTGTGTGTCTCCGGATGCCGGCCCGCAGGACAAGAGGAGATGCGTACCATGTTCAGCAAGATCATTCTTTCCGCCGCCGTTGCCGGCACCGCGATGACCGCCATGCCGGCGGCTGCCGAGGCCCAGAGCCGTTACGGCCGCTATGACGGCTATGCCTATCAGCAATCCTATCGCGGCCAGCGCGACCGTTACGACCGTCGCCATTATGCCCGCAACGATCGCTACAATCGCTACGACCGCCGCTACGGCAACCATTATGGCCAGCGTTGCAGCGGCACCACCGGGACGATCCTCGGCGCCATCGCCGGCGGTCTGCTCGGCCGGGCGATCGACGGCGGCCGCGACCGCGCCGTGGGCACGATCATCGGCGCCGGTGCCGGCGCTCTCGCCGGCCGGGCGATCGATCGCGATCAGTGCCGCCGCTAAGGCTTGGCACACCGATTTCCCTCCTGTCGCGTAACGAGGGAACGGGGCCGGTCGTCCGCAGGGACGGCCGGCCTCGTCACGTTCAGGCGCGGTCGAACAGCCCGGCGAGCTGTTCGATCATCGTGCCGCCCAATTGCTCGGCGTCCATGATCGTCACCGCCCGCTCGTAATAGCGGGTGACGTCATGGCCGATGCCGATCGCGACCAGCTCGACCGGCGAGCGCGTCTCGATCCATCCGATCACCTGCCTGAGATGCTTTTCCAGATAGGTGCCGGAGTTCACCGACAGGGTCGAATCGTCGACCGGCGCACCGTCCGAAATCACCATCAGGATCTTGCGCTCCTCGACCCGGGCGATCAGCCGCTCATGCGCCCA
>JBFWUJ010000061.1:0-2499 GCA_050247295.1 Sphingomonas sp. | reverse complement strand
AGCGGCCGGTTCGGGCGGGTCGGCATGACCCCCTCGCCCTCCGCTTCGGCGCCCTCGGCCGGTTCGGAAGGCTCTTCCTGCTCCCAATCGCCATCCTGTTCGCCCTCGCCTTCTTCGCTTTCGCCGCGAATCTCGGCCTCGCCGCGGCCATGATCGTCCTCGGACGCCTCGTCCTCGTCGTCGCCGCCCTGATTGGCGTCGTCGCCGTCCTCCTCCTCGCCGGTTTCCGGCTCCATCGGCGCTTCGGGATCGCCCTCGACCAGTTCGAGGTCGCGCAGCAGCTTGCCGACCAGTGTCGCGTAGGCGGCCTGGTCGTCCAGCGCGAGGCCGAGGCCGTCGAGATCGGCGCCTGCTTTCTCCTCGATCCAGTCGGCGACCATGTCGAGCCCGGCCCGCGCCTCCTCCGGCGGCGCCTCGCCGGTCAGTCGCTGGCGCGCGATCAGGCCGATCGCCGAGGCCAGCGGCACCTCCTCGCGGCTGCGCGCCCGGACCAGCGGATCGGTGCGCAGCCGAAATTCCGCCAGCCGCGCCAGATTGCCCCTGACGCCCTCTAGCGCCCGCGCGCCGAGCGCCTCGCAGCGGGCCTGTTCGGCCGCGTCGAACACCGATCGCGCCACCTCGTCGGCCGGGGCGCGGCGGGCATGGAGGGCCGCATCGTGATGACGAAGCCGCAACGCCGCCGCATCCGCGAAACCGCGCGCCTCGGCGACATCGCGGGCATTCAGCGTCCGCCCCGGCATCGGCGCCTTGACGCTCCTGCCGGACGCCGACGGCGCATCGCTGGTCAGCGACAGCTCGATTTCGGCTTCCCTGGCCAGCGCCCGCGTCGCGCCGGCCAGCGCCTGGCGAAAGGCTTCGAGCGGATTGTCCTCGGCCATGCGGGCCTTAGCCGGCCCTGCCGACCACGCTTTCGGGCAGGTCCTTGCCGAACACGCGCTGATAATATTCGGCGACCGTCGCCCGCTCCGCCTCGTCGCATTTGTTGAGGAAGCTGAGGCGGAAGGCGAAGCCGATATCACCGAAGATCAGCGCGTTCTGGGCCCAGCTGATCACGGTGCGCGGGCTCATCACGGTCGAGATATCGCCGTTGATGAAGCCCTGGCGGGTGAGGTCGGCGACCTTGATCATCCGCTCGACCTCCTGCCGGCCGCCCTCATGGTCATATTCGCCGGACTTGGCGAGGACGATCCGCGCCTCCGTCTCCGCCGGCAGGTAATTGAGCGTCACGACGATGTTCCACCGATCCATCTGCCCCTGATTGATCTGCTGGGTGCCGTGATAGAGCCCCGTCGTGTCACCCAGGCCGACGGTGTTGGTGGTCGCGAACAGGCGGAAATAGGCGTGCGGGCGGATCACCCGGTTCTGGTCCAGCAGGGTCAGCTTGCCCTCGGTCTCCAGCACCCGCTGGATGACGAACATCACGTCCGGCCGGCCGGCGTCATATTCGTCGAACACCAAAGCGGTCGGCGTCTGCAGCGCCCAGGGCAGCAGCCCTTCGCGGAATTCCGTCACCTGCTGGCCGTCCTTCAGCACGATCGCGTCGCGGCCGATCAGGTCGATGCGGCTGATATGGGCGTCGAGGTTGATCCGGATCATCGGCCAGTTCAGCCGCGCCGCGACCTGCTCGATATGGGTCGATTTGCCGGTGCCGTGATAGCCCTGCACCATCGTCCGCCGGTTCTTGGCGAAGCCGGCGCAGATCGCCAGCGTCGTGTCCGGATCGAAGACGTAAGCGGGATCCAGATCGGGCACCCGCTCGTCCGCCTCGCTGAACGCCGGCACCTCCATGTCGCTGTCGATGCCGAACAGCTCGCGGACTTTTCTCATCTGGTCCGGCGCATCCATCGCCGTCGCGGCGCGGCTGTCGGGGTTCACGTTCGATAGATCTGCCATCTCAAAGTCTCTTATTACGGTCTCAGGCGAAGGCCGGACGGCTCTTGAGCGCCGTATAAGCCTCGATCACCGCCCGCAACGCTTTCTCGTGTCCCCGGTCGCCGCCATTATGGTCGGGATGATAGCGGCGGAGCAGCTGCGTGTAGCGCATCCGCAAGGCCCGGCGATCGACGTCGATATCGAGCTGCAGGGCGGCGAGGTGCTTGCGGTCGGCGTCGCTCAGCGGCCGCCCGTCCTTGCGCTCCACCGGCATGCGGGCCCGGAAACGGGCCCCGATCGCGTCCAGCGGATCGGTGAAATCGGTCCAGCGCGGCGGCCGGTCCGCCCCCGCCGAGGCAAAGGCGCGCGTCTCCCGCTCCCAGCCGCCATAGGGATGCTGGGCGGCGCTGATCTCGTCCGCCGTCATGCCGTCGAACCAATTGTAGCCGGTGTTGAACGCCCGGACATGGTCGAGGCAGAGCCAGCGCCAGTCGCCGGGGCCGTCGAACGTGGCGCGCTCGCCGCCGGGTGCGCGAAACTCGCCCGGCTCGGCGCAGCCCGGATGCGCGCACCGCGCCCGCCGGCCCTCGACCCGCCCGTGAAAGCGCTGTCTTTTCACGCCATCCG
>JBFWUJ010000060.1:0-12956 GCA_050247295.1 Sphingomonas sp. | reverse complement strand
ATGGTGGACAGGGCTGGATTCGAACCAGCGTAGGGGCAACCCCGGCAGATTTACAGTCTGCTGCCTTTAACCACTCGGCCACCTGTCCGGCCATGCGTCCCGTTCGGGAAGCGCGGTGCAATGGCGAAAGGGGGCTTGCCTGTCAACGCGGCGGCGGGCCAAGGCGGGGCAATGAGACGCAAGGCGCGCCAGCAGAGCAAGCCCGAGAATCGGCCCCGTTTCTGGGGCAAGCATGCGGTGGCGGCGGCGCTGGCCAATCCGGAGCGTGTGATCGTCCGCATCTGGGCGACCCGCGAGGCGGCGTCGGAGTTCGACATTGGCCGCGACATTCCGGTCACGTTCGCCGACGTCGCCGATCTCGGCCGGCTGGTGCCGCGCGAGGCGCCGCACCAGGGCATCGTCGCAGAGGTCGAGCGGCTGGAGGACATCCTGCTCGCCGATCTCCTCGATGCGGCGGCGGACGGACGGCCCCTGTTGCTGCTGGATCAGGTGACGGATCCGCACAATGTCGGCGCGATCCTGCGCTCGGCCGCCGCCTTCGATGCACTGGGCATCGTGACCCAGGATCGCCATGCGCCGGGCGAATCGGGAGCGCTGGCCAAATCGGCCAGCGGGGCGCTGGAGACGGTGCCGTGGGTGCGCGTCGTGAACCTCGCCCGGGCGCTGGACGATATCGCCGCCGCCGGCTTCTGGCGCATCGGGCTGGCCGGGGAGGCGGAAACGGACCTGGCCGAGGCGCTTGGACCGGCGCGGGTCGCGCTCGTGCTCGGCGCCGAGGGAGAAGGCATGCGGCACAATGTCGGCGCCCATTGCGATGCGCTCGCCCGGCTGCCGATCGGCGAGCGGATCGAAAGCCTCAACGTCTCGAACGCCGCCGCAATCGCTCTTTATGCGGCGCGGATGGCCGCCCCCTAGTCTTCTGGCGCGACCGCGACCCTGAGGCCGTCCAGTTCCGGCGTGAACAGGATCTGGCACGAAAGCCGGCTCGCCTCATTCTTGTGATCGGAGGTATCGAGCAGATCTTCCTCGTCGGCCTGGGGCGGGCCGACCTGGTCGCGCCACGCCTCGTCCACATGGACGTGGCAGGTGGCGCACGAACAGCAGCCGCCGCACAATGCCAGCACCTCGTCGATGCCGTTGTCGCGGATATTTTCCATCACGCTCCAGCCGACCCGCGCTTCGACGGTTCGTTCGGCGCCGTCGCGGGTGACGATGGTGAGTTTGGGCATCGGGAGCCTTTGATCGCAAGAAAATGGAGGAGCTTGCGCGGGCCTATGCTAGGCGCTCGGCCCAAGATCAAGGCGGAGGCGGCAAGCGTGGGACTGACGGCCGAGCGGTTGAAGGCGTCGCTGGACGCCCTCTGCGCAATCGAACCGGCCTTCGCCGCAGCGCGGGCGCGGATCGGCGATCCGGAGCCGCGCATCCGAGAGCCCGGCTACGAAACCATGCTGCGTGCGATCGTCGGCCAGCAGGTCAGCACCAAGGCGGCGGCGGCGATTCTCGCGCGGGTCGAGGCGGCGACCGGCGGCGTCGGCGATCCGGCTAGGGTGGCGGCGACCAGTGACACGGACCTGCGCGCCGCCGGCCTTTCGGGGCAGAAAGTCGCCTATGTGAAGAGCCTGGCCGAGGAGGTGCTGTCGGGCCGGCTCGATTTCGCCAACCTCCCGGACGATGACGAGGAAGCGATCGAGGCGATGGTGCGGGTCAAGGGTATCGGCCGCTGGAGCGCCGAGGTCTATCTGCTGTTCGCCGAGGGGCGCGGGGATGTCTGGCCGGCGGGCGATCTTGCGGTGCGGCAGGAAATCGGCCGCATTCTCGGCATGGACGAACATCCGAGCGAGAGGATGGTACGCGAAATGGCGGAAGCCTGGCGTCCGCACCGCGGCGCGGCGGCGATCTTCGCCTGGCATCACCGTCACATTGTGGCGCTTTGATCGAAAGCTGGTAGAAAGCGCCAGGGGGACGACAGGCATGAGCGATCTCAAACCCGGCGACTGGGTCCTCGGCCGTTATCGCGGTGGTGCTTTCTATTTCCCCGGCGTCGTCCAGCATGTCGGACCCGACGGGGCGGTGACGATCGCCTATGACGATGGGGATCGCGAGACCGTCCCGGCCGAGGGCGCCAAACCCTATGACTGGGCCGTAGGCAGCCGGATCGAGGCGGTCTGGTCCGGCAATGGTCAATGGTATGAAGCGGCGATCATGGCGGTGCATGACAACGGTTCCGACCTTGTCGTCCGCTTCGATGACGGGATCGAGGAGACCACCATCACCGCTCGTTGCCGGGAGGCCGTGGGCTGACCCTTATTTCTTGGACGGGTTGAAGCCGATCCGGCTGAGCGCGATCGAGAGCGCCTCGTCGCTGGCGCGGGCCGGCGTCGATGCCTTGGCGGGACAGGGCGGCTTCGGCTCGGGTGGAGCCATCCGCGTCCCGTCAGCCTGCATGAAATGCGGCAGGCGCAGCTTGGAATCATGGTCGTCCGGGCCGGGTTCGCCGTCCGGGCGGACACCGCGATAATAGAGCTTCTGCCATTTGTCGGCCGGGGCGCTCGGTTTCGTCTCCTCGACCCATTTCTGGAAGGCGTCGCGCGATTGGCTCCAGGCCTCGAACGCCTCGGTAAGACCCGGCTCCTCGCCCATCGGGGCGATCCGCGGCTCGATCATTTCCAGCACGCCGCGCTGGACCGGGAAGAAAAAGCAGATCGGCTCGTTCTCCTCGAACCTCACCCAATGGTTTGGCCGGGTGAACCGCCAGTTCATGGTGAATGTATAAGGCGACCAGTCGGTCTCGATGATCCCGCCCAGCGGCGCGATCCCGTCCTTGGCGCCGTTCGGCGGGCCGCCGACCATCAAATTCCAGCCCTCCGGCGTCCGGAACACGCCCTCGACATGGAAGGTGATCGTGCCCTGGCCGAAGAGTGAGAAAGGACGATGCGCCGGATCGGCGCCGGCATCGAGCCTGATCTCCACCGCATCGGGGTTTTGGCCACCCTTCCAGCGCGCCTCGAAGCCGCAGGGGCTCAATATTTCCCAGCCATGGGCATTGGCGATCGCGAGCGGCAGGCAGCGATAGGCGAACCGCTCCGGCGTTCCCTCCATCCACTCGCGTTTCGGCGAGGCCGGCCGGATGCGCGGGGCCCAGCCGGGGTAGGTGTAGCAGATCAGCTCCATGACGCTCGTGCTACCGCCTCGCGCCGGAAGATGACAGTTTGAGGACTCTATTCGGCCGCCTGGTGCAGGAAGGCGTCGCGGGCGCCGTCGCGCAACTGCGGGAACACGTCCTGATAGCCGTAATCGACCACCGCCCGGAGCCGGTAGGAAATCTCGGCCGGCGGGCGGCGCGGCGGGGCGGCGACGGGCGGGATGAGCCGCGGCCGGGCCTGCGGCCGCTTCACCACCATGTCCTTATACCATTCGCCGACATAGGCGCCGTCGAAATGATGCACGCGGGCGCCGACGATCCTTCCAAGCGGCGTACCATCCAGGTCGTAGATATTGGTCTCGAAAACATAGCCGACCGGCTCGCCGGTCGTGCTGTACACGTACATCGCCATGGAAAGCTGAACCCCACTCTAGTACGGCATACCTGCGCGGCTTTGCGGACGCGCGCGAGCCGCGCTGCGGCGGGATGGTGTGCGGCGGCGACGGGCGGAAATGGCCGGCGACGGAACGCCCCGGCGTAACGATAAGTTGTTGATTGTTATGGGAATGGAACGAATGATGTCGCTGCTTTCTCGAATCGCGTTGATCCTGTCGGCGTTGCTGGCGATACCGGCGGTCGCGCAGAATGCAGCCGCGCCGGCGCCGTTGCCGCCGCCGACGAGGCCTCCGCCTTCGACCAGCACTCCGCCGCCGCTGCCCCCGACCGGGACGACGCCGTTGCCGCCGGGGCCGGTGACGCCGGCGCCCGAGCCAACACCGACGCCGGCCGAAAACACCGCCACCGCACCGCCGCCGACCCCGGCACCGCCGCCGGAGCCGGTGACGATCAATCCGGACGCCGCTTATCCGAACGGCTTCGCCGATCCGGTCGATCCGTTTGCCAACGATCTGTCGCAGGTGAGGCAGCAGCGCGGCTTCCCCTGGGGCCTGCTCGGCCTGCTCGGCCTGCTTGGCCTGATCCCGCTCTTTCGTCGCTCCGGCAGCCGCACCACCCGCACCGTCTACGTCGATCGCGACGATCCGAAGCGGGTGCTGCGCGAAGAGCAGGTTGACGACTAGCGGGCGTCGACCAGCACGATCTCGGTATCCTCCACCGCACGGATGGCCAGCCGTTCCTCGCCGGTGACCGCGATCCCGTCACGCGGTTCGGCGCGGACGCCATTGACGTCGATCGCTCCATCGACCGCCACCAGATAGGCGTGGCGCGCCGGATCAAGGGTCAACGCCGCCGTTTCGCCGGTCTTCAGGGTCGCCCCGAGGACCCGGGCCGCGGAATTGATCTTGAGGGCGTCGATATCCTCTTTATAGCCGCTGGCGAGGGTCACGAAGCGCCCGGAGCGCTCGTCCTTCGGGAACTTCATCGCGCCCCAGCTTGGCGGCGCGCCAGGCTTGTCCGTCAGGACCCAGATCTGGAACAGGGTCGTCTGCTCGTCCTCCAGATTATATTCGGCATGCTGGACGCCGGTGCCGGCGCTCATCACCTGCACGTCGCCCGCCGCGGTCCGGCCCTTGTTGCCCATCGAATCCTGATGGGTGATCGCACCGGAGCGGACATAGGTGACGATCTCCATGTCGCGGTGCGGATGCGGCGGGAAGCCGCTTTTCGCCGCGATCTCGTCGTCATTCCACACCCGGATCGCGCCCCAGCCCATGCGGGCGGGATCGTGGTAATCGGCGAAGGAGAAATGGTGCCGCGCGTTCAGCCAGCCATGATCGGCATGGCCGAGCGAGGAAAATGTGCGAACGTCGATCATGTCGTCTCTCCCTATGCCGCCAGCGGCAGCGCCGCCGCGGCGATCTCGTTCAACTCGCGCGCCGCGGCGTCGATCGACGCCTGCGCCGCTTCCGGCCCGAAGGCCAGTTTCTCTGCCCTGATATAAGTCACATCGGTGATCCCCATGAAGCCGAGCAGGATGCGGATATGCGGTTCCTGCCCGTCCAGATGCGGGGTGCCGTCCGCGCCATAAGCGCCGGCGCGGCTTTCGATCACCACTACCTTCTTGTCGCCCATCAGGCCCTCCGGGCCGCTTTCGGTGTAGCGGAAGGTGACGCCAGCACGCAGCACATGATCGAACCAGGCCTTCAGCGTCGAGCTCATCCCGAAATTGTACATCGGCGAGGCGATCACGATCAGATCGGCGGCCTCCATCTCGGCGATCAGCGTATCGGACAGGGCCCGCGCTTCCCGTTCCGCCGGGGTTAGCGGCTTACCCTTGATCGCGGCGACCGTATCCGCGGTGAGGTGCGGCAGCGGGCTGGCGCCGACGTCGCGACGGACGACATGGGCGTATGGGCCGGCGCGTTCGAGGAAGCGCGCGACCAAGCGATTGGACACGGAGGCGTCGCCATTGGCGCTGCTGCTGACGATCAGGATGTTCATGTTCGTTCCCCTCGGGATGGATTGCATCGCCAGAGCTAGGGGCTTATCTGCGTTGTCAGAAGGCCAGACAGACGCATCATAGAGTTGCGAAATATGGAACGCTCGCCGACCGATCTCGTCGATGTCCTCACCTTCGTGCGGGTGGCCGAAACCGGTTCCTTCGCGCGCGCCGCCGAGCGGATGGGATTGTCGAAGCCCGTATTGTCGCGCCGGGTGGCGCGGCTGGAGGAGCAACTGGGCGCGCGGCTGCTGACCCGCACGGCGCGCGGCGCCCAGCCGACCGACATCGGCCAGGCTTATTATGCCCGCGCCGCCAATATCCTCGTCGAACTGGAAGCGGCGGAAGAGGTGGTGGCGGCGGCGGTGACGAAGATTGCGGGACCGATCCGGATGACCGCGCCGCTGACTTTCGGCACCGCCTATCTCGCCCCCGCGCTGGCTGAGTTCGCCGCGGCGCATCCGAAAGTCGAGCTCGATGTCGAACTGGAGGACCGCACCGTGGACCTCGCCGGCGGCGGCTATGACCTCGCCGTGCGGATCGGCAACCTCGCCGATTCCTCGTTGATCGCGCGGCGGATCGCACCGGTGCGCGCGGTCGCTGTCGCCAGCCCCGCTTATCTCGACCGGCGCGGCCGGCCGGCGGCGCCGGCCGATCTCGCCGGGCATGATGCGCTCATCTATTCGAACGTGCGAAGCGGTGCCGGTCCGAGAGGGCTTGCCCGGATGACGCCGGTGCTGCGCAGCAACAATGGCGAGATGTTGCTTGCTGCAGCCAAGGCCGGGCTCGGCATCGCCTTTCTTCCGACCTTCATCGCCTCGCCGGGCCTCGCCGACGGAAGCGTCGAAGCCGTGCTGCGCGATCAGCCGCTTGAGGAAGCCGCGCTCCACGCCGTGATGCCGCCAGGCCGTGCCACCACCGCCCGGGTACGGGCTCTGGTCGATTTCCTGGTCGCCCGCTTTGGCCCGGAACCAAGCTGGGACCCATGCTGGGAAGCGAGCAGAACGTTGGACGATCGCGGGTCAGGCGTTAAGGAGCGGGCGGGCTCATAAGAACAGGGAATTGCTCGTGAACCTCCGCCTCCCGCTTGTCGCCATTCTTCTTGCCACCGCCGGCACCGTCGCCGCCCAGCAGTCGGCGCCGCCGGCGGCCAGCCAGCCCGCCAGTCCGGCGGAGGCAGAGACGCGGCGGCTCAATGCCTTCCTCGATGCCGCCTTCGACGCGGTTTTGGCGACCAACCCGCAATTCCTGACCCAGCTCGGATCGCGCCAGTCCTATGACCGCCTCAACGACTTCACGGATGCGGGCCGGGAACGGGTGCTGCAGCTGCGCGAGCGGCAGCTTGCGGAGATGCGCCGGCAGTTCCAGCCTGATCGGCTGACCGCCGCGGGCCGCCTTTCATTCCGGCTGTTCCAGGAAGATGTCGAGGATGCCCGCACCGCATGGCGCTGGCGCTGGCATCAATTTCCGGCGACCAACAATGGCAGCCCGATGGGAACGATACCCGTCTTCATGATCAACAATCACCGGGTTGAAAGCGTCGCCGACGCGGAGGCCTATGTCGCCCGGCTGCGCGACGTTGAGCGCGTGATGCGGGAGATCAGCGCCAATATCCGGCACCAGGCGAGTCTCGGGATCATTCCGGCCGCCTTCAACTTCGCGCCGGTGCGCGAAGACGCGCAGCGGGTGCTGGCCGGCGCACCCTTCTCCGAGGGCCAGCCGGGGGCGCTGTTCGCCGATTTCACGGCCAAGGTGAACCGGCTGCAGGTTTCGCAGGCGGAGAAAGACCGGCTGATCGCCGCCGCGCGCGAGGCGCTGACCGGGCCTTTCCGACGCGGCTATGAGACGATGCTGGCGACGCTGGCGGAGATCGAGCCCCGGGCGCGCGGCAATGAAGGAGCGTGGAGCCTGCCGGACGGCGCCGCTTATTATGCCCAGCGCCTGCGGCAGTCTACGACCACCGACCTGTCCGCCGAACAGATCCATAACCTGGGGCTGGAGCAGGTCCGCCGCATTCATGGCGAGATGCAGCGCATCCGCCAGCAGGTCGGGTTCAACGGTACGCTCACCCAGTTCTTCGCCCACATCAACGCCGGGCAGCAGTTCAAATATCCGAATACGTCCGAGGGTCGGGAACAGTATCTTGCAGACGCCCGCCGCTATATCGCGCAGGTGATGGCGGCGGCGCCGCGCTGGTTTCGCCGGCTGCCGCGGGCGCCTCTGGATGTCCGCGCGGTCGAGCCGTTCCGCCAGGAGACAGCCGCCGTCGCCTTCTATAACCGGCCGTCGCCGGATGGCTCGCGCCCCGGCATCTTCTACGTCAATCTGGCCGACATGAACCAGGTGCTCCGCCCGCAAGTCGAGGCGATCGCCTATCATGAAGGCGCGCCGGGCCACCATTTCCAGAGCGCGCTGGCGCAGGAATTACCGGATGTGCCGCGCTTCCGACGCTTCGGCGGCAACAGCGCCTATAGCGAAGGCTGGGGCCTTTATGCCGAGGGACTGGGCCAGGAGATGGGCTTCTACCGCGAGCCGATGAGCGAGTTCGGGATGCTCTCGACCCAGCTCTGGCGGGCGATCCGGCTGGTTGTCGATACCGGCATCCACCACCATCGCTGGAGCCGCGAGCGGGCGATCCAATATTTCATGGAGAACGGCCTGTTGTCGCTGCGCGACGCGACCAAGGAGGTCGAGCGCTATTTCAACAATCCGGGCCAGGCGACCAGCTACATGATCGGGCGGCTGAAGATCCTGGAGCTGCGCGACCGGGCCCGCTCGGCGCTCGGGTCCAGTTTCGATATTCGCGATTTCCACGCCGTCGTGCTGGAGAATGGCAACGTGCCGCTCGATGTGCTCGAGGAACTTGTGGACACCTGGATCGCCAGCCGGAGGGCTGGATCGTGAGCGACGCCAAGGCGCCACCGCCCGACCGGCTGTCCAACAATCCGGCCAGCCCGCATTTCGATTTCGAATCCATGCAGCGCGGGGTCGGCGTCCGCTTCAAGGGGCGCGAGCGCCAGGACGTCGAGGAATATTGCGCCTCGGAAGGCTGGATCCGTGTCGCCGCCGGCAAGGCGGTGGATCGTCAGGGCTACCCGGTGACGGTAAAGCTCTCCGGCCCGGTCGAGATCTGGTGGCGATCCGATTTGGATGGAAGCGACTCCTAAGCGGATCGGTCTCCTGTTGCTCCGGAGCGGCCGGATTCTAGCCTGCCTCCCAGTCCGGAGTAGGAGGGCGGCGGGATGTCATTGCGGGTCAGAGCGTCGCCGAACGGCTTCCCCACGCCGCCGCCCATTCCGGGAACCCCGCTCGCGCCGCCGCCTCCGCCCCCACCACCGGCAGCCGACGGCTGGGGCGCCCGGATCGCCAAGCTGCTGCCCGGGGAATCGCTGGCGCTGATCGGCGCCGCGCAGCCTTTCGTCGGGGCGCCGGATGCGCCGAACCGGTGGATCGGCGAGAGCCTGGTGATCGGCGCCGCCTTGCTCCTCACCATCGTCCTGCGCGCCCGGGCGACCAGCGCCGCGGGCCGGGGGGCGCAATGGGCGGCGGTGGCGATCTCGGTAATCTCGCTGCTGCTCTGGGTCGTCGCGACCGGCGAACCGATCTCGCCGCTCCCGCATTTCACGGGCGAAGAGCTGGCAGCGCTCGTCGCATTCCTGTGGGCGACCCTGGTCCCCTATTTCTACAAGGGCGATTGAGCCGGCCGCCGTGGTGACCCCTACGGGAATCGAACCCGTGTTTCAGCCGTGAAAGGGCCGCGTCCTAACCGCTAGACGAAGGGGCCATCGAGGCGAGGCCGCGCCTTACGGGTGAGGCGCCTGAGGGTCAAGCATCGGCCCAGGCGGCATCCTCGAGATGGAGCTCCGCCGAAACATGGCCTTGATATTCATTGCGGCGGACCTGCCCCGCCAACCACAGCTTGCGGTGCGGCGGCGCGGCGAGCAGCGCCTGGCCGAGCGGCGATTCCGCCATCCTGAATGCAATGCCCTTGATGCGCCGGCCGTCAGCTCCGGCCGCAATCACCCGCAGATGGTTCGTGCCGACGATATCGGCCTTGACGATGGAAACCGGGCCGGCGGCGACATGCGGACCGGGCCATCCGGCGCCATAAGGGCCGGCGCCGTCGAGCGCCTCGCACAAGGCGGGCTGGACACCGCCGGGGGCGATCACCGCATCGAGCAGCAGCGCCCGGTCGTCGCGGGCGCGGGCGACATCGGCGGCGAGCCGCGCGTCGAGGAACGCGGCCAGTTCGTCCACCCGATCGGCTGCGACGGTGAGGCCGGCCGCCATCGGATGGCCGCCCCCGGCAATCAGCAGGCCGCTGTCCTTCGCCGCCAGCACCGCGGCGCCGAGATCGACGCCGGAGATCGAGCGGCCGGAGCCTTTGCCGAGCCCGTCCTCGCCCAGCGCGACGACGATCGCCGGCCGGTGCAGCTGCTCCTTCAGGCGTCCGGCCACGATGCCGATCACACCGGGATGCCAGCCGGGTGCCGCGACGATTGCGACGGCGCGATTGTCCTGCCCGGCCGACAGCGCCTCGGCCGCCTCGCAGACCGCCGCCTCGATCGCCCGCCGTTCCTCGTTCAGCCGGTCGAGCTCGGCCGCGATGGCGGCCGCTTCGCCTTCGTCACCGGTGGTCAGCAGGCGGACGCCGAGATCCGATTTGCCGACCCGGCCGCCGGCGTTGATCCTGGGACCAAGCGCGAACCCCAGATCGCGACTCTGCGGTGCGCGGGCGAGGCGGGCGGCGTCGGCGAGCGCGGCGAGGCCGATATTGCGGCGCTGCGCCATCACCTTCAGGCCTTGGGTCACGAAAGCGCGATTGAGGCCGCGAAGCTGGGCGACATCCGCGACCGTGCCGAGCGCGACGAGATCCAGCAGCTCGACCAGCTTCGGCTCCTCCCGGATGGAGAAGAAGCCGCGGTCGCGGAGCGTCCGCAGCAGCGCCACGCCGAGGAGGAAGGCAACGCCCACGGCCGCGAGATTGCCGTGCGCAGCGGCCTCAGCCGCCTCATCGAGCCTATTCGGATTGACCAGTGCGAAGGCGTCGGGAAGCCGGGCAGCGCATTTGTGATGATCGACAACGATCACCTCGACGCCGGCGGCCTTCGCCATGTCCAGCGCCTCGAATGCCTGGGCGCCGCAATCGACAGTGACGATCAGCCGGGCGCCGGCCTCGGCGATCCGCACCAGCGCCTCGCCCGACGGACCATAGCCCTCCATCAGCCGGTCCGGGATATAGGCCTGGGGATCGAGCCCGAGATCTCTTAGCAGCCGAATCAGAAGCGCCGCGGAGGTGGCCCCGTCCACGTCATAATCGCCGAAGATGGTGACCGGCTCACCCGCCTCGACCGCATCGGCCAGCCGGTCGGCGGCGGCGTCCATGTCGCGGAACAGCGACGGATCCGGCAGGAAACCGCGCAGGGTTGGCGACCGGTGGCGTTCCAGATCGTCGCGCGTGACCCCGCGCGCGAGCAGCAGCCGATCGGTCAGATCGTCAGGAGCGAAGTCAGGATCGCCGGTACCGCCCCGCCAGCGCCAGGGCTGGCCGAGGATCGACCGTGCAACGCCGCAGGCGAATTCGGCCGAAGCGCTCAATGCTCGCCTGGGGCCCGCCGGTGCTCACCCTTGACCCAGCGGACGGTGCCGGTGCTGGCGCGCATGACGACGCTTTCGGTGGTGACCATATCCTTGCGACGCTTGACCCCCTCCAGCAGCGAGCCGTCGGTGACGCCGGTGGCGGCAAAGATCACGTCGCCCTTGGCCAGATCCTTCAGGCTGTAGATCCGGTCGAGATCCTCCACCCCCCATTTTGCGGCGCGAGTCCGCTCATCGTCGTTGCGGAACAGCAACCGACCCTGGAACTGGCCGCCGACGCAGCGCAGCGCGGCCGCCGCGAGCACGCCCTCGGGGGCGCCGCCCGAGCCCATGTAAACGTCGACGGTCGTGTCCGGATCGGTGACCGCGATCACGCCGGCGACGTCGCCATCCGGGATCAGATTGATCCCGCAGCCAAGGCCCCGAAGCTCGGCAATCAGATCGGCGTGACGTGGCCGATCGAGCACGCAGGCAATAATTTCGTCGGGCCGGACGCCCTTTGCGGCGGCGATGGCGCGGATATTGTCGGCCGGCGATCTGGTGAGATCGATGACGCCCTCGGGGTAGCCCGGGCCGACCGCGAGCTTGTCCATATAGACATCCGGCGCATTCAGCAGATTGCCTTGCTCCGCGACGGCGAGCACGGCGAGCGCGTTCGGCGCGCCCTTGGCGGTGATGGTCGTTCCCTCCAGAGGATCGAGCGCGATGTCTATTCGCGGCCCCGTCCCCTGCGCAGCGCCGACCTTTTCGCCGATATAGAGCATCGGCGCTTCGTCCCGCTCGCCCTCGCCAATGACAACGGTGCCGTCCATCTCAAGCTCGTTCAGGGCCGCGCGCATCGCCTCGACGGCGGCATGATCGGCGGCCTTCTCGTCGCCGCGCCCGATGAGCTTCGAAGCGGCAACGGCCGCCGCCTCCGTTACCCGCACCATCTCCAGCACAAGCAGCCGATCGAGTGTCTGGCTCCCGCTCACCATCTTGTCGCTCATCCTTGTCCGGAAATGTCGCCGCGCGAATAGGCGACCGGCAGGCTAAAGTCGAGGCAACAGCGGAGAGCCCGGTGGAGCGACCCGACAGACGACTGACGGGATGTCCGGGCCGTGGTGCGAGGGATTGGACGAGGGTGGGGAGGCATGTTAGCCGCCGCCAGGTGAGCCGGCGGGCGACCTTGTTCAGCTATGTAAAAAGGCGAAACGGCGTCCCGATGGGAGGCCGGGGCTCGCTTGCCAACATGCTGCGCCGGGCTTTCGGGGCGCGCTCGTTTGGCGGCTTCTGGCGACACTGGAATCCGATCTGGGGCTATGCCCTGGCGCGCTACGTCTTCGCCCCGCTTCGCCGCTTGATGCCGGCCTGGACGGCGCTCATCGCCACCTTCGTCGTCAGCGGCTTGATCCACGACGCGGTGATCATGGCCCTGCGCCGCGAGCCGGCGCTGCTGTTTGCGCCGTGGTTCCTCTTTCTCGCTTTGGGCGTGGTGATCGGCGATCGTTTCGGCCTGACCTTCGGCGGCTTGCCATGGCTGGGGCGGGCAGCAGCCATCGTCGCTTATGCGGCACTGGCGCTGGCGCTCTCACTTGCCGTGACCTTCCGGGTCGGACTTTGGTGGCCCGCGGCCTGAAGCCGGGTTCGGCATGGTTCGCAGGACGTGCCTCCGCGCGCGGTTGGCGCTAAAGGCGTCGCATGGCTCACCAAACCGACTCAGCGGACGCGCCGGGCGCCACGCCCTCCCTTCCCACGCCCAGCCTTGAGGACATCCAGCATTGGACGTTCGTGATGGGCCGGGCGCAGCAGATGATGATGGAGCATCTCGCCGCCCAG
>JBFWUJ010000059.1:9749-13398 GCA_050247295.1 Sphingomonas sp. | reverse complement strand
TCATAATGATCCAGCGCGAACATCCGGCCGGTCCTGCCGAAGCCGCTCTGTACCTCGTCGGCGATCAGCAGGATGCCGTGCCGGTCGCAAAGCGCGCGCAGGCCGGCGATCAGATCGCGCGGCGCGACGTTGAAGCCCCCTTCCCCCTGCACCGGCTCGATGATGATCGCGGCCACCTGGTCGGGCGGGGTTTCGGCGTAGAAGAGGCGATCGATCGCCGCCAGGCTTTGCGCCGCGTCCAGGCCCCGCGCCTCGTCGGGAAAGGGAATGTGATGGATATGCGGGGGCAGCGGGCCGAACCCCGCCTTGTACGGCACGACCTTGCCGGTCAGGCCGAGCGTGAAGAAGGTGCGCCCGTGAAAGGCGCCATCGAACGCGATCACCGCCGGACGGCCGGACGCCGCCCGCGCGATCTTCACCGCATTCTCCACCGCCTCCGCCCCGGTCGTCAGCAGGATCGTCTTGGCCGGGCCCTCGACCGGCGCGAGGGCGTTCAGCCGTTCGGCGAGCTCGATATAGGCTGGATAGCCGGCGACCTGCGCCGCGACATGGGTGAACGCGGCGAGCTGGCGGGATGCGGCGGCGGTTATCGCGGGATGGCAATGGCCGGTATTGAGCGTCCCGATCCCGCCCGCGAAATCGATATAGCGCTTTCCGGCAATATCCCAAAGCTCGCCATTCACCGCCCGCCCGACGAAGATCGGCATCGCCTGGGCAAGGCCGGCGGGAACGGCCGCCGCCCGCCGCGCCAGCATCGCTTCGTTCGATGCGTCGGTCATGCGCGCAGCGTCTCGTCCGCCGCCAGTTCCGCCAGCGAAGCCTCCAGAGCGTCGACGATGACGGCGCATTCGGACCGGTCCAGGATCAGCGGCGGCGACACGACGACGACGTTGCCGACGGGGCGGACGATGACGCCGTGCCGCAGGCAATTCTCGTAGACCCGCTGCGCGACCGCCAGCTCTGTCGGGAAGGACGTCTTGCGCGCCTTGTCGGCGACCAGCTCCACGCCCAGCATGAAGCCGCAGCCGCGCACGTCGCCGACCAGCGGCGATGCCAGCAGCCTGCGCGCCTGCTCCTGCAGGTAGGGAGCGGTCTCGAGTACATGGGCGCAGATGTCCTCGCGCTCGATGATGTCGATATTCGTCAGCGCCGCCGCGCAGGCGACGGCATGGCCGGAATAGGTGTAGCCGCGCGGCAGCATCCGGCTTTCGCCCGGAACCTTGAGCACATCGTAAATGCGGCGCGACAGGATCGTGGCGCCCAGCGGCACGTAGCCGGAGGTGATGCCCTTGGCGACGCAAAGCACGTCCGGGCACATGCCGAACAGCGCCTCCGACGCGAACATGTGGCCGAGCCGGCCGAAGCCGGTCACCACCTCGTCGGCGATGTAGAGAATGTCATGGGCGCGGCAGACGTCGTGGACTCGCCGGTGGTAACCGCGCGGCGCCACCAGCACGCCGCCCGCCCCCATCACCGGCTCGGCGATGAAGGCGCCGATCGTCTCCGGTCCCAGCGCGAGGATCCTCGCCTCGATCTCGCGCACGAGGTGGTCGCAATAGCCGTCCTCGTCCATGCCCTCGGGGCGGCGATACATATTGGCTTCGCCGACATGCTCGACGAACCCCCCTATCGCATCGAACCCCACCCCGGTCGCCTCGATGCCAGTCAGCGTCGCCGCAAGATAAGTCGCGCCATGGTAGGCGCCGCGGCGGGACAGGATCCGCTTTTTGAGCGGCCGGCCGGTCCGGTTCGCATAATGATGGACGAGCTGGACCGCCATGTCGGTGGCGGTCGAGCCGCCGGTCGTGAAGAAGACGTGATCGAGGTCACCCGGCGCGAGGGCGGCCAAGCGCGCCGCGAGTCTGGCGGCAGGGACGTTTGTCGTGGCTCCGAAAGGGTTGTAATATTGTAGCGATCGCACCTGGGCCGCGATCGCATCGGCCATCTCCCCGCGCCCATGCCCGATGTTCACGCACCACAGGCCGGCGATTGCGTCGAGATAGCGCCGCCCACCCGCGTCCGTGACATAGGGGCCGCTGCCATCGGCAATGATCTGGCTGCCGCTTTCGGCGAAGGTGGTCAGATCGGCATAGGGGTGGATGAAATGGTCGCGGTCCATTTCCCAGACGGCCTGACGCACCGCATCATCCATCGGAATATGACGCCCCTCGCTCATCACGCTGCTGCCGCAAGGATGCAGTGGAGGAGGACGTTCGCGCCGGCCTCGACATCTTCGCGGGACGCGCGTTCGGCGGGATTGTGGGAAAGCCCGCCGGCGCAGGGAATGAAGATCATGGCGGTCGGCGCGACATGCGCGAGATAGACAGAATCGTGCCCTGCCCCGCTGACGATCGCCATCGAAGTCAAGCCAAGCCGGTCGGCCGCGCCACGAACCCGTTCAACGCAGTCATCGTCGAACCGGACGGCGGGCGATCGCCAGATTTCCACGACCTGCCCATCGACCCGAGCTTCGGACGCCGCAGCATGGACCAGCTTCCGGAACTCTGCCTCGATGTCATCGAGCACGGTCTCTTCCGGGAAGCGCAGATCGACTGCGAGCCGGACAGCGGCGGGTATTGTATTGCGGGCGCCCGGTTCCACCGTCGCATCGCCGAAGGTCACGCGCCCCCATTGGCCATGCCGCCCGATCAATTCGTAAAGGCCGGCGATGATCGAGGGCAGCGCCCGCACCGGATCGCGGCGGTCGGCCATCGGTGTCGGCCCGGCATGCGCCGGCGTGCCGGAGAGCACGACATCAAACCATCTGATTCCCTGTACCCCGGTAACGATCCCGATCGTCCGCCCGGCCGATTCAAGAACCGGACCCTGCTCTATGTGAAGCTCGAAAGCCGCATGAGGCGGCCGACCGCCACAGGGCTCCTGGCCGTCGAAGCCGATCCTCTTGAGTTCGTCGCCGACGCTGATGCCTTCCTTGTCGCGTTGCGCCAGCGCATCCGTCAGCGAGAATACGCCCGCGAAGGTACCTGACCCCAACATCGCCGGAGAAAATCTGGCGCCTTCCTCATTCGTCCAGACCGCGACCTCGACGGCGCGTTCGGTCACGATCCCCGCTTCGTCGAACGTGGCCAGCGCTTCGAGCGCCGCAAGCACGCCGTAGACGCCGTCGAAACGCCCTCCGCTCGGTTGCGTATCGAGATGGGAGCCGGCGAGGACCGGAGCGAGATTCGGGACCCTGCCTTCGCGACGCACGAAGATGTTACCGATACGGTCGATGCGGATCGTGCATCCGACCTCGCCGCACCAGCGCAGAAACAGGTTGCGGCCATCCCGATCCGCATCGGTAAGCGCCTGGCGGTTGCAGCCCCCCTCGGGCGTACCGCCGACGAGCGCCATCTCCGCCAGCCTTTCCCAGAGCCGCGCGCCGTTCACGCGCAAAGCCGAATGACGCGCTTCGATCGTGGCGGCATGCATAGGTGAGCTTTCTTTCCGATTATGTTATTTGTTATAACGCAAGGCGGGAATGGTCAACTCGCGCAGCAGACTTGCACGCCCGCTGATTGTCACTTCGCTTGCACTCGGACACGTCGTGCGGCATGCCCCGTGCGGTAGCGGGTTTCAGGGGCCTGCGGATATTGCTGAAAGGCCAATCGGTGTCGGACGAAATCGGTCAGATCAGCTACTCTGCTCT
>JBFWUJ010000059.1:0-9649 GCA_050247295.1 Sphingomonas sp. | reverse complement strand
CACTTCGCTTGCACTCGGACACGTCGTGCGGCATGCCCCGTGCGGTAGCGGGTTTCAGGGGCCTGCGGATATTGCTGAAAGGCCAATCGGTGTCGGACGAAATCGGTCAGATCAGCTACTCTGCTCTCCACAATCTGGCCTATGAGAAGATCATCAGGGCGATCCGCAGCGGACGCTATCAGCCTGGCGATGCGCTGCGCACCCGAACGCTCGCCAAGGCGCTGGGAGTCAGCTCCACCCCGGTTCGTGAAGCGCTCAGTCGACTGATCGCGCAGAACGCCCTCGACGTCGATCCGCGCAACCGGATCGCGATGATCCCGCCGGTAACGCGCGAGCTGCTCGAAGAGATGTACGACGTGCGCCTGCTCCTCGAGGGCCATGCGGCGGAGCTTGCCGCCAAGCGTATTACGGCGCGCGAGCTGGCGAAGCTGCACAAGCTGGCGGATCGGCTGTCGCAACGGGAAGCAGATGGAAGTGTCACCGACCCGGCCTATCTCGAGCTGAGCCAGGATTTTTGCTTTTCGGTCTATTATGCGGCGCGCCAGCCGCTGCTGGTCAGTCTGATCGATAGCCTGTGGCTGCGCAGCAGCGTCATCCTGAGCCTGCTCCACAGGCAGCGGCCAGCCGGCTTTTCATTGCGCGAGGCCCGCCATGCCCTGCTAGACGCGCTTGACCGCCGGGACGGTCGCATGGCGCGCAAGAGCATCCATGAATTGCTGACATCGACGCGCGAGATGGTTCTGGAAGCGCTCAGCCGCGCCTACGACGAGATCGAGGCCGGCGACGCACCCGCGCCCAAATCGTCACGCGTCCGCCGACCAGCCAAGCGCACGCTCGACGCTGCTCCGGAACGGACGAAGGCCAAGCGCAAGCAGCAGGGCGCAGGCGGGAAGAACAAGCGCCGCGGTCAGCGCCAATGAACGGCCTACGGCACGCGGATCCGCGAATACATAATCGGTAAACAGGGCGACGATTGTTCCGCCCAAGGCAAGGCCGACCGCGCTGTTGAAAAAAGAGAAGACCGCCGAAACCTGGCCGCGCAGCTCGTTGGGGGTGATCGCGTAAAGGGTTCCGGGCACCAGTGCGAACAGCCCATATGACAAGGTGATCACGGGCGTGATGGCAACCAGCGCCGCCACCGGATCTGTGAGCAGCGGCGCCGCGATCGCCGGGGGTATCATCAGCAGGGTCATTATTAGCGCCGTCCGGAGCAATGCATCGCGGGCTCCGCGCCGTTGCATACGGGCCGCGAACGCTGCGCCGCCGACCATGCCGGCGATCCCGCAGGTGAGGATCAGGCAACCGAGCGGCACGCCGATATCGGCTTCCGTCCACCCAAAGTTGCGGCGGAAATGTGCTGGCAACCACATCGGAATTGTAAGCGAATGGAGCGCCAAGCCTCCAAATGCGACGAAGATGGTGAGGAACGCCGCGCGGTTTTCATCGAAGATGAACTTGAGCGCGTCGCGCACCGACACGACCGCGCCCCCCTCTCCCTGCGGAGTTCGCAGCTCGCGGCGCCGGGGCTCCCGAATTCCGAGGAGCAACGCCGCAAGCAGAAGGCCGGGCAGGCCGACGGCGATGAAAACGATCTGCCAAGGCTGCAATATGCCGACCACCGGAAGCGACAGCTGTGTCGCACCTGCTGCCCAGGCGATTACGAACCCGCCGACAAGAAAGGCCAGTCCGCTGCCGATCGCGATGCCGCACATGTACAGGCCGAGCGGTATCGGCCGATTGCGCCGCGGAAAGCTGTCGGAGATGATCGAGAGAGCGGCAGGGCTCAGCGTTGCCTCGCCCACACCCACGCACATGCGCGTGAAGAACAATTGCCAGAAATTGCTCGCCAGACCGCACGCGGCAGTCATGACGCTCCAGATCACGGTGCCGGCAATGATCAGATTTCGTCTGTTCGCGCGATCCGCCACCCGGCCTAGCGGCAATCCCATCGTTACATAGAATAATGCGAAGGCGAGGCCGCCAAGCAGGCTTACCTGCGTGTCACTGATACCGAAATCGCTGCGTATCGGCTCGATCAGAAGGCCGATGATCGTCCGATCGATATAGGCCAGCGCGTAGGTGACCATGAGCACGATGGCGGCGTACCAGGCCCGTGTCGGACTCGGCCAATCGTACTGCTCGTCAACCTTGCGCATCAGTTTCTCCGATCGCCACTCCCAATGGCTTCTAACCTACCTCCGAAATTTGTTGCAACAAATAACGGCATCGCTTAGCTCGTTATTGCGAAAGGAAGATGCGTGCAGGGTCAGGAGACGGGGGTAGATGACGACGCTGGTGCCGACGCGGCGCCGCTTGCCGGTATCACCGTCATCGAAATCGGGCACAGCATCGCGGCGCCGTTCGCAGGATCCATCCTCTCGCAGCTGGGCGCATCCGTGTTCAAGGTCGAGCATCCGAACGGCGGTGATCCTGCGCGCGGCTGGGGACCGCCTTTCGCCGGCCAGACAGCAATTGCCTTCGAGGCTTACAATCACGGCAAGGCAAGCATCGCCGCGGATCTGAAGGACCAGACTCAGCGCGCGGCGCTCCGGCGCTATATCCTCGATCATGCCGATGTCGTGATCCAGAATCTCAAGCCAGGCTCGATCGAATCTCTGGGGCTTGACGCTGAAACGCTGCGCGCGAGCAAGCCGGATCTCATCTACGCCAATATTTCGGCCTTCGGGACGTTCGGCCCGCTGCGCGGCAAGCCCGGCTACGATCCGCTGATGCAAGCCTATGCAGGCTTGATGAGCATCACCGGTGACGACCCGCAGTCGCCGGTCAGGATCGGCGTGTCGGTAGTCGATATGGGGGCCGGCATGTGGTCAGTGATCGGCATACTTTGCGCGCTGCTGACGCGGGCGCGCACGAAACGAGGCGGCGCCATCGACACCTCGCTATACGAGACCGCGCTTGCGTGGATGTCATTGCCGCTTGCCATTCACCTCGCGTCCGGCGAGCCTCCCAAGCGCTTCGGCTCCGGTGTCGGCCAGATCGTGCCCTACCAGGCGTTCGCGACCAGCGACGGGCACCTGATGGTCGCGGCCGGCACGGATTCACTGTTTCGCCGCCTCGCCGAAGCACTCGGCCATCCGGAATGGGCCGAGGACGAGCGGTTTCGAGCCAATCGAGATCGGGTCGTGAACCGGGACGCCATCGTCGCGCTGGTCGAGGCCCGCACCGCCCTTTCCTCCAGTCGCGACCTTGCCGCTGAGCTTGATCGGGCGGGCGTCCCCAACGCCCCGCTCCGCGACGCTGCCGCCGTCATTGCCGACGAGCAAACTCAGGCAAGCGGAATGATCCGCGCAGTATCTGAGGAGCTGCGACTCGTCGGGCTCCCGATTTCCATAGACGGAGAACGACCGTCTCCGGTGCGCCCTGCCCCGTCACTGGGTGTGGACACGGCGCGGATGCGAAAGGAAGGGCCGCCCGATGGCCGATAGCGGCTTCGAGACGATCGCGCTGAGCGAGGCTGCTCCGCGCGTTCTCCTGCTCGCGCTTAACCGGCCCGAGCGCGCCAATGCGATCAACACGAAGATGGCGGAAGAGCTGCTCACCGTCTTCCAGGACCTCGGCTCGTATGGTCCGGAGACGCGCTGCCTGCTCCTGACCGGAACAGGCAAAACCTTTTGCGCCGGGGGCGATCTCAAGGAGCGAGCGCAATTGAGCGAGAGCGCCTGGCGCGAGCAGCACCGGATCATGGAGCATACGATTCTGGCAATGCTCGACGTACGAATGCCCATCGTGGCGGCAGTCAATGGCGCGGCTTTTGCCGGTGGCCTCGAACTCGCGCTCAGCGCCGATTTTATCTACGCCAGTGAGACGGCGAGCTTTGCCCTGACCGAGACACGACTGGGGATCATGCCGGGCGCCGGGGGAACGCAGAATCTGCCGCGCGCCGCTGGATTGCGGCGGGCAAAGGAACTGATCTTCTCCGCCGTTTCTTTCAACGCGGCCGAGGCGCTGGCCTGGGGTATTGTCAATCGGATCACGCCCCAAGATGCGTTGATGTCCGAGAGCCTGGCGGTCGCGGCACGAATTGCGGCCAATGCACCGCTAGCGGTGCGCCAAGCCAAGAAGGCGATCGACGGAGGCTTCACGCTCGACGTGCGATCCGGCCTTCGCTTTGCCTTCGAATGTTATCATCATCTGCTGCCAAGCCGCGACCGGTCCGAAGGGATTAACGCGTTCCTCGAGAAGCGCGAGCCGCGCTTCACTGGCGGCTAGGCCATGGCGGACGTCATCATCCGGGAGGTCGGCCTGCGGGACGGGCTTCAGCTCGTCCCCGGCGTGATCGATACCGACGTCAAATGCAGTTGGATCGATCTCGCGGCGGCGGCCGGAATCGCGGAGATGGACGTGACGTCGTTCGTGCCGCCCGCTTATCTTCCGCAGTTCGCCGATGCGGAGGCTGTGCTCAAGCACGCCTTGTCATCGTCGATTCTGCCCACGGTGCTCGTCCCCAATCTCAAGGGCGCGAAGCGGGCGCTCGCCGCAGGCGCGCCCAAAATCACGTTCATTGTCACGGCAAGCGAGGCGTTCAGCCAGGCCAATCTGCGCCGAAGCGTGGAGACGAGCCTGGCCGAACTGACCGAGCTGGGGGCGCTGGCCACAAGCCCGCGCCAGCGCCCCCTCATCATTGCCGGCCTGTCCAGCGCGTTCGGCTGCGCCATCGAGGGGCCGGTACCGCACCACCGGGTGCGCCGCCTGGCGGCGCAGGCGGCGGCGGCCGGCGTGGCCGAAATCGTCCTTGCCGACACGGTCGGCTATGCAGATCCTGCGAATGTAAGACGGCTGCTTGGTGCACTGAGCGCCGATCTTCCCGACATTCCGATCGGCATTCACCTTCACGATACGCGGGGCACGGGACTGGCGAACGCGCTCGCCGCTATCGAAGCCGGGGCACGGATCGTCGAATGCGGGTTCGCGGGGCTCGGCGGCTGCCCCAATTCGCCACGTGCAACCGGTAATATCGCCACCGAGGATCTGGTCTACATGCTGGAGGCCATGGGCCTCGATACGGGTATCGACCTTGAGCGCCTGATGGTCCTTGTGGAAGACGTCCTGGGCCATTGCGCCGATGCGCCAAGCCACAGCCATTTGCACGCCGCCGGCCTGCCGAAAGGTTTCCGCCCCGCCAGGACTGTGAGAAGCGCTCCATGACCGCTGCTATGGAGTTGGGGATCGACTATCCGGAGTTGCGCGAAAGCGTCGCGCGGATCTGTGCCGGCTTCCCCGGAAAATACTGGCGCGAACTGGAGGAAGAGCAAGGCTATCCCACCGATTTTATCGACGCCCTAACGGCGGCGGGTTACCTTTCGGCGCTGATCCCGGAACGATATGGCGGCGCAGGCCTGCCGCTTCGCGCCGCCGCCGTGATTCTCGAGACGATCAACGCCAACGGCTGCAACGCCAGCCAGGGCCATGCCCAGATGTATATCATGGGCACCCTGCTTCGGCACGGTAGCGAGGAGCAAAAGCAGCGCATTCTGCCGCAGATCGCGGCCGGTCGGCTGCGGCTGCAGGCGTTCGGCGTTACGGAACCCGGCACCGGCTCGGACACCACCAATCTCAGAACCCGCGCGGAACGCGACGGCGACGACTATGTCGTGACCGGCCAGAAAGTCTGGACATCAAGGGCGCTGCATTCCGATCTCATGCTTCTGCTTGCGCGCACCACGCCGATCACGGACTGCGAACGAAAATCCGACGGCCTCTCCGTCTTCCTGCTCGATATTCGCGAGAGCATCGGTCGCGGAATGGAAATCACCCGCCTTCCCGCGATGTTCAACCACAACACGACCGAGGTCTTTTTCGACGGACTGCGCATTCCCGCGCACAACCGGATCGGAGAGGAGGGAAAGGGTTTTCGTTATATCCTCGATGGGCTGAACGCCGAACGCATCCTGGTCGCCTCCGAATGTGTCGGTGACGGCCGCTTCTTCCTGGATCGGGCGGTGAACTATGCCAACGAGCGGCAGGTCTTCGGTCGCTCGATTGGCAAGAATCAGGGCATCCAATTTCCGCTCGCCCGTGCCTTCGCCGAAGTCGATGCGGCTGATCTCCTCGCCCGTCGGGCCGCCGCCTTGTTCGACGCGGCCGAGCCTTGTGGCAGCGAATCCAATATCGCCAAGCTGCTGGCATCGGAAGCCGCATGGCACGCCGCCGAAGCGGCGGTGCAGACTTTCGGAGGGTTCGCGTTCGCGCGCGAATTCGACATCGAGCGCAAGTGGCGAGAAGCCCGGGTCTATCAGGTCGCGCCGGTTTCGACGAACATGATCCTTGCCCACCTGGCCCAGCATGTGCTCGGCCTCGAACGATCCTATTAGACGATGATCACGGAGAACAGCGCCGAAAGCGGGCGAGCATTCGCTGAATATGCGGACTATGACGGCATCGGTCTGGCCGAGCTGGTCCGCAAGCGGGAGGTTTCGGCGCACGATCTCGTCGCCAGCGCGCTTCTCGCTATCGAACGGGTTAACCCGAAGCTTAACGCTCTGACCCAAGTCTACGCCAAAGAAGCGCTGATCGAAGCCGACAGGGCCGATCCCGATGCCCCATTCGCCGGCGTCCCTTTCCTGGTCAAGGATCTCACGATCCAGATGGCGGGCAAGAGATCCGACAGCGGCAGCCGGCTGGCGCAAGGGATTGTCGCCACACAGGACACCGAGCTGATGCGAAGGTTCCGTCGTGCAGGCGTGATCCCGATCGGCAAGACGACGACCCCGGAATTCGGCGCCAATGTCGTCACCGAATCCGCGCTAACCGGCGCAACACGAAGCCCCTGGAGCCTCGGTCATACGCCGGGCGGTTCCAGCGGCGGATCGACCGCCGCGATCGCCGCCGGGGTCGTTCCTCTCGCGCATGGCAATGACGGTCTCGGCTCAATCCGAATCCCAGCCGCCAACTGCCATCTCTTCGGCCTCAAGCCGACCCGCCAGCGAACGCCGTCCGGTCCATCGCTGGGCGAGCTCTCCGGTGGCCGCGGAGTCGAGTTTGTAATGTCACGCAGCGTTCGCGATTCGGCGGCGATGCTGGATTGCGTACACGGAATGGACCCCGGGGCCCCGCATTGCGCGCCGCCTCCCCACCAGCCTTTCGTCCGCGCCCTGGATCGGCCGCCTCCGCAGCTTCGCATTCACGTCATGACTCGCACCTTTTCGGGCGCGCCGGTCGATCCGGAATGCGAAGCGAATGTGCTTGCTGCGGCCAGGCTGTGCGAGGATCTTGGCCACCATGTCAGCGAAGCCTCGTTGGATATCGGCTGGGATCGCTTCTACCCCGCTCTCATCACCGGCGCGTGCGCGGGCGGAGCGCCCGGAATTGTCGCCGCGGCGGAGGCGACGGGTCGCGCCGTGACCCGCGACATGCTCGAGCCGTTCACCTGGTTCCTTTATGAAGCGGGGCTGGAAATCTCCGCCTTCGATTATTTTCGCGCCACCGGTGAATGGGCCCGCGTCCAGCGGCTTGTCGGCGTCTATTTCGAAACCTGCGATTTGTTGCTCACGCCGATGCTGGTTCGGCCGCCGGCGGCGATCGGCGAATTGTCCGCAGATCCCGGATCGCTTTCGGCCGGTTGGCACGATTTCGGCGGCGACGGCTATTCGCCCTTCGCCGGCCTGTTCAACGTCACCGGCCAGCCCGCGGCGTCGATCCCCTTTGGCTTCAGCGGCGACGGCCTGCCGCTCGGCATCCACGTCGCTGGGCGATTTGGCGACGAGGCGACGATCCTGGCTTTCGCGCGACAGATCGAAACCGCGAGATCCTGGCACGAGACGCGCCCGCCAATCCATTACTCGGCATCAAGGCCTTAGGAGATCCAATGACCTACGCTCATAGCCTGCCGCTACAGGGCCGATCGCACGAGGCGGTCATGGCCGAGATCGCCGCCTTCGCAGCGCAGGATCCGGATGCCGCATCCGGCCGAACCTCCTGCTACGCAATGGAAGGCGGCGAGGATATCCAGCAGCTCATCCACGAGGCCTATTCGCATTTCTTCCGCAAGAACGCGCTCGTGCGGCGCTATTTTCCCGGATACCAGACGCTTGAAGACGAGGTTCACGATATCGGCGCCAGCCTGCTGAGCGGCGGTCGCGAGGGCGTTATCGCGCTGCTGACATCGGGCGGCACGGAGAGCATTTTCTGCGGCGTCCACGCGGCCCGCGAATGGGCTCGCGAAACCATGCCGCAGGTGAGCGCGCCCGAGGTCGTCGCTCCTTATTCCCTTCATCCTACTTTCTCGAAGGCCTGCCATTATCTCGGGATCAGCGTGCGACGTATCCCGTTGGGGCCTGACTATCGCGCCGATCCGGCGGCGATCGAGGCGGCGATCGGACCCAATACGATCGCGCTTGCCGGCTCGGCCCCCTGCTGGCCGTACGGGTTGATCGATCCGATCGCCGATCTCGCGGCGATCGCCCATGCGCGCGGTCTGTGGATGCATGTCGATGCCTGTGTCGGCGGCTTCTTCGCGCCATTCGCTGCGAAGGCGGGCTATCCGGTGCCCGATTATGACTTCAGGCTGGATGGCGTGATGTCGCTTTCGGCGGACCTTCACAAATATGGCTATGCGGCCAAGCCCTGCTCGATGATTGCGTTCCGCGACGCCTCGCTGCTCCGCCATCACTATGTTCATCCCGACGAATGGCCGTGCGGAAAATATACGGCCCAGGGCTTTGTCGGCTCCCGCCCGGCGGGCGCTGCCGCGGCCGCCTGGGCCGTGCTCCATTTTCTTGGCGAGGAGGGTTATGTCGACCTCGCCCGGCAAACGATGGAGGGAAAGCGCCGCCTCGCCGAAGGCATCGCCGCGATCCCTGGCCTGAAGCCATGGAAAACGGATCTGGGCGTTCTGGTCTACGGTTCGTCCGACCCCGATGTCTCGGCGCAGGCGATCGTCGGCGGGCTGGCGGAACGCGGCTGGCATAGCGGTGGAACGCTCGAACCGCCGCTGGTGCATCTCGCCATGGACGCGGCTTCGGCGGCGGAGAATGATCGCTACCTCGCCGATCTCGCCGATGTGGTTGACCGGATCCGCGGCGGCGCCGCGGCATCGGGCACCCTTTCCTACGTCGATTGATGGGACGAACACGGCCGCCGCGGAATGAACCCGCGACGGCCGCGGCCCCCTAGTCGAAGCGCAAGCGCAACTGGATGCCGTAAGTGCGCGGATAGCCGGTTGCGAACAATACGCGCCGTGTGCTCGTCAGATTGTTGACGTAAGTCGTATATTCGAGGTCGAAGATGTTACGCGCCCAGAGCGACACCTCCCAGCGGTTATTTGTCGAGCCGAGTGACAGCCGGCCATTGACCAGTGCCCGGCCATCGACATGGGAGATCGGGATGTTGGCGACGTCGGTAAAGTAGCTCGACTGGTAATTGCCGTCGACCTGGGCCGCGAACTGCAGGCGATCGCTGACGGGGGTCGAATAACGGATGATGGCGTTGGCCGAGAAGCCCGGCGTATAGGTGAGACTGTTGCCATCCAACGCCTCGTTACCCGGCCGGGGATCGGTAAATTCAGCATCGAGGAAGCCGGCGGCAAGCCGGACATCCCAATGCCTGTTCGGCCGCCACCAGATTTCCGTTTCGGCACCGTAGGTGCGGGCATCGGCAAGGTTGGCAAGCACGAACAAATTGGCCGGCTGTC
>JBFWUJ010000058.1:0-13686 GCA_050247295.1 Sphingomonas sp. | reverse complement strand
CCGGCATAGCCCATCGCATGGGCGGCGAGCAGCAGGTTCATCGCCGCGGCGCCGCAGGAAAGCTCCTGTTCCCAGACCGGAATCTTGTGCTCCGGGAGCGGACAGGAAAGGACGACGATCAGCTCCGGTGCCTGATGCGCAAAACGGTGCGCCGCCTCGATCTCGAGCCGGCCGGGATCGGGATTGTCGGCGCGGTAGGCGCGCTCCAGCAATTCGGCGAAAGCGCCGCGCCGGTCGGCCGGCACATGGACGAAGCGCCAGGGGTGGAGCTTGCCGTGATCCGGCGTCCGGCTGGCGATCGCAAGGATGCGGTCAAGCTCCTCGGCCGACGGGCCCGGGGCGACCAGATCGCGCGGTCGGCCGGAGCGGCGAGTCTCGAGCAGCGAGAGGATCGACGAACGGTCATTGAACATCGACGAAGCCGCTAACAGGCCGGAAAGGTGGCGACAATGCGCTTGGCAAGCGGGAATCACCCGTTAGGGTGCGGAGCCTCCAAGGCCGTCACGCGAGCGGCCGCTCCAAGGACGGGATGAACAGCATGTATTTGAAGCCGATCTCGGAATGGGCGGAAGGCGACTGGATCGCCGCGGTCGCAACGCTTGTGCTTGCGGGCTTCCTGGCGGCCGGCGTGATGATCGCCATGAAGAAGAGCGAGGAGGCGATCGGCCATCCCAAGGGCCTCTACATGCTCTTCTTCGCCGAGATGTGGGAGCGCTTCTCCTATTACGGCATGCGCGCCATCCTGATCTTCTATCTCACGCAGCACTGGCTGTTCAGCGATGCCCGCTCAAGCCTGATCTACGGCGCCTATACGAGCCTCGTCTACATCACGCCGGTGCTCGGCGGTTATCTCGCCGACCGCTATCTGGGTCAGCGCAAGGCGGTACTCTATGGCGGCATCCTGCTCGCCGTTGGCCACAGCCTGATGGCGGTGGAAGGCGTCGGGGGCCAGGACGATCCGACGATCAACGTCTTCTGGGCCGCGCTTGCCTTCATCATCGTCGGCTCGGGCTTCCTGAAAGCCAACATCTCGGTGATGGTCGGGCAGCTCTACAACCTCACCGACACCCGCCGCGACGCCGCCTATACGATCTTCTACATGGGCATTAACGTCGGTGCGGCGCTGGGCACGATCCTCGTCGCCTATCTCGGCCAGACGATCGGCTGGGGTTTCGGCTTCGGTTTGGCCGGCATCGGCATGCTTGCCGGCCTCGTCGTCTTCGTGCTCGGCAAGAAGGTGCTGCACGGCGCGGGTGAAGCGCCGGCGCCGCTGTCCAGGTCACGCGAGATCACCCTTTACGGCATCGGCTTGGTCGCCGTCGCGGTGATCTGGGCGCTGGTCCAGTATCAGGATGTCATCCAGACGCTGCTGATCATCTCCGGCCTCGCGCTGCTCGGCTACGTGCTCTACGAAAGCTTCAAGCTGCCCAAGGAACCGCGCGAGCGCATGTTCGCGATCCTCTTCCTGATCAGTCTCAATCCGCTGTTCTGGGGGTTGTTCGAGCAGGCGGGCGGCTCAATGAACCTGTTCACGGACCGCTTCGTCGAGCGCGGCAACGTACCGGCCGGCATCTTCCAGTCGATCAATCCGATCTACATCATCCTGCTCGCGCCGCTGTTCGCCGGCCTGTGGCAATGGCTCGGCAAGATCGGAAGGGAGCCGTCCGCGCCCGCCAAGTTCGGGCTCGCGCTCGCGCAAATGGGCCTGGCCAATCTCGTTCTCGTCTGGGGTGCCGAGGCCTATGGCGTGGCTGTGATGACGCCGGTGATCCTCGTCTTCGCTTATTATTTCTTCGCCACCACCGCCGAGCTCTGCCTGTCCCCGGTCGGTTTGTCGGCGATGAACCGGCTGGCGCCGAGCTTCATGGCGTCGCTCATCATGGGTGCCTGGTTCTATATGACGGCGGTCGGCAATTTCGTCGCCGGCCGGATCGGCGAGGCGACCGGCGGGCATGACGGGGAGATGACCAAGCAGGGCCTGCTCGACATTTACGAGCTGTTCGGCTGGATCTCGATCGGCGTCGCTGTCGCGGTCCTGCTGGTTTCACCGATCGTGAAGCGCTGGATGCATCTCGATACGCTGAAGGACGCGGACGACGGCCGGTTGGCCGGCCAGGCGGAGATCGGCGAGGCGCAGGCCGCCGGGGCCCATCCGGAGGGGGCGCGTTGAGGCCGGGGCGACTGGCGGCGCTTGCCGCCTTCGTACTGTTCTCCGGCTGCGCCAACCAGCAACCGCCTGCCACGGCATCGGCCGCACCGGCGCCGCCGCGGGTCGCGGTCGATCCCTATCCATCCACCTATCGCCCCTATGGAGGCGTGCCGACGGCGATCGTCGGCGCGACCGTGTTCGACGGCGAAGGTGGCCGGATCGAAAATGGCACGGTCGTGATGGCCGAAGGCCGCATCGTGGCGGTCGGCGGGCCCGATACGCCGGTTCCCGAGGGCGCGGTCCGGATCGACGGCCGCGGCCGCTGGGTGACGCCTGGCGTGATCGATGCGCACAGCCATCTCGGCGACTATCCGAGCCCGAACGTCGCCGCCAATGCGGATGGCAATGAATCGACCAATCCGGTCCGGCCCGAGGTGTGGGCCGAACACAGCGTCTGGCCGCAGGATCCCGGCTTTTCCCGTGCCCTGGCGAACGGCGGCGTCACCACGCTGCATGTCCTGCCCGGATCGGCGAACCTGTTCGGCGGACGCGGCGTAACGCTGCGCAACGTCGCCGCGCGGACGATGCAGGCGATGCGCTTTCCCGGTGCTCCGCGCAGCCTGAAGATGGCCTGCGGCGAGAATCCGCAGCGCGTCTACGGCGCCCGCAACACGATGCCCTCGACCCGCATGGGCAATGTCGCGGTCATGCGGGCGACCTGGCAGCGCGCGGTCGAATATCGCAGCCGGCGGCAACGCGATCCGAACACGCCGCGCGATTTTCAGCTCGATACGCTGGTCGAGGTTCTGAATGGCGACGTGCTGGTGCAGAACCATTGCTACCGCGCCGACGAGATGGCGATCATGCTCGACATGGCGCGCGAGTTCGGCTTCCGGATTTCCGCGTTTCACCACGCGGTCGAGGCCTACAAGATCGCCGATCTGCTGCGCGAGAACAACACCTGCGCCGCGATGTGGGCCGACTGGTACGGCTTCAAGATGGAATCCTACGACGCGATCAACGAGAATATCCCGTTCGTCCACAATGCCGGTGCCTGCGCGATCGTCCATTCCGACGACGCCAACGGCATCCAGCGACTGAACCAGGAGGCGGCAAAGGCGCTCGCCGACGGTCGCCGGGCAGGCGTCAATATTCCGGACGAGGTCGCCTGGCGCTGGCTGGCGATCAATCCCGCTACCGCGCTCGGCATCGCCGATCAGACCGGCTCGCTGCGCGCCGGCAAGCGCGCCGACGTCGTGTTGTGGAACGGCAATCCGCTCAGCGTCTACACCCGGCCGCAGCAGGTCTGGATCGATGGCGCGCTGATGTACGACATGAGCAACCCGAACCTCCGGCCGGTGAGCGACTTCGAGCTAGGCCAGCCCGGCGAAGGAGACGTGCATTGAGGCGGGTCACGGCTTTGCTGGCGGGCATCGCCGCCGCCCTCGCCGCCGCGCCGACCGCGGCCCAGACCGTCGCGATCACCGGCGGCCGGGTCGTGATCGGCGACGGATCGCCGCCGATCGACGGCGGCACGGTCGTGATCCGCAATGGCCGCGTGGTGGCCGCCGGGGCCAACGTGCCGGTGCCCGCCGGCGCCGAGCGGATCGATGCCAGTGGCCGCTGGGTGACGCCGGGCATCGTGGCCGGATTCTCGCGGATCGGCATCGTCGAGGTCGACGGGGTCGATGAAACCAATGATGCGTCGGCGAACAATACGCCGTTCAACGCCGCCCTCGATGTCGTCTCGGCGATCAATCCGCAGGCATCGACGATCGCGATCAGCCGTGCCGCCGGGGTCACCCGCGCCGTCGTCTCGCCGGCGACGGGACGCTCGATCTTCGCCGGCCAGGGCGCCGTGATCGATCTTGGCGGGGACATGGACGCCGTCACCCGGCCGCGCCTCTTCCAATATGTCGAACTCGGCGAATCCGGCGCGGGTACCGCCGGCGGCAGCCGGACCGCCGCTTATGCGACCTTCCGCAACGCGCTGCGCGAGGCGCGCGACGCGGGCGCGGGCCGGCGCACCGACGATGTGCTGCTGACCCGCCTCGACGCCAACGCGCTGGTCCCGGTGCTGAACGGCTCCCAGCTCCTGCTCGTCCATGTCGAGCGTGCGAGCGACATCTTGCAGGTGCTGAGCCTGCGGCGCGATTTTCCGGGCCTGCGGATCGTCCTCGTCGGCGCGACCGAGGGCTGGCGGGTCGCACAGGAGATCGCGGCCGCGCGAGTCTCGGTGATCGCCAACGCCCTGGTCGATCTGCCGGCCAGCTTCGAACAGCTTGCCGCCACCCAGTCCAATGTCGGCCGGATGGTCGCGGCGGGCGTCCGGGTTTCGATCGGCATGCTCAATGACGATGAGGCGCGGCAGGTCCGCCTTTCCACTCAATATGCCGGTAATCTCATCGGCATCAGCCGGGTGCCCGGCCATACCGGCCTTTCCTGGGACCAGGCGTTTGCGGCGATCAGCTCCGGTCCGGCCGAGACGATGGGCCTGGGCGGGGAAATCGGGTCGCTCCGGCCGGGGCGGCGCGGCGACGTCGTGATCTGGGACGGCGACCCGCTCGAGCTTGCGACCGGGGTCGAAGCGGTCTGGATCGACGGCGTGCGCCAGAATCTGGAGAACCGCCAGACGCGGCTCAGAGACCGCTATCGCCGGCCGCAGGAAGGTGCCCTGCCGCACGCCTATACGCCGAGGACGCCTTCGCAATGACGCCGACGGTCGGCCTCGCGCTTGCGACGCTGGCCTTCGTCGGAACCCATCTCGCGATGTCGCATCCGCTGCGCGCCGCTCTTGTCGCGCGGCTTGGTGAACGGGGCTTTCTCGGCCTCTATTCGCTGGTCTCGTTCGCCACTCTGGGATGGATGATCCTGGTCTGGCGCGGCACCGTCGCCTCGGAGCCGCTTTGGCTCGCTCCACCTTGGTGGTGGCCGCTTGCCTCCGCGCTGATGCTGATCGCCAGCATCCTGCTGGTCGGCTCATTGCTCGGCAACCCCGCCTTTCCCAATCCCGGCGCCGGGGCACGGGAGATCCCGCCGCCGCGCGGCGTGTTCGCGATCACCCGCCACCCAATGAACAACAGCTTCATCCTCTGGGCGCTCGTCCACATCTCGCTCTTGGGCAGCGCCCGCAACCTGATCGTCGCCGGCGGCATCCTGATCCTCGCCGTCGCCGGCTCGATCGGTCAGGATCGCAAGAAGGCGCGGCTGCTCGGCGAGCCCTGGCGCGGCTGGCAGGCGCAAACGTCGTTCCTGCCCTTCGCGGCGCTGACTCGGGGCCGCGCCCGCTGGAGAGCCGCCTTCCCCGGCTGGATCGCATTAACCGGCGGCGTGGCCTTATGGGCGCTGGTGACCTCTTATCACGCGCCTACGGTTTCGCCGCTCGGAGATCTCCTCAGCCGCTGATCAGTCAGGCCGCGTCGGAGATGCGCGGACGGCAGGCGTTGGCAAGATAGGCTTCGACCTCGGCGACGGTCAGCGCCGGCGAATAGAAATGACCCTGGACGGCGTCGCAGCCGGCCTCCAGCGCGATCTGCTCCTCGTCCTCGCTCGAAACGCCCTCGGCAACGACGTCGAGGTTCATCGCATGGCCGAGCGTCACCGCGGCACGGATGATCGCGACGCTCTGGTCTCGCGCGGCGACGTCGATGAACGACCGGTCGAGCTTGATCTTGTCGACGGGAAAGCGGCGCAGGCAGGAGAGCGAGGAATAGCCGGTGCCGAAATCGTCGAGGACGATCCGGAAGCCATCGCCGCGCAGCGCCTGGATCGCCTCCGCGCACAGCGCGCCATGCTCGATGAACAGGCCCTCGGTGATCTCAAGCTCCATCTGGCCGGGCTCGACCTGCTCCTCGGTCGCGATCCGGCGCAATTCATCGGGCAGTCCGGGCTTGCGGAACTGGAACGGCGACAGGTTCACCGCGATCGTGAGGTCGGGCCAGCGGCGCGCCATCTTGCAGGCCTGGCGAAAACTGAGAAAGCCGAGATCCTCGATGACGCCGCATTCCTCGGCGATCGGAACGATCTCGTTCGGATGAAGCGCGCCAAGCGCCGGATGCTGCCAGCGCAGCAGCCCTTCGAGAGCGATAACGCCGCCCTGCGGTCCCAGAACAGGCTGATAGTGAAGCTCGAGGCCCGGTGCCTCGCTCGCCAGCTCGGCGCGCAGCGTATGCTCGATCCGGTCGCGGCGCTGGACGTCGGCGTCCATCGCCTCGGTGAAGATACGGAAGCAGTCGCGGCCAGCGGCCTTGGCGCGGTACATGGTGATGTCGGCTTTGCGCATCAGCTCGGATGCCTCGGCGACCTCCTTCGTCGCGAACACGGCGCCGATCGAGACGCCGACCCGCGCTTCCCGGTCACCGATCATGAACGGTTCGCGGATGACCGCGATGATCCGCTCGCACAGGCGACGAACGTCGGATTCGCCCTTGGGACTGACCTGAACGATGGCGAATTCATCGCCGCCGATCCGGGCCACGGTATCGGTCTCGCGCACCAGCGAGCGGAGCCGGTCACCCACCTCCGAGACAAGGCGGTCGCCTGCATTGTGGCCAAGTGTGTCGTTGACCTGCTTGAACCGGTCGAGATCGAGCATCAGCAGCGCCACCTGCTCGCCGGAGCGGCGATAGCGGGTCAGCGCCTGGGACAGCCGGTCCTCGAGAAGGGCCCGGTTGGCGAGCCCGGTGAGCTGGTCGTGCAGCGCCTGATGCTGGGCGATCGCCTGCCGGTTCTCAAGCTCCCGCACGAGTTCGAACAGCGAACGGTAAAGAAAGGACATCACGAGGATGACTGCGACGGCCGAGGTCAGCGCGATCGGCCAGATCGAACTGAACAGCTCCATGCGCGAATGCGCGTCGTCACGAACGATGCTGACCGTCGCGAAGTTGGTCAGCGCGATCGTGGCCACGGCGGCCGCGACGATGGGGGGACCGACTTTGCGAGAATAGCCCACGTGTGTCTCCCTCGGGGAGCCGTGGAAGTAGCAGAGGCACGGTTAACAAATTGATAGGCGAAGGCCCAAATCAGTCATCGTCCGGCAATGAAAAGTCGACGCCTTGGGCGAGCGGCAGCGAACGGCCGTAATTGATGGTGTTGGTGGCGCGCCGCATATAGGCGCGCCAGGAATCCGACCCGCTCTCGCGTCCTCCGCCCGTCTCCTTCTCGCCGCCGAACGCGCCGCCGATCTCGGCGCCCGACGGACCGATATTGACGTTCGCGATACCGCAGTCGGAACCGCTTGCGGACAGGAACAGCTCGGCCTCCCGGAGATCGGTGGTGAAGATCGAAGAGGAGAGCCCTTGCGGCACCGCATTCTGGCGGGCGATCGCTTCGCCGAGATCGGAATAGCGGGTGACGTACAGGATCGGCGCGAACGTCTCGCGCTCAGTCACCGCCGTCTGCCCCGGCATCTCGACCAGCGCCGGCCTCACATAGAGACCGCTCAGCGGTTCGCCGCCATGGACAATGCCGCCCTCGGCCTTTGCCTCTGCCAGCGCCCGTTGCATCGCATCCAGCGCGTCGCGATCGATCAGCGGGCCGACCAGCATTCCTTCGGCGAGTGGATCGCCGACCGGAACGGTCGTCCAGATGCGTTTAAGCCGCGCCACCAGCGTGTCATGGATCGATTCGTGGACGATCAGCCGCCGCAGGCTGGTGCAGCGCTGCCCGGCCGTGCCGACCGCGGCGAAAGCGATCGCCCGCTCGGCGAGGTCGAGATCGGCCGAGGGCGCGACGATCATCGCATTGTTGCCGCCAAGCTCCAGCAACGTCCGGCCGAAGCGCGCGGCGACGCGCGGCGCCAGCGCGCGCCCCATGCGGGTCGAGCCGGTGGCGGAGATGAGGGGGACGCGCGGATCGTCGGCCAGCGCTTCGCCAGCGTCCCTCCCGCCCTGCGCGAGTTCCAGCAGCCCGGCGGGCGCATCGCCGAACCGCGCGACCGCCCGTTCGAACAGGGCCGCGACCGCCGCCGCGCACAGCGGCGTCTTCTCCGATGGCTTCCAGACGACGCTGTCGCCGCAGACGAAGGCCAGGCAGGCGTTCCAGGCCCAGACCGCGACCGGGAAGTTGAAGGCCGAGATGACGCCGACGACACCAAGCGGATGCCAGGTCTCCATCATCCGGTGATCCGGCCGCTCGGTCGCAATGGTAAGACCGTACAATTGCCGGGAGAGCCCGACCGCGAAGTCGCAGATGTCGATCATCTCCTGCACTTCGCCGAGCCCTTCGGAGAGGATCTTGCCGCATTCCTTGGTGACAAGTCGGCCCAGCGCCTCCTTCTCGGCCCGCAATTCCTCGCCGAACAGCCGCACCAGCTCGCCACGGCGCGGGGCCGGCACCTGACGCCAGGCAAGGAAGGCGGCGTGCGCGCGGCCGATCGCCGCGGCGACTGCATCCGGATCGGCGGTCGCGACCCGCCCAAGCTCGCCGCCGTCGATCGGGCTCAGCGAGACGAGATCGCCCGCAGAGACATCGACACCAAGGCGTTCCAGCAGCGCCTCGCTCATGCCAGACGCTCGATCAGGGCCCGCGCCGCCAGCGGATTGCGGATCTTTGCGCCGCTGATCACGAAGGCGAAGACGTCACGCGGGAATATTTCGTCAGGGGTGTCGCTCGCATGATCGAGCCCGGTCGGGCTCTGCCCCCCCGCCCAGCCCCGGATCACGCCGGCCCAGCGGTCGAGCTCAGCGGCCGAATAGCCCAGAGGCTCGTCATCACGCGTCCGTTGCAGCCGCGCATAAACGAAATCGGCGCTGAGATCGGCGATCTGGGGATAGGTCTCGTGCTCGGCAATGACGATCCCGACATTGGCGGCCCGCGCCATGGCGACAAACGCCCTGTCCTTGAAGCTTTCGTGGCGCGGCTCGATCGCGTGACGGAGCGGGATACCCTCCCGGCTGGTCGGCAGCAGCATCAGGAAATCGCGCATCTCATGGGCATCGAATGCCTTGGTCGGCGCCAGTTGCCACAGGATCGGACCGAGCTTGTCACCAAGCTCGGTAAAGCCCTGGGCGCAGAACTTGCCGATCGATTCCGCCGCGTCGCCCAGCTTCTTGCGGTTGGTGCAGTAGCGCGAGGCCTTCAGCGCGAATTTGAAGCCATCCGGCACCATCTTGCCCCAGCGCTCGAACAGGGCCGGCGACTGCAGCTTGTAGTAAGTCGCGTTGATCTCGGTCGCGCCGAATTGGCCGGAGGCATATTCGAGCTGCTTCGTCTTCGCGAGGCCATCGGGATAAAAGGTCCCACGCCAAGGATCGAAGTCCCAGCCGCCGACGCCGATATGGATCGAACCTGCCATCGCGCTCCGTCCTCGTGCGTCTGGCTGGGGCGGCAGGATTCGAACCTGCGAATGGCGGCACCAAAAGCCGCTGCCTTACCACTTGGCGACGCCCCAGCAGGCGCGAAGAAACGGGCTTATAGCGGCCCGCCCCCGAACGTGAAGGCCTATGCTTTCGCCTGGCGGCGGTTGACCAGATCGAGATAGTCGCGCCGCAATTGCAGCGTCATCTCGCCGACCTCGAAGGTCCACGGGCCGGCCGATGCGACCGGCGTCACCTCCGCAGCGGTGCCGGTGAGGAAGAATTGCTCGAAGCTCTCCAGTTCCTCCGGCCAGATCGGCCGCTCCTGCACCTCGATCCCGCGCTGCCGGGCAAGATCGATGATCGTCCGCCGGGTGATGCCGTCGAGGAAACAGTCAGGCGTCGGCGTGTGCAGCGCGCCGTCCCTGACGAAAAAGGCGTTGGCGCCGGTTCCCTCGGCGACCCGGCCGCGCCAGTCGAACATCAGCGCATCGTCATAGCCCTGCGCCTGCGCCTGGTGCCGCGCCAGCGTGCAGATCATGTAGAGGCCGGCCGCCTTGCTTTCGGTCGGCGCGGTATAGGGCGCCGGCCGCCTCCAGGGCGAGACGATCATCCTGATTCCCTTGCGGATCGCCTCTTCGCCGAAATAAGCACCCCACGGCCACATCGCGATCGCGAGATGGATCTTGGTGCGCTGGCCGGAGACCCCCATCTGCTCCGAACCGCGCCAGGCGAGCGGACGCATATAGCCGTCGGTAAGGCCGCTCGAGGCGAACACGTCGCGGCAGGCCTGGTCGATCTCCGCAACGCTGTAGGGAATCTCGAAATCGAGCAGCCGGCCGCTCTTGACCAGCCGCTCGCTATGTTCGGTCAGCTTGAAAATCTCACCGGAATAGGCCCGCTGCCCCTCGAACACCGAGGACGCATAATGGAGCGCGTGGGTCAGGACATGGATATTGGCGTCGCGCCACGGAACCATCTCGCCGTCGAGCCAGATGAGACCGTCGCGGTCGTGGTAAGGCCGTGGATCGCTCATGGGCGGGCGGGATAAGCCCGACCGCCCGGTCGGTCAATCGCGGCCCCGCGCCTCCGCCGCGAGTTCGAGGCTGCGCGCGCGCGCCGCCGCGAGCGTGTCCTCGATCAACCGAAGCAGGGCGCCGCCACGATCAATCACGCCGAGGCCCGCCTCGGTCGTCCCGTTCGGACTGGCGACCTTGCGCGCCAGCCCCTCCGGCGTGTCGCTTGATCCGGCCGCAAGCGCCGCAGCGCCGGCGACCATCGCCCTCGCCAATCGCATCGCCTGTTCGTCCGGCAGCCCCAGCGTCGCCGCCCCGTGAGCCATCGCGTCGATGAAGCGATACAGGAATGCCGGGCCGGCCCCCGTAAGCACGCCGGCAAGCTGGAACGCCGCCTCGTCCTCAAGCCACTCCGCATGGCCAAGCGCCGCCATCAGGCCGCTGACCAGCACCTTGTCGGCCGCATCGCCGCCCTCGGCATAGAGGCCGACGACGCCCTTGCCCAAAGCGACGGGCAGGTTCGGCATGGCCTTCACGATCGTCTGCGGCGCGGCGAAGCGATGGCGGAGCGACGCGGCCTCGACACCGGCAAGGATCGACACCACGATCGTGTGCGGATCGAGCGCCGGAGCCAACGGCGGCGCGACCTGATCCAGCTGGTGGGGCTTCATCGCCAGCACGACGATCGCCGGCACCTCATCCTCGGGATAATCGGTCAGCACCCGCACGCCTTGGCCGCAGTCGCGGCCGCTGGGCCGGATCACGGTGACATGCGCCGGATCGACACCGGCGGCGAGCCAGCCGGACAGCATCGCCGACCCCATGTTGCCGCAGCCGACCATCCAGAGCGGACCGGGAAGGAGCGGATCAGCCATGGCCCTTAGTGTCATTGCGGACAGGGCGAAGCAATCCGGCGCGGACCTTGGACTAGGCCTCGCCCTGCGTCTCGATCAGCGCGGCGGAGATCGCCTCCTGCGGCGTCTTGTTCGCCCACAGCACGAACTGGAAGACCGGATAGAAGCGCTCGCACTCCTCGATCGCCGCCTCGACCAGGGTTTCGGTCTGCTGCAGCGTCATTGTCGCATTGCCCTCGCCGTCGAGCAGCGCCGCATGGCGGAAGAGGACGAGGCCGGAGGCCGACCAGAGTTCGAAATGGCCGAGCCAGAGCTGCTCGTTGATCAGCCCGATCGCCTCGTAAACCGCATCGCGCTTCTCGGTCGTCACCCGGATGTCAGGCAGCGCCAGGAACTGCAGCACCTGATCCTCGGAACGCCAGATGCCGCGCAGCTCATATTGGGTCCAGCTGCCCTGGAAGCTGGAGACGATCTCGTCGTCGCCTGCCCGCTCCGCCGGCCAGCCGAGCGCGTTGAAATAGGTTTCGAGCATGTCGATCGGGGCGCTGGCGTCGCGCTCGAGCGCATATTCGTCCATGTTCATCCACGCGTCCCCGGCCCGCTTTTGTTCCGCTGAATCTGCCCGTCCGGGCCGAAAAGCGCAAGGAAAGCCGGGCTCCGGCTGAACAAAGTTGTGGATAGTCGCGGCGCCGTCACGGGCGCGAAACGCCTATGACTTGCCGGCCGATCCGCGCTTGCCGCGCCCCGCCGCCGGCTTCGCGCCACCCTCCAGCGCCGCGATCCGCGCGGCCAGCGCCTCATTCTGCTCGCGCGCCGCTGCCGCCATCGCCTTCACCGCCTCGAATTCCTCGCGGCTCACCATGTCGAGTCCGCCGATCCACTCGCGGGCCCGTTCCTGCATCCCCGCCTGCGCCTCGCGGGTCATGCCGGCGATCGTGCCGGCGGCGCCGTTCATCACCTTGACGAAATCTTCGAAAAGCTTGTTCTGGGACTGCATGTTCGCGTCCTCCTAGATGGCGTTCGCGTCGATATTGATCGTGCGCGGCCCCGGTTCAAGCGTCGCCGCATTGGGATTGAGCTGGACGATCTGGAAATTGAGCAGCGTCGCGAACATCAGCCAGCCAAGATAGGGATAGAGGAGCAGGCCGGCGACCACCCGGATCCGCCAGGCGACGAGGATCAGCGCAAAGGCGCCGACCAGCATCGCGGCGAGCATCGACAGCGCGATCGTCGGCTGGCGCCAGGCGAAGAAGACGGGCGACCAGGCGAAATTGAGGAGCAGCTGGATCGCGAACAAGCCGATCGCCCGATTGCGCCGCTCCGCGCCCTTCGCGTGGAGCACCATCGCCAATGACAGTCCCAACAGGATGTAGAGCGCCGTCCAGGCGGCGCCGAACACCCAGCCCGGCGGCATCAGTTCGGGCTTGCGAAGTGCGTCGAACCAGGGATTGCCATAACCCGCATTGGCCAGCTGGCCGGAAAGGGTTCCGAGCAGCAGCACCGCCGGCACCGTGAACAAGGCGTAGCGCAGGAAGCTCATGCGCAGCTGCGATGGCGAAGCGAGTCCGGTCATCCACTAACTCTCATTCGGCCGGCAGCGGCTGCGGTTCGGCAAGCTGACGCTCCAGCTTGCGGGTCACGGTGAGCGGCGATCCGGTGAACCGCGCCACCCGGGAATAAAGCAGCGGGATCAGGAACAATGTGATCGCGGTTGCGATCGAGACGCCGAAGACGATGACAACGCCGATCGCCGCCCGTGCCCCCGCGCCGGCGCCGTCGGCCAGCATCAGCGGCACCGCACCCGCAACCATCGCGATCGAGGTCATCAGGATCGGCCGCAACCGGCGCTGAGACGCCTCGCGAATCGCGACCCCGATCTCGCGGCCGGAATCACGCAGCTGGTTCGCGAACTCGACGATGAGAATGCCGTTCTTCGCGGCAAGACCCACCAGCATGACGAGGCCGACCTGGCTGAACAGGTTCATCGATTGTCCCATGACGACGAGGCCGATCAGGCCGCCAGCCACCGCGAGCGGCACGGTGGCGATGATGACGCCGGGGTGGACGAAGCTTTCGAACTGGGCTGCGAGCAGCAGGTAGACGACGAGGATCGTCAGCGCGAAGACGAGATAGATCGAGCCGCCGGCCTCGCGGAAGGCTTGGCTCTCGCCGCGATAGCCGACCGACGTGACTTCGGGCGAATTGGCCGCCTGTTGCTCCAGAAAGGCCAGCGCCTCTCCAAGCGAATAGCCGGGCGCAAGCCCGGCGCTGATCGTGATCGCGCGCAGCTTGTTGTAGCGGCCGAGATCGCGGGCGCCGGCGGCATCGCGGGCGCGGACAAGGTTGGAAAGCGGCACCAGCGCTCCCGTCCT
>JBFWUJ010000057.1:3097-14257 GCA_050247295.1 Sphingomonas sp. | reverse complement strand
ACGACGTCACCCATCAGGCGCGTGAAGATTTCGTCCGCCACGTCGGCCTGGGCGACCTCGACCTTCAGCATCGCCCGGTTGGCGGGATCGAGCGTCGTTTCCCACAATTGGTCGGCGTTCATCTCGCCAAGACCCTTGTAGCGCTGGACCGCGAGGCCCTTGCGGCCGGCCGCGAGGATCGCATCGAGCAATTCGGTCGGGCGGGTGACCAGCGCGCCCTTGGGATCGGGCGCCTGGTTCTTGGCGATCCGGCCTTCATTCTCCTCGGCTTCCTCCGCCTCCTCGGTCTGCACCGAGGAAGACCGAAGCGCGGTTAGCCGGGCGGCGCCGGCATAGGTCGCCGCTTCCGGCACGACGAGTCCGTGCAGCTTGCGCGCCTCGGCGGAGACGAGGAATTTGTGGTCGATGACGTGATGATCGGTGACCCCGCGCCACGCGCGGCGCAACACGTAATCGCCTTCGGCGCCGAGCGAGGCGGTCCATTCGCCTCCGTCGTCGACCGCGTTCAGCCATTCCTGCGTCAGGCTCAGCCGGTCGACCCGGCCGGACGGACCGAGATCGGGCGCGAGCGCGCCGGTCAGCGCCAGCGCCTCGATGATCCCGGGATCGTAGCGCCGCGGCACATAGGCCATCAGCGCGCGCACCCGCCGGGCGTGATCGGCGAGGGCCCGCAAATCCTCGCCCGAGCGCGGTCCCTGCGCCGTCTCCAGCGCGGTCAGCGAGACGCCGGCCTGGATCAGGTAATCGTCGAGCGCCGCATTGTCCTTGAGATAGACTTCGGAACGGCCCTTCGCGACCTTGTAGAGCGGCGGCTGCGCGATGAAGAGGTGCCCGCGTTCGATGATGTCCGGCATCTGCCGGTAGAAGAAGGTGAGCAGCAGGGTACGGATATGAGCGCCGTCGACATCGGCGTCGGTCATGATCACGATCTTGTGATAGCGCAGCTTTTCGATATCGAAATCGTCGCGGCCGATGCCGGTGCCCATCGCCTGGATGAGGGTGCCGACCTCCTTCGATCCGAGCATGCGGTCGAAGCGGGCGCGCTCGACATTCAAGATCTTGCCGCGCAGCGGCAGGATCGCCTGGAAATGCCGGTCGCGGCCCTGCTTGGCGGAGCCGCCGGCGCTGTCGCCCTCGACCAGGAACAGCTCCGACTTGGCCGGGTCGCGCTCCTGGCAATCGGCGAGCTTGCCGGGCAGAGAGGCGATGCCGAGCACCGACTTGCGGCTGGCCTCGCGCGCCTTGCGCGCCGCTTCGCGCGCCGCGGCGGCGTCGATGATCTTCTGGATGATCGAGCGGGCATGGCCGGGATTTTCCTCCAGCCATTCGGCCAGCTTGTCGGCGATCAGGCTCTCCAGCGGCTGGCGGACCTCGCTGCTGACCAGCTTGTCCTTGGTCTGCGAGCTGAACTTTGGATCGGGCAGCTTGACCGAGACGATCGCGGTCAGCCCTTCGCGCATGTCGTCGCCGGTGAGGCTGACCTTCTCGCGCTTCATCATGCCGGACTTGTCGGCATAGGCGTTGAGGGTGCGGGTCAGGGCGCCGCGGAACGCCGCCATATGGGTGCCGCCGTCGCGCTGCGGGATGTTGTTGGTGAAGGCGAGCACGTTCTCGTAATAGGAATCGTTCCATTCGAGCGCGACTTCGATGCCGATGTCGTCGCGCTGCCCGGTGACCGAGATCGGTTCCGGGATGAGCGCTGTCTTCGCCCGGTCGAGATAATGGACGAAGGCGGATATCCCGCCCTCATAATAAAGCTCGACCTCCTTTTTCTCCTCATGCCGCGCATCGGCGAGGATCAGCCGCACGCCGCTATTGAGGAAGGCCAGTTCGCGAAAGCGGTGCTCCAGCGTATCGAAATCGAATTCGGTGACCTTGAACGTCTCCGGGCTGGGCAGAAAGGTGACGCGGGTTCCCTTGCGTCCCGGGGCGTCGCCGACGACCTTCAGCGGGGCTTCCGCATCGCCGTGCCGAAAGCGCATGTAATGCTCCTTGCCGTCACGCCAGATCGTCAGATCGAGCGTTTCCGACAGGGCGTTGACGACGCTGACGCCGACCCCGTGCAGGCCGCCCGAGACCTTGTAGGCATTGTCGTCGGCCGTGTTCTCGAACTTCCCTCCGGCGTGGAGCTGGGTCATGATGACCTCGGCCGCCGAAACGCCCTCCTCGGCGTGAATGTCGGTCGGGATGCCGCGGCCATTGTCCTCGACGCTGACCGATCCGTCGGGGTTGAGGGTGATCAGGATCCGGTCGCAATGCCCGGCCAGCGCCTCGTCTATCGCATTGTCGGAGACCTCGAACACCATGTGGTGCAGGCCCGATCCGTCGTCGGTGTCGCCGATATACATGCCCGGTCGCTTGCGGACCGCGTCGAGGCCTTTCAGCACCTTGATGGATTCGGCGCCGTAGCTGTTTTCGGGGGGTGTGGATGCCATGGTCAGGATATAGGGAATCGGGCACGAAAACCCAAGGGAAAAGGCCGGATTTCAGGCCGGCGAGACGGCCCCGCCGACGACCGCCAATCGGCTCGCATTCTGGCCGATTCCGGCGAACAAGGACGCTTCGGTTCCGGTCATCCAGACCTGACCGCCGGCCGCCTCCAGCCGGGCGAACAAGGCGGCCCGGCGCGACGGGTCCAGATGGGCGACGATCTCGTCGAGCAGCAGGATCGGGCGACGGCCGGTCCGCTCCGCGACGAGGTCGGCATGGGCGAGGATGAGGCCGATGAGCAGCGCCTTCTGTTCGCCGGTTGAACAGAGCATTGCGGGTTGCCCCTTGCCGAGATGGGTGACGATGAGATCGCTGCGGTGCGGCCCGGCAAGGGTACGGCCGGCAGCGGCGTCGCGGCGACGGGCGGCCGCGAGCGCGGTTGCCAGTTCCGGTTCCTCGCCGCCTTCCAGCGCAAGGCCGGCCCGTGCGAACGGACCTTCCGGGGCGGCGGCGAGCCGCACCCCGAGCGCCGCGACTGCCGCTGTTCGCGCCGCGACGATCCGGGCGCCATGTTCGGCCATGCGCGCCTCGAGCGCCGTCAGCCAGCCGGCATCGGGATGCGGCTCCGCCAGCAGCTTGTTGCGCGCCCGCATCGCCGCCTCGTAGCGGGCGGCGTGGGTCGCATGGCCGGGATCGAGGGCCAGCGCGAGACGGTCGAGGAAGCGGCGGCGGCCCGATGCGGCGTCGGCGAACAGGCGATCCATCGCCGGGGTCAGCCAGAGCACGGACAGCCATTCGGAGAGCGAGGTCGCGGAGGTCGGGGCGCCGTTGATCCGCACCTGCCGGCGGTCCGGTGCAGCGGCCGCTATGCCGGTGCCGATCTCGATATCGCCGAGCCGTGCCGCCACCGCGAAACCGCCATCGCCATGCCGCCGCGCCATCTCGGCCAGCCGGGCGCCGCGCAGGCCCCGTCCGGGCGACAGCAGCGATACCGCCTCCAGGACATTGGTCTTGCCGGCCCCGTTCTCGCCGGTCAGCACGACGAGCCCCGGCCCGGCATCGATGCACGCGTCCGCATAGGAGCGGAAATCAGTCAGGATCAGGCGGGAAACGGCCATCGCCCCGTCCCTAGAATCAAACCCGCGTGACCGCCACGTGGCGTCGCGCTAACGCCATCCGGATGAGCGATATGGCGCCGATCGAAATCGCCGGCAATCGCCTGACCCTGCTCGAGCATGGGGCGGAGCGGCTGGATGCGCTGACCGCGTTGATCGACGACGCCCGGGAATCGCTGCGCATCCTTTATTATATCTGGGAAGACGACGCGGCCGGACGGCGGGTGCGCGACTCGCTGGTCCGGGCGATCCGGCGCGGCGTGAAGGTGTCGCTGCTGGTCGACGGTTTCGGCGCCAATGTGGGCGCCGGCTTTTTCCAGGAGCTGATCGACGCCGGCGCGGCCTTCTGCCGCTTCGCGCCGCGCTGGGGGCGCCGCTACTTCCTGCGCAACCATCAGAAGCTGGCGATCGCCGACGGCCGCCGGGTGATCGTCGGCGGGTTCAATATCGGAGACGCCTATTTCGGGACGGTCGCCGAGGGCGCCTGGCGCGATCTCGGCCTGATCGTCGAAGGCGACAGCGTCACCTGCCCGGCCGCTTATTTCGACGATCTGTTCAAATGGGCGAAGAAGCCCGAAGGGTCGATGCGGACGCTCCGCCGGGTGCTGCAGAAGCACAGCACGGTAGACGGCAAGCTGCACTGGCTGTTCGGCGGCCCGACCCGGCGGCTCAGCCCCTGGGCGCGGGCGGTGCGCAAGGACATGCAGCAGTCACGACGGCTCGATATCATCGCTGCCTATTTCGCGCCCGGGCCGATGCTGCTTCGCCGCGCCGGCAATGTCGCGAAACGCGGACAGGTGCGCTTGGTGACGGCCGCCAAGTCGGACAACAATGCGACCATCGCGGCGGCCCGCTTCACCTATTGGGCGTTGCTCAAGCGGGGGGTTCGGATCTTCGAATATCAGCCGACGAAGCTGCACACGAAATTGTTCGTGATCGACGGGGTGGTCCATATCGGCTCCGCCAATTTCGACATGCGCAGCCTGTTCCTGAACCTCGAGATGATGCTCAGGGTGGAGGATCCGGCATTCGCCGCGGCGATGCACGAATATGTCGAGGGCGAAATCGGCCAGTCGATCGAGATCACGCTCGAATCGCACCGGGCGCAGCGGACGTTGCTGAACCGGATTCGCTGGGCGATCGGCTATTTTCTGATCGCGATCGCCGATTACCGGATTACGCGGCGGCTGAATTTCGCCGGCGAAGCGGAGCCGACCTGAGCGAGCCTCAGTCTTTCCAGCACCAGAAAATCTGGCAGGGCGGAATGTTGAGCCATTCCAGCCCGCGGTCGATCCGGTCGAAATGCGGCAGCATCAGATCGCGCGCCTTGGCCGTATATTGGTAGACCATGAAGCAGCCGCCCGGTCTCAGCACCTCATAGGTCTCCGCCGCGATCTTCGGTCCGATGCCGGGCGGCAGGGTGGAGAAGGGCAGGCCGGAAAGCGCATAATCCGCCTGTTCGAAACCGCAATCGGCGACGATCTGCTGGACATCGGCGGCCGAGCCGGTGACCGCGAACAGGCGATTGTCGGTGAACTTGCTGCGCAGGTAGCGGACAAAATCCTCATTGGTGTCGATCGCGATCAGGGTCGCGTCCGGCGCCATCCGCTGGAGCACATGCTCGGTGAAGGTGCCGACGCCCGGGCCATATTCGACGAGCAGTTTGCATTTCGCCCAGTCGACCGGCCCAAGCACCTTGTCCACCGTCACCTTGGACGAGGGAAAAGCGGCGCCGACCATCACCGGATGCTTGATGAAGCCACGCAGGAAGTGCCACAGCGGACCGCCGCCAGCATTGCGCGCGATACGGCTTTCTCGACGCGCGTCTTCCCAGGATGCCGACATGCCCGTGACCCAGAACGTTTCAGGAGGTTGACGCGTTGGCGGATCGAGACGCGATTGGCAACCCGGAACGGCCCACCGCCTCTGTGTGGGACAGCCGGGATGTTTCGCGGCGATGAGCGCCGTCGGGTTGCCGCGCGGGCGATTCGCGCTGCTCTTCTCGGTGATGCTGGTCGCCGCCGCCGGCAATACTGCGATGCAATCGCTGCTGCCGGCGATCGGCCGGGTGCTCGGCGTTGCCGACATCATGGTCGCGGTGGCCTTCAGCCTTTCGGCGGTGCTGTGGGTGGCGATGGCGCCGCATTGGGCGGCGCGTGCGGATCGCCGCGGACGGCGGGCGCTGATGCGGCTCGGGCTTTACGGTTTCGTGGCCTCGATGCTGATCTGCGGCGGCGCGCTCGCCGCCGGCCTTGCGGGACAGGTGAGCGCGGTGGTCGTATTCACCATCTTCATCCTCGGCCGGGCGCTTTACGGCGCCTATGGCTCCGCCTCGCCGTCGGCGGTCCAGGCCTATATCGCGGCCCGGACGGAAGGCGAGCGGCGGACCAATGCGCTGGCGATCCTCGCCTCATCCTTCGGCCTCGGGACGATCATCGGACCGGCGATCGCGCCGCTGATGATCTTTCCGCCGCTTGGCCTCGCGGCCCCGATCATGGGCTTTGCGGCGATTGGCGCCGTTGTGCTCGCACTCATCGTTCTGCGCCTGCCGGACGATACGCCGCGTAATCCCGCGCGTGGCCAGATCGCCACCTATCCCTCGATCGGCGCTGGCGACGCGCCGTCGCAGGCGGAGGATGACGATGCACCGGCGCGGCTGCGCTGGGCCGATCCGCGCGTCCTCCCATGGCATGTCATGGGGATCGTCGGCGGCCACGGCCAGGCGGTGCTGCTGACGGTGATCGGCTTTCTCGTCATCGATCGGCTGGCGCTGCCGCTCGATCAGGCGCAGCAATGGATCGCGCTCGTGCTGATCACCGGGGCGCTGGCGACGCTGCTCGCGCAATGGGGGCTGATCCCCCGCCTCCATCTCGATCCGCGCCAGCTGGTCATCTGGGGCTCCATCGCCGCCGCGATCGGCACTGCGGTGACCGGCGTCGCGACCGGCGTCTACGGCATCACGATCGGCTATGCGCTGGCCTCTTTGGGCTTCGGGCTGTTCCGGCCCGGCTTCACCGCCGGCGCTTCGCTGGCGGTGACGCGGGACGAACAGAATGCGGTCGCCGGCATGGTCACGTCGGTGAACGGCATCGCCTATATCGCCGCGCCGGCGATCGGTGTCGGCCTCTACATGGTCGGCCTGCCGCTGCCTTTCATCGGCACCGCGCTGGTGATGATCGCGCTGGCCGCATGGACCTATTGGCGGGTCACTCCTTAGTTCCTCGCGGGGTCAGCATGCCCGGCTGGATGAATCCGATGCCGCCGGCGCTTCGCGCCTCCTGCTTCAAATTCTGCTGGATGCGCTCATATTCCTGCTCCATTTCCGGCGTCACCGAGGCGCGGGTATCGGCGAGCGCCGCGTCGAAATGCGCCATCGTCACCTGACCTGCATCGATCGACGATCGCAGCGCCGCAAGGCCGGCCCGGCGGACGAGATCCTCAAGGTCGGCGCCGGTGAAGCGATCCGCCCGCTGCGCCAGCGAAGCAAGATCGACGTCGTCGGCCAGCGGCATCGCCTTGGTGTGGATCGAAAGGATGTGCCGCCGCCCGTCTGCGTCCGGAACCGGCACGTAGATCAGCTCGTCCAGCCGGCCGGGCCGAAGTAGCGCCGGATCGATCAGGTTCGGCCGGTTGGTGGCGCCGATCACGACCACCGACTGCAATTCCTCCAGCCCGTCCATCTCGGCGAGGATCGTATTCACCACCCGCTCCGTCACCTGCGGCTCGCCAAGGCCGCCGCCGCGCGCCGGGACCAGGCTGTCCAGCTCGTCGATGAAGATCACGGTCGGCGCGACCTGGCGGGCGCGGGCGAACAGACGGGCGATCTGCTGCTCGCTCTCGCCATACCATTTCGACAAGAGGTCGGAGGATTTGGTGGCGATGAAATTGGCTTCCGCCTCGCGCGCCGTCGCCTTGGCGAGCAGCGTCTTGCCGGTGCCCGGCGGCCCGTAGAGCAGGAAACCCTTGGCCGGACGGATGCCGAGCCGGCGGAAGCTGTCCGGATGCTTGAGCGGCAGCTCGACGCCTTCGCGCAGCCGTTCGCGCGCCTCGTCGACGCCGCCGACATCGTCCCAGCCGACCTTCGGCGCCTGCACCATCACCTCGCGCATCGCCGAGGGCTGGACGCGCTTCAGCGCCTCCTCGAAATCCTTGCGGGTGACGGAGAGCGTGTCGAGCACTTCGGGCGGAATGGTGCCGTCGGAAAGATCGAGCTGCGGCATGATGCGGCGGATCGATTCGATCGCCGCCTCGCGGGTCAGCGCCGCCAGATCGGCGCCGACAAAGCCGTAGGTCTGGCGCGCCAGCACGGCGAGATCGATGTCGCTTTCCAGCGGCATGCCGCGGGTGTGGATGCCAAGGATCTCGCGCCGCCCGCTCTCGTCCGGAACGCCGATCACGATCTCGCGATCGAATCGGCCGGGGCGGCGCAGCGCCTCGTCGATCGCTTCCGGCCGGTTGGTCGCCGCGATGACGATCAAATTCTGCCGTGGCTCCAGGCCGTCGAGCAGGGTGAGAAGCTGCGCCACGAGCCTTTTCTCGGTCTCACCGGACACTTGGCCGCGCTTCGGGGCGATCGAATCGATCTCGTCGATGAAGATGATCGATGGCGCATTGGCCGTCGCCTCCTCGAACAGGTCGCGCAGCCGCTTTTCCGATTCTCCATAAGCCGAGCCCATGATCTCCGGCCCGGCGATATGGAAGAAACTGGCTTCGCTTTCGTTGGCGACGGCGCGGGCGAGCCGGGTCTTGCCGGTGCCCGGCGGGCCGTGCAGCAGCACTCCCTTGGGCGGATCGACGCCGAGCCGCTCGAAGATTTCGGGGTAGCGCAGCGGCAGCTCCACCATCTCGCGCAGCTGGTCGATCGTGGTGCCGATGCCGCCAATATCGTCATAGGTGACGTCGGCCCTCCGGGTCTCCTTGGCCTCGGTATATTCGGGCTTCAGCTCGATCTCGGTATTGGCGTCGATCAGGACGATGCCCTTGGGCGCGGTCGAGACGACGACAAGGCGGATCTCCTGCAGTGCGAACGCCGGCGCCGTCAGCATCTGCCGCAGCTCCGGCGGAATGTCGCCGCGCCCCACCTGCTGCTGCCCTGTCGTGGCGACGACGTCGCCGGCGGTGATCGGCTTCATCCCGAAGCTGCGCTTCAGCGCCTGCGCGGAGCCGTGCAGGCGGAGGTTCTTCTGCGCCGGCGCGAAGATGACGCGAGTCGCCGGCTTCGCCTCCGCCTTGCGAACCTCGACGAAGTCGCCGGCGCCGAGCTCGGCATTGGCGCGCTGGAGGCCGTCGAGGCGGATGATGTTGAGATCCTCGTCTTCGGGATAGGGACCGACGGCGCGGGCCGGGGCTGCCCTTTTGCCGATCAGTTCGATGATGTCGCCATCGGCGAGGCCCAATTCGGTCATCACCGCCCGGGGCAGGCGGGCAATGCCTCGCCCGCTGTCGTCCGGCCGCATCGCGGCCACCTGCAGCTTCTTCATCTTGCCTTCGTCGTCAGCCATCATCCTGCCCTTTGTCTGCGGTCCACATAGGGGCGGCGGGCGGTCAGGAAAACCTGCCGGCGGAAAAGGCCGATGCGCCGCCGCCCTTCCAGCCGGCGCATGGGCCGGCTAGGATCGGGCGAAATAGCGGGGAGGGCAGGATGCGGCGGACGATGATCTTGGCGGCGGCGGTGCTGGCGCTGGCGGCATGCAATCAGGCCGACGGGCCGGCCGCGAACGGTACGGCGGGCGGTTCTCCCGCCACTCCGCCGGACATGACGATCACCACCAACGAAGGCGTTGCGGAGGTCCGCAATACCGGCGATGTGGCCGCGAACATGCCGCCCGGCCTGCCTCCCTATCCAGGTGCGCAAGCGGGGGGCGGGGTTCAGATTTCTACCAGGTCGCGCGACGGCGGGCAGGGCATGATTGCCGGCTTCAGGACCAGTGATGCGCCAGCCCAGGTCATCGAATTCTATGCCGCCGCAGCCGAACGCGCGGGCTATCGGATCGAGGGACGGATGACGATCGGCGCAAACGCGACGCTGATGGCGTCGCGTGACGGTGGTGTCGGCTTTTACCTGACCGCCGCGCAGACCGGCGAGGGCACGATGGTCCAGTTCATCGGCGGTACCGGCCGACCGGGGCGCTGATCGTCCGCTCTCGCCCCTTTTCCGGCGCCCGCCTGCTCGCTACATGCCGCGGGCGATGACGAAGATGTTCACGATCACCTTGCCGGACGGATCGGCGCGCGATGTGCCGGAAGGCGCGACGCCGGCCGATGTCGCGGCGGCGATCGGGCCCGGCCTCGCCAAGGCGGCGCTGGCGGCGCGGGTGAATGGCGAGGTGCGGGACATCGGCCGGCCGTTCGAAGGCGACGCCAAACTCGCCCTGATCACGTCGCGTGACGAGGCGGATGCGCTGGAGCTGGCCCGGCACGATTTCGCGCACGTTCTCGCAGAGGCGGTGCAGAACCTGTTTCCCGGCACCCAGATCACCTTCGGCCCGGCAACCGACGACGGCTTCTATTACGATTTCGCTCCCACCGAGGAGCGCGGCCCGTTCGCCGACGAGGATTTGCCGGCGATCGAGGAGGAGATGCGGCGGCTCATCCGCGCCGATGCGCCGCTGATCCGCGAGGAATGGGACCGGCAGAAGGTTCGCGATTTCTTCGTCGCGCAGGGTGAGACGTTCAAGGCCGAATGGGTGATGGAGCTGCCCGCCGACGAGACGATCTCCATGTACCGCACCGGCCATGGCGATGACGCCTGGATCGATCTGTGCCGCGGTCCCCACCTCGCCTCGACCGGCAAGCTCGATCCCGATGCCTTCAAGCTGACGCGGGTGTCCGGCGCCTATTGGCGCGGCGACCAGAACAATGCGCAGCTGTCCCGCATCTACGGCACTGGCTGGCTCAACCGGAAGCAGCTCGACGCGCATCTCGTGCGGCTTGAGGAAGCGGCGAAGCGTGACCATCGCAAGATTGGTCAGGAGATGGACCTGTTCCACCTTCAGGCCGAAGCGCACGGCTCCGTTTTCTGGCACCCGAAGGGCTATATCATCTGGCGCCAGCTCGAGGCCTATATGCGTCGCCGGCTCGACGTGGCGGGCTATGACGAGGTGAAGACGCCGCAGATCATGGACGCCCGCCAATGGGAACAATCCGGCCATTGGGGAAAATATCGCGAGAACATGTTCATCGTGCCGGACGAGATTCCGGGCATCGAGGACGATGCGCCGGTGCTGACCGGCGCCGGCGACCTGATGGCGCTGAAGCCGATGAACTGCCCCGCGCACGTCCTGATCTTCCGCCAGGGCATCAAATCCTATCGCGATCTGCCGCTGCGGCTCGCCGAGTTCGGTTGCTGCCACAGGAACGAGCCGCATGGCGCCCTCCACGGCATATTGCGGGTCCGCCAGTTCACGCAGGATGACGCCCATATCTTCTGCCGCGAGGACCAGATTATCGAAGAGACGCGGATCTTCTGCGACCTGCTCGACAGCGTGTATCGCGATCTCGGCTTCGCCAATTACGCGATCAAGCTCGCGCTCCGGCCCGACAAGCGCTTCGGCTCCGACGAAATGTGGGACAAGGCGGAGAGCGACCTGCGCGAGGCGGTCCGCCTGACGGGGCG
>JBFWUJ010000057.1:0-2997 GCA_050247295.1 Sphingomonas sp. | reverse complement strand
GGAAGCCCTGCCGCCGGATTTGCGCGTTTGACCGCGCTCGCGGGCGGCATCGACCGCCGCCATCTTTCAATCGCTCCGATTCTTCACTAGGTCAGGGGCACCAATTCCGCAGACGGAGAAACCAACATACGTTCCCCTCAGATTCGGCGACCGATCGCCCCGGCCTTCACCGGCCCCCGCTTCAACGAACATATTACCGTGCCGAAAGTGCGCGTGATCGACGAGAATGGCGAGAATATCGGCGTCCTGCTGACCGCCGAGGCGATCGAGCAGGCGGCGGATGTCGGCCTCGATCTCGTCGAGATTTCTCCGAACGCCGATCCCCCGGTCTGCAAGTTCCTCGACATCGGCAAATATAAATATGAGGCCCAGAAGAAGGCCAACATCGCCCGGAAATCGCAAAAGACGCAGGAGATCAAGGAGATCAAGATGCGTCCCAACATCGATGACCACGATTACGACACCAAGATGAAGAAGGTGAACGCCTTTCTCGGCGAGGGCGACAAGGTGAAGCTGACGCTGCGCTTCCGCGGCCGCGAACTGGCGCACGGCCAGCTTGGCATGCAGCTTCTGCAGCGGGTCCAGGAGCAGGTGGCCGACATCGCCAAGGTCGAACAGCACCCCCGGATGGAAGGCCGTCAGATGCTGATGGTGCTGGCGCCCAAATAACAAGATCGCCGGGGCCGTCGCTGAGCCCCGGCCCGGCGATGCGGCGGATCAGCCCTCGTAATCGGCGCCCGTATTGGTGTTGCGCGGCGGCGCGGCGGCTGTGAGACGCAGCGCTTCAGCGGACTGGGCGAGGCTGCCGACCTCGTCGGCGACGTCGTCATCGTCGATCTGGACCTTCTGCAGGCCGCTCACCAGCGCCTCTTCGAGATCCTTGGGCTTCACTGTCTGCTCGGCCACTTCGCGCAGCGCGACGACCGGGTTCTTGTCCCGGTCGCGATCGATCGTCAGTTCCGCCCCGCCGGAAATCTGCCGCGCCCGCTGGGCGGAGAGAAGGACGAGGTCGAAACGGTTCGGAATCTTGTCGACGCAATCTTCGACGGTCACGCGCGCCATGCGGCAGCTCCACTATTTGTCCGGTCTGTCGGAAAGGCGGCGCGCCTATCAGCGCGGCCCTTTCGAGTCAATGTAAGGGGCCGTCCCGCGCTCCGCTAGACCCGCATCGGCATCAGCACGTAAAGCGCCGGCGCCTTGTCGTTTTCGCGCAGCAAGGTCGGCGCCGCGGCATCGGCGAGGTGGACTTCCACCGTGTCGCCTTCGATCTGGTCGAGGATGTCGAGCAGATAGCGGGCGTTGAACCCGATCTCGAGTCCTTCGGCGCCATAATCGGCCGGGACCTCTTCGGCCGCGGTGCCGTTCTCCGGCGATGTCACCGACAGGGTGATCCGGTCGCGCTCCAACGCCATCTTCACCGCGCGGGTACGCTCGCTGGCGATCGTCGAGACGCGATCCACCCCCTCCTTGAAGCTGCGTGGATCGATCTTGAGCAGCTTGTCGTTCCCGGTCGGGATCACCCTGGTGTAATCGGGGAAGGTGCCGTCGATCAGCTTCGATGTCAGAACGGCGGCGCCGAGGCCGAAGCGGATCTTGGAATCGGAGAGTGAAATCTGGACCGTCCCGTCGATCTCGTCGAGCAGCTTGCGAAGCTCGGTCACGCATTTGCGCGGGATGATGACGCCGGGCATGCCCTGTGCCCCGTCCGGCCGCGCCACGGTGACGCGGGCCAGTCGGTGGCCGTCCGTCGCCGCCGCCTTCAGCGCCGGCTGCGCTTCGTCCGAGACATGGACATAGATCCCATTCAGATAATAGCGCGTCTCTTCGGTCGAGATCGCGAATTTCGTCTTGTCGATGATCTGGCGCAGCGTCGCCGCGGGCAGCTCGAACTGGGTCGGCAGCTCACCTTCGGCGATCACCGGAAAATCGTCGCGCGGCAAGGTCGGGAGGCTGGAGCGATAACGGCCGGCATTGATCGTCATCCGCCCCTCGGCGGCCGCGAGCTCGACCTGGCTCCCCTCCGGCAGCTTGCGGACGATGTCGAAAAGCGTGTGGGCGGAAACCGTGGTCGCGCCCGGATCGGCGACCTGCGCCTCCACCGTCTCGTTGATCTGCAGGTCGAGGTCGGTCGCCATCAGCCGGAGGCCCTCCTCGCCCGCCTCGATCGAGACGTTGGACAAGATCGGGATCGTGTTTCGGCGCTCCACCACATTATGGACGTGCCCCAGTCCCTTGAGGAGCGTCGCCCGTTCGATAACAGCCTTCATTCGCCACCCCTGACGGCAAGATTTCGTGCTTGGGCGAAGGTTTATAGCGGCCCTGCCAAACCCCGCCAGCCCATAGTCGCGAAAAAGCGGGAGGTTGCCAAGCGGCTCGTCGCGTGGCGATGGTGACGTCATGGTTCGCGCCGCCTCATTCTGTGTCCTTCTTGCGCTGGCCGCCGCGCCGGCGTTCGCCCAGCGCCAGTCGCTCGGCGTCTTCGGCGGCTGGGCGGCATTCCGCGATCCCGGCCGCTGCTATGCGATCGCGGCCCCGGTCGCCGGCCCCCGGCCGGAAGGCTGGCGGCCCTTCCTCTCGGTGGGCCACTGGCCGGCGCGCGGGCCGGGCGGCCAGGTCCATGTCCGGCTCAGCCGGGCGAAGCGCGACGGTTCCGCGGTGCTGTTGCGGATCGACGGCACCAGCTTTCAGCTCGTCGGCAGCGGCCGCGATGCCTGGGCGCCGGACAGCGGCGCCGACGATGCCATCCTCGCCGCGATGCGCACCGGGCTGAACCTCGTCGTCGAAACGCGGGCGGCCAACGGCGCCCGCTTTCGCGAAGGCTACCAGCTGCGCGGCGCCGCCACCGCCATCGACGCCGCCGCCCTGGCTTGCCGCCCGCGCTAGCAATCGGGCTCCGGCGCGCCTACATGGGCCGCCTCATGACAGCGGCGATGTCCATTCCCGGCCTGATCGATCCGGTCCCCGTGCCGCGCCCGGTGCCCGGCGACGGTGACGCGC
>JBFWUJ010000056.1:0-14514 GCA_050247295.1 Sphingomonas sp. | reverse complement strand
GCATCGAGGAAGCCGGCGGCAAGCCGGACATCCCAATGCCTGTTCGGCCGCCACCAGATTTCCGTTTCGGCACCGTAGGTGCGGGCATCGGCAAGGTTGGCAAGCACGAACAAATTGGCCGGCTGTCCGCCGACCGTGGTCAGGAAGTTTCCGACCGCCTGAATGTCCTGATAATCGTAATAGAAGATGGCGCTGTTCCAGAACAGTCGGCCCTCCACCAGCGTAAGGCGGGCGCCAAGTTCGTAGGCGTAAAGGTTCTCCGGGTCGAACCGGTTGAATTGCGCATTGGAAAAGGCGAAATTACCATTGAAGCCGCCGCTCTTGAAGCCGCGCGAGACGCTTGCGTAGAGCAAGGTGTTTCCGTCCGGCCGGAATTCCAGCGCCAGCCGTCCCGAAATATTGTCGAAGGTCGCGCGATCGTTGGCCGAGGCGAGCAGCGTTGTCGGCATTCCCGGCGCCGTCGTGATGATGTTGGGATCACCGGTCGTGAAGTTGTTCGTCGCCTCGAATGACCTGGCTTCCCAGGTGTAGCGCAGACCGGCGACCAGACGCCATTGCGGCGCGAACTGCCACTCTCCCTGACCGAAGACGGCGAACGTCTCCGTATCCTGGACGCTGGTCACGTTCACACCGATGCCGCGGGCGAAGAAGCTCTTCGCCTCGAAGCGAGGGGAATCGATCGTATCGGTCAAATAATAGGCCCCGAGCAGCCACGAAAACCGGCTCTCGTTACCCCCGGCCAGCCGGAACTCCTGCGAAAACTGATCGATATTGTTCTCATAATAATCATCGACGATGATCTGCGGGAAGCCGTCGGCATCCTCCGCGACGAAACGGTCGAGCGTTTCATAACCGGTCACCGAAGTCAGCGTCGCAAAACCCAGATCGGCGTTGACGGTCAGAACGCCGCCCAATTGATCGAGGCGCATGAATGGCCGGAATCCCGGCGCGGCCGTGAAGGGGTCCGTATCGGGCTCCTGCTCGCCGATAAAGCCGATGCAATTGGCTTCCCCACCGCGCAACGTGCCGTTCAGCAATTGCGGGCAGAAGGGGCTGGCGCCGGGCGCGGTGCCGCTGGGCAGCATGTTATATTGGGCAAGGTCGGATCGATCGCGCCCGCCATGAATATTGAGATTGATCGTGACATTCTCACTCGGTTCGAACTGCAGCTGGGCACGAAATGCCAGCTGATCGACCTCGCCATGCCGTTCATTCAGGAAGCGGTTGAAATAGGGTCCGCTCCACTGCCGCCGATAGGTCCCGGACAGCCGGCCGGAGATGTTCTCGCCCAGCGGCCCGCTGATGAACGCCTCGGTCTGCAGATTGTCGAAATTACCGAAGCCGACGGTCAACCCCGCTTCGAACTCACGGGTAGGACGGCGGCTCAGGTAACTGATCGCGCCGCCGGTCGTGTTGCGGCCGTAGAGCGTCCCCTGCGGTCCTCTCAGGACTTCGACGCGCTCGATGTCGAAAAGCGCGAAGTTCAGCATCACGCCATAGCCATAATAGACCTCATCGACATGCACGGCGACCGGCGAGCTGTTGTTCGGCGCGAAGCTGTTCAGGCCGACGCCGCGGATCGAGAAGTTCGGGAGGTTGTTGCCGAAAACGTTGACGGCGGTGACGTTCGGGGTGAGATCGGCGATATCGTCGGCATCGAGAACGCCCAGCGCCGCAACCTGATCCCCAGTGAACGCCGTTGCTGACAAGCTGACGTCCTGCAGCCGCTGCTCGCGACGCTGCGCCGTGACAATGATGTCACCGGACGATTGCGCGATCGCCTGAAAAGGCATTAATCCAAGTGCACTGATCGCAACTGTCGAAAACAGTCTTGCCTTGCTTATCATAAATCCCCTCCCAGACTTAAAAATTTTAGCCCGGCTTCCTATTTTATTGTTCTATTGCATCGTAATACGGAATCAGGATGTCTGATTCCTTCTTCTTTTGGCCGATCAATTGCTCGGTAAACGGCGACGGGACCTTCGCGTCTACGATGATATTGATGCAGGACGGCTTGCCAGAGGCCCGAGCACGCGCGATGGCCGGCCCGATCTCGTCCGCCGCCACGACCAGCTCACCGTAACAACCAAAGGCCTGCGCCACCTGATCGTATCGCGTCTGCGCAAGGTCCACGATCACGCGCGGCTCATTGCCGTAGAGCGCGATCTGACCGTGAAGCGACATTCCCCAGGCGCTGTTGTTCATCACCGCGACGACGACCGGGAGCCCGTGCCGAGCGAGCGTGTCGAACTCCTGGATGTTGAAGCCGAGAGCGCCGTCACCGGTCACGCACACGACCTGCCGTTCTGGAGCGCCAACGCTTGCGCCAAGTGCAAAGGGCAACCCCGTCCCCAGGCAGCCGAAATAGCCCGTGACCATGAATGCGGCGTCGCCGGAGACGTTCGTCGCCATCTCGGTCCAGCTGATCGCGTCGCCGCCGTCCGTGACGACGATCGGGTCTTCGAGCGCCGCCATGACTTCGTGCGCTGCCCGATAAGGATGGATCGGACGATCATCCCGGGTCAGCGCCGCCGCAAACCGGGCCTCGTGCCATCGACCCGCTGTCGCTATCCGGCCTTGCCAGCGGGACCGCTCCGGCCATGCCCGTTCGCGCGCGCCGGCTATGAGCTGGGTGAGGGCCTCACGACAATCGGCGTGGATGCGAATTTCGGGATCGCGCAGCCGCGCCGTTTCCGCGCCATCAATGTCGACCACCACGAGGCGCGTGTCGAATGGCAACAGCGAATCCGTGGCGCCGCCTGTATATCGACCGAGCCGGGCACCGAGGAGCAAAGCAACATCGGGGCGCGAGCCTTCCAGATGCAGCAGGGTCGAAAAATCGCCGCCGCAAAGCGGATGACTGTCGGGAATCGCGCCATGGGCCTTGCAATTCGTCAGGACCGGTGCGCCAACCAGCTCGGCCAATTGAGTCAGTAGCCGGCCAGAACGCGAAAGCATCACGCCCGCACCCGCCATGATCACCGGCCGCTTGGCTTCGGAGAGCAGGTCCAGCGCATCAGTAATTGCGTCGGCCGGTGCGGCCGGCGGCGGACCGGCGTCCGGATCGGTCAGCCTGACCGCCGATTCGTTGACGCTGCGAAACAGGACGTCGACCGGAATTTCGATCAGCACCGGCCCCGGCCGGCCACTCGCGGCGATGCGGAGGCCATGAGCGACGAGATCCGGAATTCGATGCACATCGGTCACCCGATGCGCCCATTTCGTCACCGGCGCGGCAAGCGCGATCTGATCGATCCCGCCCTGTAGCGGATTGGTTTCCGCGTCGCGCATTGGAGCGGCGCCGGTGATCACGAGTATTGGAATGCAATCGAGATAGGCGTCGGCCAGCGCGGTAAGGACATTCGTGAAGCCGGGCCCGGCCGTGACGAATGAAATTCCCGTCGTGCCGGCGACCCGGGCATAGCCGGCTGCCGCATGACCCGCCGCCGCTTCGTGTCGCGTATCTATGATCGCAATGTCGTGCCGCACGCAGGCTTGCAGCAAAGGCTCGATATGCCCGCCATGAAGCGCGAAGACGTGGCGGACACCCGCCTTGCGCAATATGCGGACGGCCAGTTCACCTCCGTCGATTCTTGCAGCCTGGCTCACGACCGCGCGGGTCTCCGGTTAGCATGATGACTGCCCCGCGAAGCCCGGCGCGTCGGCATCAAATATGAAATTTGTTATAACAGATGCTGGCGCCTCGCAAGCGTTGTTTGTTATAACGATCTGCTCGGGGCGATGAAGACGGAGAGAGAGTCGGATGGAGCGCTATCGAATGTTCATCGGCGGCCGATGGGTGGAGGCCGCGAACGGTATCCGGTTCGATACTATCGATCCCTATCGCGGCGGCGCCTGGGCCAGCCTGCCGCGCGCCGCCTTGGACGACGTATCCGCTGCGATCGCCGCAGCCCGCGATGCCTTGGGTCGTGAAGACTGGCGTGACCTGCTGCCATCGGCACGCGGTGCGCTGTTGCGGAAGCTGGCCGAACTGATCACGCGGGACGCCGACCGGCTGGCCGAGATTGAAGTGCGCGACAACGGCAAGCTGCTGACCGAGATGCGGGCGCAGATGCGCTACCTGCCCGTCTGTCTGAACTATTTCGCCGGGCTCGCCGACAAGGTCGGCGGACAGGTGGTGCCGATCGATCGCCCGGGCACCCTTGCTTATACTCGCATGGCTCCCGTAGGCGTCGTCGCGGCGATCACGCCGTGGAACTCGCCGCTGCTACTGGCCATATTCAAGCTCGGACCCGCGCTCGCGGCCGGATGCACCGTGGTCTTGAAGCCGTCCGAATATGCCTCTGCCTCGTCGCTGGAGCTTGCCGCCCTTGTCGAGGAGGCAGGCTTTCCGCCGGGTGTGGTCAACGTCGTCACCGGTTTCGGAGCTGAGATCGGGGCCGCGATCGCCACCCATCCCGACGTTGCGAAGGTTGCGTTCACTGGCGGGACGGAAACGGGACGGCGGGTCTATGCCGCCGCTGCCGAGGGCGTGAAGCGCGTCACGATGGAACTCGGCGGCAAATCCGCGAACATCGTCTTCGCGGATGCCGACATCGAGAGCGCCGTGAACGGCACCATCGCCGGCATCTTCGCAGCGTCGGGCCAGAGCTGCATTGCGGGCTCCCGCTTGCTGATCGAAAATTCAATCCACGACGCCTTCGTCGATCGTCTGGTCGAAAAGGCCAGTGCTGCGAAGCTCGGCGATCCGATGCGCGCCGATACGCAGGTCGGCCCGGTGACCACGCGCGAACAGTTTGAAAAGATCCTCGCCTATATCGAAAGCGGCCGTGCCGAAGGGGCGCACTGTGTCCTGGGCGGTGGGCCGGGAGACGCCGCAGAGCCCGCATCCGGCCTGTTCATCGCACCGACGATCTTCACCGGCGTCCGCCCGTACATGCGGATCGCGCAGGAGGAGATTTTCGGCCCGGTGCTTGCCGTCATGCGCTTTGACAGCGAAGAGGAGGCGATCGAGATCGCCAACGGAACTGCCTTCGGTCTTGCCGCCGGGGTCTGGACATCGGACCTCACCCGCGCCTTGCGTCTCGAGCGCAATCTCGAAGCCGGCACGGTGTGGATCAACACCTATCGGGCGCTCAGCGTGCATCTCCCGTTCGGGGGTGTGAAGCTGAGCGGGGTGGGACGCGAGAACGGCCTCGATGCAATCGCCGGCTATCTCGAGCCGAAGAGCGTGATGATCAATCTGACCGGCCGGATGGCCGATCCGTTCTCGCTTCAATAGACTTCGGCACTTATCCGATCAGTGAAAGTCGCGCGAGCGGGGAAGCACGCGCACATTGCGTGGATGGCCGCCCGGGGCGCGCTCATAGTCGGGATGCAGGATCGCGTCGGAACGGCATAGTTCGGGCTTGGCGCTGTGGGTTTCCGACAGTCGATCAAGCGCTGCGGTGGCATCGACGATCCGTGACGCCATCAAATGGACGACGCCTTCCCCGCTCCTTTGAACGACGCCGTCGACCATCATCAGGCGGGAGGCCATTACCGCCCGGCGCTGCCTTTCCAGATCGTGCGCCCAGAGCAGGACATTGGTGATCCCGGTCTCGTCCTCCAGGGTGATAAAGATCGCATTGCCCTTTCCCGGCCGCTGCCGGATCAGAACGACACCCGCGGCGCGGACCCGGCGCCCGCCAGCGACTTCATCGATCTTGGCACAGCTCAGCGCTCCTTGTGCCGTGAAGTGATCGCGCAGGAACTGCATCGGATGGCCTTTCAGCGACAGGCGCGTCGTCTGGTAATCGGCGACCACTTCCTCGGCGAGCGGCATGAGGGGCAAGGCCGCATCTGCCTCCGGCCCCAATTCTTGCGTCCGAGCCGCCGCAAACAGCGGCAGTTCGTCCGACGGTGTGCGCCTCACCTCCCAAAGCGCCTCGCGGCGGCTGGCGGCCAGCGCGCCCAGTGCATCGGCATCCGCGAGCAACCTCAATGCCCGTGACGGGAGCCTGGCGCGCCGCGCCATGTCTTCGATCGATGCATAGGCCATTTCCTTGCGCGCCGTTCGGATGGCCACCGCCCAGTCCTCGCGCAATCCGTCAATCTGGCGAAGCCCGAGCCGCAGCGCGAGCGGCTCTCCTTCCAGTGTACAATCCCAATCGCTGGCATTGACGTCCGCCGGCCGCACTTCAACGCCATGTTCCCGCGCATCGCGGACAAGCTGTGCGGAGGCATAAAAACCCATCGGCTGGGAATTCAGAAGCGCACAGGTGAACACCGCCGGCTGATGGCATTTGATCCAGGCGGAAACATATACCAGCCGGGCGAAGGACAAAGCGTGGCTTTCAGGAAAGCCGTAACTGCCGAAGCCCTCGATTTGCTTGAAGCAGCGTTCGGCGAATTCTCGCTCGTAGCCGCGCTTCACCATGCCTTCGATCATCTTGTCGCGGAATTTGTCGATCGTGCCGAGATTGCGAAACGTCGCCATGGCGCGGCGAAGCTGGTTCGCTTCGCTGTTCGAGAATCTGGCGGCGACGATGGCAAGCCGCATCGCCTGCTCTTGAAACAAGGGCACGCCCAGCGTCTTGCCGAGCACCCCGTGCAACTCGTCCGGCGGGCCATGCTCGGGCGATGGAGAGGGGAAAAGGACGTTCTCTTCATGGTTTCGGCGACGCAGATAGGGGTGAACCATGTCGCCCTCGATCGGCCCCGGCCGGACGATCGCCACCTGGATCGTGAGATCGTAAAGGTCGGCCGGCCTGAGCCGGGGCAGCATGTTGATCTGCGCCCGGCTCTCAACCTGGAAGACGCCGATGCTGTCGCCCTTGCCGAGCATTTCATAGACTGCGGGGTCATCGGCATTGAGATCGAGTTCCAGCGTCTTTTCACCCAGCCCGTGCCGCCGCATCAGATCGAAACTCTTGCGAATGCAGGTGAGCATGCCGAGCGCGAGGACGTCGACCTTCATCAGACCGAGCGCGTCGATGTCGTCCTTGTCCCACTCGATGAAGCTGCGATCGTCCATCGCTGCGTTATGGATCGGCACCGTCTCGTCGAGACGGTCCTCGGTCAGTATGAAGCCGCCAACATGCTGCGACAGATGGCGGGGGAATTTAAGCAGCTGATCGACCAGGCATTTCAATCGATCCATTTCCGGATTGGCGGCGTCGAAGCCGGCCTCCCTGAGCCGGCTTTCCGGCATGTCGTCGCCCCAGCCGCCCCAGACCGTTCCTGACAGCCGCGCAGTGATGTCCTCGGTCAGCCCCAACGCCTTGCCGACCTCCCTGATCGCGCTGCGCTGGCGATAGTGGATGACGGTCGCGGCGATCCCGGCGCGATGGCGACCATAGCGCTCATAGACATATTGAATCACCTCCTCGCGCCGCTCATGCTCGAAATCGACGTCGATATCGGGCGGCTCGTTTCGATCTTCGGAAACGAAACGGGAAAAGAGCAGATCGTGCTGCAGCGGATCGACCGAGGTCACGCCGAGCAGGAAGCAGACAATCGAATTGGCAGCCGATCCGCGCCCTTGGCATAAAATGGGTGGCTCGCATGTGCGCGCAAAGCGGACCAGGTCGTAGACGGTCAGAAAATAATAGGCGTATTTCCGCTTGCGGATCAGCCGGAACTCTTCCGCCAGAAGCTTGCGGACCTTGGGGGGCAGTTTTTCTCCGTAGCGCTCCTGCGCGGCCGTTTTCACGAGGTGGTGCAGATAGGCGAGCGGCTTCCAGCCCGGCGGAACCGGTTCGTGCGGATATTCGTAGCGCAGGTCATCCAGGGTGAAATGAATGCGCGCCAGCAGCCGCTGCGTTCCCGCGATCGACTCCGGACAATTGCGGAACAGCCGCGCCATCTCTTCAGGTGCTTTCAAATATCGCTCGGCATTGGCCTCCAGCTGGCGTCCCACCTTGTGAATCGTCGTCCCCAAGCGGGTGCAGGTCAGGATATCGTGCAGCGGCCGCTGCTCCGGCTCTGCATAAAGCGCGTCATTCGTGGCGAGCAGTGGTACCTTCGCCTCAGCCGCGATCTTCCGAAGCTGAGCGAGATACCGGGCATCGATGCCCTGACGCATCATGCTCACGCCCAGCCAGATCCTATCGGCCGCTCTAGACGCAAGCCGGCGCAGCACGTCATCCAATCCGTTCGCGCGCGTGTTGATCAAACGCAGAATCGAATGGCCGGAACCATCCCCGTCATAGGAAACCGGCTTGCGGTGCGCCTCCTGGGGCTCGCCGCTGCTCTTCGGCAGGACGATCAGCGACAGATCCTCGAGGTGAGCGATCAGATCCTCGAACCGGAGAATGCAGCCGCCCTTCACCGCGCGCAGATTGCCTGTGGTCAGCAGGCGAGTCAGTCGGCCCCAGCCGTGTCGTGTTTCGGGATAGGCAATGATGTCCGGCGTGCCGTCAACAAAGACAAGCCGCGCCCCGAGGATCAGGCGAAAATCGATTGGCTGTTCGCCCAGTTCCGCCAGCCGCCCCTGCGCTTCGCGCAACGCGATATGAGCACGAACCACGCCGGCGACCGTGTTGCGGTCGGCAATGCCGATTCCGGTCATGCCAAGCTGAATTGCCCGCGCCACCATGTCGCTGGGAGAGGATGCGCCGCGCAGGAAACTGTAATGGGTCGCGGCCACGAGTTCGGCGAACGGTGCAATCATGCGAACAGCCCATGAATGTACCAGTGCGGATCGTCTGTTTCGCGATACAAGCCATGCCGAAACAACCAGAAGCGACGGCCATTCCCGTCCTCTATCCGGTAATAGTCGCGGGTGAGGCCGCCCTTGCCGGGCCAGTGGCCTTCGCGCCGTCGCCACCATTCGGACGCGATCCGCTCTGGCCCCTCGAAACGGCGAACCTGGTGCTGCCGGCCGCGCCAGCGAAAGCGCTGCGGCGGGCCGTCCGGAACCTCCGCGATCACCGTTACCGGCTCCGGCGGATCGAGGAGAAGGATCGGCCGTTCCGGCGGCCCGTCGATGGGCCGGCGCGGCCATGCCGGAACCGCGCCGTCCATTGCCGGCACCGCCATTTGCGCCTGTTCCGGAATATGGCTGTCGAGAGACCGAAGCCGCATCACTCTTTGCCGGCCGAGACGAACGACGAGCCGGTCGACAAGCAAGGCGACGTCAGCCTCCTGCCTTGTCTCTTCCTCCCCCTCCAAGGCGATCTGGGCCGCGGCGAGCAGCTCGACCCGCGGCACCGCGAGCCGGACCATATCGAACCCGAAGCCGGGATCGAGCGGATCGGCAAGGGTATCGATCCGCTCGCGCAACAGACGCAGAACGAGGCATGGGTCGCGGGTGGGCCGGGCGGTTTCGATCACCAGCCTTCGGGTGAGCCCGTCGGTACGAAACAGGGTGGCGACGAATGCACGCCCGCCTTGCTGGCGTGCCTCCAGCATCTTCGCGGCATCCTCGCCCAGCTTCGCCAATACCGCCAGCGCATCCTCGGTGCGCGAGATCGGCTCCGCGAAGCGGCGCTCGGCGAGGATCGGCGGCGGCGCGATCCGGGGCAGGATCGGCTTGCTTTCCTCGCCCAATATCCGCCGGAGGCTGATCACCGCCGCTTCGCCGAAGCGTGCAGCGATCGCCGCCATCGGGCGAGCGGCAACCGCGCCGACCGTCGCCAGCCCGGCTCGCCGCAAGCCGCATAATGCCTCTTCACCCAACTCCAGCGCGGCAATTGGAAGCGCCGTGATCGGGCCAGCCGGCCCGTAACGGGCAAGTGCATGAGCCCCTTCAGGAGTGCCAGCAAAGGCATGGCGAACCGTCATTCCCAGCCGGGCAAGGCGCCGGTTCGCATCGGCCGCCAATCCTTCCTCCCCGCCATGGAGATGGACGCAGCCAGTGACATCGAGCAGCACTCCGTCCGGAGGATCGAGCGCGACCAGTGGCGTGTAGCGGTCACAGCCATCGGCCAGCCGCTCGAGCAGAGCGGCATCGGCCGCTTCATCCAGTTCGAGGCTGGCGATCCCCGGCACCCGGGCGCGCGCATCGGCCAGCGCCATGCCGGGCGTCAGATCAAGCGCCAGCGCCTGCCGATCGCCGGCGGCGATGCGAAGCGCTCCTTTCACCTTCTCGGTGAAAACCAGCGGCGCGGCCTCGTCCGGCTCAGGCGGCAGTGCGGAAAGGCCGGACTGCCACCTGCCGAGCGCGATCCGCTCCGCCGGCAACAGAGGAAACCATAGCGCCAGACAGCGCCGTTTCCCGGAAACTGGCTTGCTCACGATTCCACTCCAGACACCATCGCGATCCGGCAGGACCGCCTCGCCGGCGCAGCAACTCGACGATGAAGGCCGGCGGACCCGGCGCCATCGCCACGCCCAGCCGGCTTGAAGGGGCGGCTGCAACCCGCCAGCGCGTCTCCGCCGCGCTCGGCACCGGACTTGCGTCGTGCCGGGCCAACAGGACGGTGACGCGCGAACGTTCGGCGGCGAGCAGCAGCCGCCTGCTTGCTGTAAGGTCCAGTTCAGGCAGCCTGCCTTGGGTTTCGACCAGCAGGGCGCCGAGGCCGGGACAGCGCGCCGCATCCCCCGCCGTCCGCAGCAAGGCGAAAACATCATTCGCCTCGACCAGGATCAGCCGCCCCGGATCGACGCCCAGGTCAACTAGACCGGGTGCATAGGGGCTCGCCTTGCCTTGCCTGCGAGCGACACGAATCCAAAGGATCGGTGCGTCTGCGGCGATCTGCATCGCCCGTAAGGCTGCCAAGCCAAGGTTTGCAGCATCATCCTCGTCGGTGGCCGCATAGAATTCATGTAGCCGGCCCCGCATCGGATCGAGCGCCGAGAAGACGGAATTCTGCCGGGCAGAGCCAGTGCGAGTCGTAATGTTCACTTTATGTTCTTATTAATTCAGGCCCGCTTTCGCAAGTGAGAGCCTCATGCCTCCTTAATCGTCTGAATGGACGCCCCCCGATGGGGCGCAGCCGGCAAGGTGAAGCAGACGATAGCGCCGCCCTCGACCTCGTCCTCGGTCCATATGCGGCCGCCATTGGCCTCCACGATCGTCCGAGAGATCGACAGCCCCAGCCCCATGCCGGCGCCATTGCCGCCCGCCACCGGTGAAAAACGCTCCGCTTTGGGGCGGCTGAACCCGGGGCCATTGTCCGCGACCGAGATGATCACCATGCCGTTTTCGTCTGCCCGGGAGGCAATGACGACCCGCGGCTCGGCCAGGTCCTGCGTCGCCTCGAGTGCGTTGCGCAGCAGATTGATAATCACCTGTTGGACCTGCACCCGGTCCGCGCGCACCCGCCGCGCCTGCGGGTCCAATTCCCTGCTCACCGACGGCGCGCTGCCCCCTGCGGCGATGATCACGGTCAGCGCATCATCGACGACCGTCGTCAGACTGAAATTGCTGACCGCTTTTGGCTGACTTGAAACCATCTCGCGAACCCGGCGTATGATATCCCCGGCGAAAAGAATCTGCTGTTCGGCCGCCACCAGACCTTCGTCTGTTCCCGCGACATCGTCCGGCGAGGTCTCCAGATGGCGGCGTGTCCCGGCGACATAATTGGCAGCGGCGGCGAGCGGCTGGTTCAGTTCATGCGCCAGCGTTCCGGCCATCGTGTTCATCGCCTCCACCCGGGAAAGATGTGCGAGCCGGCCCTGCAACTGCTCAAGCAGTTTCCGCCCGGTTATCGTCTGGTCGGTGCCGTGCAGTCCGATCACGTTGCCGTTTCTGTCGAACGTCGGAATCACCGAAGCCTGGTGCCGATTCTCGGCTCCGCTCGGCAAGTGCACGTCATATTCGACCTCCTGGCTTTCACCCGTCTCGATCGCCGCGCTGTGTGCGCTCTTCACTGTCTCTCGCCCCTCCTCGTCCAAATACGCCAAAAACTCATCCAGCGAGGGGCTGCCCTGCTCGGGTCTGCGTTCGAACTGGGTGCAGAGCTGCGGCGACCAATATGTGCTGCCGGTGCGCAGATCATAATCCCAATCCCCGATCTGCCCGATCCGCTGCGCTTCCTGAAGCCGCCGGTTGGCCAGCGCCATCTCGCGCGCGCGCCGCTCGTTGCGATTGATCAACAAGGTCAGGAGCGCGGCAAAGCCGATCGCGGCCAAGGTGCCGAGCGCAGCGATCGCAATCAGGCTGCGTGCGCGTCGCTGCGGTACCGCAAGGATCTCGGATTCGGGGACGCCATAGGCGACGAACAACGGATAGTCGGCCAGACGTCGCCGGCTGAAATAACGCACGACACCATCGATCGATGCGGCGGCCTTCGTCGTGCCGTTCGGATTGTTGACCACCCGCTGCATCACCCCCGTGCCGCGCATGTCCTCACCTGCGCTTGGCCGCTCGCCGACACGCCGCGCCCGGGTTATCCCGTCGAGCCCGATCAGCGACATGATGTCACGGGGGCCAATCCGCGCATCACGATAGAAGGCAGTGAACTGCTCGGGCGCGATCGCCAACGCCACGATGCCGGCGAAGGACCCATCGGGATTGTTGAGCCGCCGCGAAAGCATGATCACGTCGCGCCCAAGCATAGGCGCACGGAATGGCGGGCTCACGAACAACTCATCGCTATTGCGCGCGACGTGGACCTGAAATGCGGGCAGCGGCGCGACATTCCGCGGACCGGAGCCCGCTCGCGACATAGCGATAATGTCGCCACGCGCATTGGCGATTATGATCCCCGCGAAGATCGTGTCACCCCGCGCCAGATCGCCGGCAAGGCTGGCCGGGCGATCGGGCGTACCGGAGAATTCGGGGCCCGGAATCCCGCGCTGGAACCGATCGGCGACGTAACGCGTGGCGACCGCGGCAACCTCGAGAGTCCGTCTTACATATTGTTCGAATCCGATCGCCCTGTTCTCATTCTGGGCGATCGCCTCTTGGATCGCATGATCGCGTTCGAAGCGAATCTGCTGCGCGACAAACAGCCAGGTGGCGATGACCAAGGCGAGACAGAAAAGCCAGGTCAGAGCCTTCGGAACGAGACCCCCTCCGTAGTGCGAATGATCGACGGGCTGATCGAAACGGCTCGGCATCCATGCCGCTTATGGCGGGGAGCCGACGCCGGTTCAATGTGCTCGTCTTGCGCGCGTCGGCATGGCCATTAAAGGGAAGCGCGATAGCTGATCGATCGGCAGCGGGGCAGGCAATGGCGACGATGTCCGGATTTGGAAATCACTTCGCCACGGAAGCGGTTGCGGGCGCGTTGCCGCAAGGGCGCAACTCGCCGCAACGGCCCGCCTTCGGTCTCTATGCCGAACAATTGTCGGGCACCGCCTTCACCGCGCCCCGCCATGAGAATCGCCGCTCCTGGCTCTATCGGATGCGGCCGTCGGCGGAACATCCGCCTTATCGTCGCTATGACGGAGCGAAGCGGTTCGCGCCGGGGACCGACGACACGCCATTGCCGCCCAACCGACTGCGTTGGGATGCCCTCGCGCTGCCGGATGCGGCGACCGACTTTGTCGACGGTCTGGTGACGATGGTCGCCAATCGCGATCCGGCAAGCCTGGAGGGCGTCGCCGTCCACGTCTACGCTGCCAATCGCGGCATGGAGGAGCGCTTTTTCTTCAACGCCGACGGCGAGCTGCTGATCATCCCGTATCAGGGCCGGCTGGACATCCGGACCGAGATGGGCGGGATCGACCTGAAACCCGGCGAGATCGCACTGATCCCGCGCGGCGTGCGTTTTCGGGTGCTGCTGCCTGATGGCGAGGCGCGCGGCTATGTCGCCGAGAATCACGGCGCGTTGTTCCGCTTGCCCGATCTCGGCCCGATCGGCTCCAACGGTCTCGCCAACCCGCGGGACTTCCTGACACCCGAAGCGGCGTTCGACGACCGCGAGGGGTCGTTCGAATTGATCCAGAAGCATCTTGGGTCGCTGTGGGTGACTGAGCTGGATCATAGTCCGCTCGATGTCGTGGCCTGGCACGGCAATCTGGCGCCCTGCCAATATGACCTCGCCAATTTCAACACGATCGGCACCGTCAGTTTCGACCACCCCGATCCGTCGATCTTCACTGTCCTGACCTCGCCGAGCGAAACGCCCGGCCGGGCCAATGCCGATTTCGTCATATTTCCGCCGCGCTGGATGGTCGCCGAGGACACCTTCCGCCCACCCTGGTTCCACCGCAACGTGATGAGCGAGTGTATGGGCCTGATCCACGGCACCTATGATGCGAAGGAGGGCGGCTTTGCCCCGGGTGGGATGAGCCTGCACAATCTGATGGCCGGCCATGGTCCGGACGTGGCGAGCTGGAAGGGCGCGAGCGAGGCCGACCTGAAGCCGCACAAGATCGACAACACTATGGCCTTCATGGTTGAGAGCTGCTGGCCCTATCGGCCAACGAAATTCGCGCTCGAAACGGCACAACCCGATTATGACGAGGCGTGGGGCGGCTTCCCCAAGGCGCAACTGCCGGTTACGCACGCGAAATGAGCCTTCCTCCCCTGTTCGACCGCCTGCGCCTTCCAGCGATCGGCGCGCCGCTGTTCATCGTTTCCAATCCAGACCTTGTCATTGCCCAGTGCAAGGCGGGCATCGTCGGCTCTTTCCCGGCGCTGAACGCGCGTCCGCAGAGCCTGCTCGACGAATGGCTGCA
>JBFWUJ010000055.1:11383-14885 GCA_050247295.1 Sphingomonas sp. | reverse complement strand
GGTGACAAGTGGGAGCGGGCGATTGCCGCGAACCTTGCCGCCGATGCGGCCTACCGATAGGCGCGCCGCGTGATTCAGGTCTTCGCCTTCTATCTTTTCGCGGCGCTGGTGATCGGCTCCGGCGTGATGACGATCGCCTCGCGCAATCCGGTCCATTCGGTGTTGTGGCTGATCCTCGCATTCTTCAACGCGGCCGGGCTGTTCCTGCTGCTGGGGGCGGAGTTTCTCGCCTTCCTGCTGGTCATTGTCTACGTCGGCGCCGTCGCGGTGCTGTTCCTGTTCGTGGTGATGATGCTCGACGTCGATTTCGCCGAGCTTCGCGCCGGCTTCGCCCGCTACTGGCCGCTGGGCGTCGGCTTGGCGGCGGTGCTGATTGGCGAGATGCTCACGGCCCTGTGGGCCTATCAGGAGGGCGGGATCGCCCTGGAGGGCCGTACGGCGCCCATCGCCGCCGACGGCACGTCCAACATCGTGGCGCTCGGTCAGCTGCTCTACAGCCGCTACCTCTTCATCTTCGAGGCGGCGGGGTTCGTGCTGCTCGTCGCGATGGTCGGCGCGATCGTGCTGACCCGTCGCAAGCGTTCGGATGCCCGGCCGCAGAACATCTCGCGCCAGGTGCGCCGCCGTCCCGGCGATGCCGTCGTCAACATGAACCCGCCGGTCGGGCAGGGGGTCGAACTGTGATTGGCCTCCACCATTATCTCACGGTCGGCGCGATCCTCTTCGTGCTCGGGGTGTTCGGCATCTTCCTCAACCGGAAGAACGTGATCGTCATCCTGATGGCGATCGAACTGATCCTGCTCGCCGTGAACATCAATCTCGTCGCCTTCTCGGCCTTCCTCGGCGACATGGTCGGGCAGGTATTCGCGATGTTCGTGCTGACTGTCGCCGCCGCCGAGGCGGCGATCGGCCTCGCCATCCTCGTCATCTATTATCGCAACCGCGGCACGATCGCGGTCGACGATATCAACCAGATGCGAGGCTGACGCGATGGTCCAGGCGATCGTCTTCCTGCCCCTGTTTGCGGCCATCGTCGCCGGCCTCGGCAACCGCCTGCTTGGCAATGCGGCCGCCAAGCTGATCACGACCGGTTCCCTGTTCGCCGCGATGTTCCTGTCCTGGCCGATCCTCATCGGCTTTCTCACGGGCACCGAGCATAGCGCGCTCTATCCGGTGCTCGCCTGGATCCATTCGGGCGATCTGGTGGTGGATTGGTCGCTGCGCGTCGATGCGCTGACCGCGGTGATGCTGGTGGTGGTCACGACCGTCTCGGCCCTCGTTCACCTCTATAGCTGGGGCTATATGGCGGAGGACGACAGCCAGCCGCGTTTCTTCGCTTACCTGTCGCTGTTCACCTTCGCCATGCTGATGCTGGTGACGGCCGACAACCTCGTCCAGATGTTCTTCGGCTGGGAGGGCGTCGGTCTCGCTTCCTACCTGCTGATCGGCTTCTGGTATCACAAGCCCTCGGCCAATGCGGCGGCGATGAAGGCCTTCATCGTCAACCGGGTCGGCGATTTCGGCTTCAGCCTCGGCATCTTCGCCTGCTTCCTCGTCTTCGGAACGATCTCGATCCCGGAGATCCTGGCCGCCGCGCCGAACATGGCGGGCTCGACGATCGGCTTCCTTGGGATGCGCATCGATACGCTGACCCTGATCTGCATCCTTCTGTTCATCGGTGCCTGCGGCAAGTCGGCACAGCTCGGCCTGCACACCTGGCTTCCCGATGCGATGGAGGGCCCGACGCCGGTCAGCGCGCTGATCCATGCGGCGACGATGGTGACCGCCGGCGTGTTCATGGTCTGCCGCCTGTCGCCGCTGTTCGAAACCAGCGAGACGGCGCTCGGCATCGTCACCTTCGTCGGTGCGCTCACCGCCCTGTTCGCGGCGACGGTGGGCACGGTGCAGAACGACATCAAGAGGGTGATCGCTTATTCGACCTGCTCGCAGCTAGGCTACATGTTCATGGCGGCGGGCGTCGGCGCTTATGGGGCGGCGATGTTCCACCTGTTCACGCACGCCTTCTTCAAGGCGTTGCTGTTCCTGGGCGCCGGCTCGGTCATCCACGCCATGCACCATGAGCAGGACATGCGCTATTACGGCGCGCTGCGCAGGGAAATTCCGCTTACTTTCTGGGCGATGACGATTGGCACGCTGGCCATTACCGGCGTCGGCGTGATCGGCCTCTTCGGCTTCGCCGGCTTCTATTCGAAGGACGCGATCATCGAGAGCGCCTTCGCCAGCGGCTCGAATTTCGGCATGTTCGCCTTTGCGATCGCGGTCTTCGCGGCGCTGCTCACCAGCTTCTACTCGTGGCGGCTCGTCTTCCTGACCTTCTTCGGCAAGCCTCGCTGGGCGGAGAGCGAGCATATCCAGCACGCGCTGCACGACCATCATGAGCATCCCGACGCGGAGGATGCGGGCCACGACACCCATGCGCATGAGGCGGGGGCGGCCGAGGTTCACACCGGCACGGGCGGCTATCACCCGCATGAGAGCCCGTGGACGATGCTGCTGCCGCTGGCGTTGCTGTCAATCGGCGCGGTGTTCGCCGGCTTCCTCTTCCACCACGCTTTCATCGATGCCGAGGGCGGGCCGCATTTCTGGGGCGGCAGCGTCGCCTTCGACGCCCACCTGGCGCACGAAAGCCATCTCGTGCCGCTGTGGGTGAAGCTGTCGGCCACGGCGGCTATGCTGCTCGGCCTCGCGATCGCCTTCTACGCTTATATCCGCAACACGGCCTTCCCGGCCCAGTTCGTCGCCAATTTCCGGATGCTGTACCTGTTCCTCTTGAACAAATGGTATTTTGACGAGCTCTACAACGTCGTCTTCGTCCGGCCTTCGATCTGGCTCGGCCGGGTGCTTTGGAAGCGCGGCGATGAAAAGACGATCGACCGCTTCGGGCCGGATGGCGCGGCCGCCATGGTGGTCGCCGGCACCAGGCTCACGGCCCGCATCCAGACCGGCTACCTCTATACCTATGCGCTGGTGATGCTGCTCGGCGTCGCCGCCGCCGCCACATGGGTGATGGCGCGGTGACCAGCTTCCCGATCCTCTCGGCGATACTCGCCCTGCCGCTCCTCGGCGCGCTTGCCTGCCTGCTGACCGGCGCCGCCGGGGCGCGCTGGATCGCGCTCGCGACGACGCTGGGAACGCTGCTTCTCTGTATCGGCCTGTGGCTCACCTATCAGGTCGGCGGCCCGCAATGGCAGTTCGTGGAGCGGGCCGACCTGTTCGGCGGCTTTCAATGGGCGCTCGGCATCGACGGCATCGCCTTGATGCTGATCGTCCTCACCGCCTTCCTGATGCCGATCTGCATCGCGGCGTCCTGGGATGCGATCGAGAAGCGTGTGCCGGAATATATGGCCTGCTTCCTGTTCATGGAGACGCTGATGATCGGCGTCTTCATGGCGCAGGACATCTTCCTCTTCTACATCCTGTTCGAAGCCGGGCTGATCCCGATGTACCTGATCATCGGCATCTGGGGAGGCGCCAACCGGAT
>JBFWUJ010000055.1:8633-11283 GCA_050247295.1 Sphingomonas sp. | reverse complement strand
GCGCTTCTGTTCATGCTCTTCACCATGGCCTCGGTCGGCCTGCCCGGCACCAGCGGCTTTGTCGGCGAGTTCCTCGCGCTGGTCGGCGCCTATGCCGCCAATAGCTGGGTCGCGGCGGTGGCGACGAGCGGGATCATCCTCGGCGCTGCCTATATGCTGTGGCTCTACTGGCGGATCGCCTTTGGTGTCGCGCGCACCGAAGAAGCGGCGACCCTGAAGGACCTGAATGCCCGCGAATGGGCGCTGCTGGCGCCGATCGCGGCGGCGGTGCTTTGGATGGGCGTCTATCCGGAAAGCTTCATCGCGCCGATGCGGCAGGATGTCGGGATGCTGCTTGAGCGCGTGCAGGGCGCCGCGCCGCCGGGTGACGCGATGGTAAGCGCCGGGCAGCCGGCCGCGCCCGCTGCGCATCCGCCTGCCGCACAAGGGGCGCACCACTGATGCTTGCCGATTTCATCCTGATCCTGCCGGAAGAGATCATCGCCATCGGCGCGCTCGCCCTGATGATGGTCGCGGCCTGGACCGGCGATCGCGGCGCCCCGGTGCTGACCTGGCTCTCCGTCATCGTGCTCGCGGTGGCCGCCGCCTTCCTGCCGGGCCTCGTGGACAATGGCGGTGCTGCTTTCGGCGGCATGTTCGTTGCCGACCGGTTCGCCGCTTTCGCCAAGGTCGTGACTTACGCGGCGGCGGCGGTCGCGATGTTCGCGGCCATGGCCTGGTTCGGCCGGGATCGCGATTATCGGGCCGAATATCCGGTGCTGATCCTGTTCGCGGCGCTCGGCATGAGCATCATGATCTCTGCCCATGATCTGCTGACGCTCTATGTCGGCCTCGAGCTGCAGAGCCTGGCCGCTTATGTGCTCGCCAGCTTTCAGCGCTCGGACGCGCGTTCGGCCGAGGCGGGCCTCAAATATTTCGTGCTGGGTGCGCTGGCCAGCGGCATCCTGCTCTACGGCATCTCGCTGCTCTACGGCTTTACGGGCACGACCGGCTTCGACGGCGTCGCCCGGGCTCTTGCCGCCGACGGCGTGTCGACGGGCGAGCTGTTCGGCATCGTATTCGTTCTCGCCGGCCTCGCCTTCAAGGTGAGCGCGGTGCCGTTCCATATGTGGACGCCGGACGTGTACGAAGGCGCGCCGACGCCGGTCACCGCCTTCTTCGCTTCTGCCCCCAAGGTGGCGGCGATGGCGCTGCTGGTTCGGGTGGTGGTCGATTCGATGGGCCCGGCGACCGACCAATGGCGGCAGATCGTGATCTTCGCCGCCTTGGCGTCCACGATCCTTGGCGGGGTAGCGGCGATCGGCCAGACGAACATCAAGCGCCTGCTCGCTTATTCGTCGATCAACAATATCGGCTTCGTGCTGGTCGGCCTCGCGGCGGGAACCCCGCAAGGTATTGCTTCGGTCCTGTTCTATCTCGCGGTCTATGTGGCGATGACGCTCGGCGCCTTCCTCGTGGTGCTCAGGATGCGCGATGCGGACGGCCAGCCGGTCGAGGCGATCGCCGGGCTTGCCGGGCTGTCGCGCAGCCGTCCATGGCTGGCGCTGGCGATGGCGATGTTCATGTTCAGCCTTGCCGGCATCCCGCCGCTGTTCGGCTTCTGGCCCAAGTTCCTCGTCTTCCAGGCGGCGGTCGGGGCCGGGCTCACCTGGCTCGCGGCGGTGGCGATCGCCACTTCGGTGATCGGTGCCTTTTACTACATCATGATCGTCAAGCTGATCTATTTCGATGAGCCCGCGCCGGCCTTGGCCGAGGCCCGCGAGCCGGTCGGGGCCGGGCTGATCCTCGCGTCGGCCGTGTTCGTCTCGCCGCTCGGCTATCTGGCCATTCCGATGCTCAGTCAGGCGACGCAGAACGCGGCGGCGTCGCTCTTTTGATCCGCACCGTCACCGAGACGGGCTCCACCAACGACGATATCGCCTCGCTGGCGCGCGATGGAGCGGCGGAAGGATTGTGGCTGCGGGCGGAGCGGCAGAGCGGCGGGCGCGGCCGGCAGGGCCGGACGTGGCTGTCGCCGCCCGGTAATCTCCATGCGAGCACGATCGTCAGGCTGCGACCTGGTGACCCGTCGGCGCCGACTCTCGCGCTGGTGGCGGCGGTCGCGCTGCACGACGTCGTCGCGAGCCATGTCGCGTCGGTACGGATCAAATGGCCGAACGACCTGCTGGTGGATGGCGCAAAGATCGCCGGCATTTTGCTGGAACGAGAAGGAGACGCGGTGATCGCCGGATTTGGGGTCAACGTCGCCCATTACCCCGTGGGCCTTGCCCAGCCGACGATCAGCATGACCGCGCTGGGCGGCGATCCGCCGGTCGCCTCATCCTTATGTGAACGTCTCGCCCGGGCCTTCGCGATGCGGCTGGAAGAATGGCGGGGGGAGGGCCTCGGCCCGGTCCGCGCGGCATGGCTTGCGGCGGCGCACCCGATCGGCACCCCGCTCGCGACCGGCGAGGGGAAGGGATTCTTCGATGGTCTCGACGACAGTGGCGCGCTGCGGCTGCGGATGGCCGACGGCCAATGCCGCCTGATCCATGCCGGCGACGTCTTCCTGCTCTAGCCGCCTTTACAGTTGAAACAGCGCCGGTCATGCTCGTGCGACATTGATGGAGGGCGATCAAATGAGGTTTGGCGTTTCCGCGGCGGTTCTCGC
>JBFWUJ010000055.1:2710-8533 GCA_050247295.1 Sphingomonas sp. | reverse complement strand
TGGTCTTCGCGCTTGTCGAGGAAGGGGTCATCCGCGCGCGCTGGCGGATTGCGACCGACGCCCGCCGGACGGCCGATCAATATGCGGTCTGGCTGCACCAGCTGCTGGAGCTTGAAGGCTTCACCCGCGCCGACGTGACCGCGGTGATCATCGGCACCGTCGTGCCGCGAGCGCTGCATAATCTGGAAGTGCTGGCGACGAAATATTTCGGGGTCGCGCCGCTGGTCGCCGGCACGCCCCCCGCAGATTATGGCATCGAACTCGACGTCGCCGATCCGAAGACGGTCGGCGCGGATCGGGCGCTGAACGCGATCGCCGCACACAGCATCCATGGCGGCGACCTGATCGTCATCGATTTCGGCACCGCGACGACGTTCGATGTCGTCGATTTCGGTGGCGCCTATAAGGGCGGCATCATCGCGCCTGGCATCAACCTGTCGCTCGACGCCCTTGTCGCCGCCGCCGCCAAGTTGCCGCGGGTCGCGATCGAGGCGCCGGAAGATCGAAGCGTCGTCGGCCGCACGACCGAAAGCCAGATGCATATCGGCATCTACTGGGGCTATGTTGCCATGATGGAGGGCCTGGTCGCGCGCTTGAAAGAGGAAATCGGGCGGCCGGTGAAGGTGGTCGCGACCGGCGGCCTCGCCGCCCTGTTCGACAAGCATACGGCGATCTTCGACGTGATCGAAGGCGACCTCACCATCCAGGGTCTGGCGATGCTTCATGCGAGGAGCGTTCGCGCGGCGTGAGCATTCTTATCGCATGAAACCCGGCAAGGAGCTTCTTTTCCTCGCCCTCGGCGGCTCGGACGAGATTGGCATGAACGTCAATCTCTACGGCTGCGAGGGCAAGTGGGTGATGGTCGATCTGGGCGTCACCTTCGCCGATCATCAATATCCCGGCATCGACCTCGTCCTGCCCGATCTCGCTTTCATCGAGGAGCGGCGGCAGGACCTGCTCGGGATCGTCCTGACGCACGGCCATGAGGATCATATCGGCGCGGTGCCGTATCTTGCCGCCGATCTCGGCGTACCGCTCTACGCAACCGATTTCACGGCCCGGATGATCCGCGGCAAGCTCGACGAAGAGGGGCTGACCGATGTCGATCTGCGGGTGATCGAGATCGGCGGTGCTTTCACGCTCGGCCCGTTCGATTTCCGCTATGTGCCGCTCGCCCACTCGATCCCGGACATGCAGGCCTGCCTGATCGACACCCCTTATGGCCGTGTCTTCCACACCGGCGACTGGAAACTGGACGTCGATCCCGTGATCGGCGTCCCGGCCAGCGCCGACGCCCTGAGTGCGATCGGCGATGACGGCGTGCTGGCCCTCGTTTGCGATTCCACCAACGCGTTCAATCCCGCCGAATCGGGCAGCGAGGGCGGCGTTCGCGCCGATCTCGCCCGGATCGTCGGCGAGGCGAAGGGGCGGGTGCTGGTCACCACCTTTGCCTCCAACGCTGCCCGGCTGCAGACGCTGGGCGAGATCGCGGCGGCGTCGGACCGCAAATTATGCGTCGCGGGCCGATCGCTCGATCGGATCACGACGGTGGCCAAGGCCAGCGGCTATCTGAAGGGTTTTCCGGAGTCGATCGACTTCGACACCGCGATGCGGACGCCGCCGTCGAAGGTGATGATCATTGCCACAGGCGGGCAGGGCGAGCCCAATGCGGCGCTCGGCCGGATCGCGAGCGGCAATCATCCGCTCAAGCTGGACGAGGGTGATCTCGTCATCTTCTCGTCCAAGCAGATCCCGGGCAACGAGGTCGCGATCGGGCGCATTCAGAACCAGCTCGCGCGGTCGAACATTCCGATCGTCACCGAGAAGCAGGCGCACGTCCACGTCTCCGGCCATCCCGGCCGGCCCGAACTGGCGGCGCTCTACAAATGGCTGCGGCCCGACATCGTCCTTCCGGTTCATGGCGAGCGTCGGCACATGGCCGAGCAGGCCCGCTTCGCGCTGGCGGAAGGGGTGCCGCGAGCGCTCGTCCAGTCGAACGGCGACATCGTCCGGCTGGCGCCGGGCGGGCCGGAAATCGTCGGCCGCGAACGGACCGGGCGGCTCGTCCTCGATGGCGACATCATCCTCCCGGCGGATGGAGCGACGATCAACGATCGCCGCAAGATCGCGGTCAACGGCCTGATCTCGGTCGCCGTCGCGCTGGACGGCGCGGGGCGGATTCAGGGGCGCCCGCAGCTCGCTCTGCACGGCGTGCCGGTGGAGGAGGACCGGGAGGCCTTTCTCGACGAGGCGTGCGCTGCCGCCGAGGATGCCGCCGCCAGGGATCTTCGCGACGAGGAGAAGCGGCGCGAGTCGATCCGGCTCGCGGTTCGCCGCTGCGCGACCGACTGGACCGGCAAGAAGCCGGTGGTCGCGGTGATGTTCGTCCGCGTCTGATCCGCGATGCGCTGGACATCCGCCCTTGCCATTTACGTGCTGTTCTGGGTCAGCAGCTTCTTCGTCCTGCTGCCTTTCGGGGTTCGCACGGCGGATGAGGCCGGGGTGGAAAGGGTGCGCGGCCAGGCCGACAGCGCGCCGCATACGTTCAGCTTCGGCCGCGCCGCGCTGCGCGCGACGATCCTCTCGGCGATCCTGTTCGGGCTCTATTACGTCAACTATGTGACCGGCTGGATCACGGCTTCCGATCTCGACTGGGTGAATCGCTAGCGGCGGAGCCGTTCGATCGCCTGGGCCAGCGCGACGTATAATTTGCCCATGTCGGAGGAAAGCAGCGTCACCGCCAGCGTGTTGCCGTCACGGTCCGCCAGCACCCGGCGCAGCATTGCCTCGAAATCGAGCACGTAGCGGTTCACCTGTTCGCGGAAATCGGGCTCGTCCTCATAGTGGCGCTGCACTTCGCGCGCTTCGCCCGAATCGAGCAGCCGCACCGCCCGCCGGGTGAAGACACCCCGATCGCCCTTGAGATAGGCGGTCCAGGCGGTGTCGGCGACCTCGTTGGAAAGCAACTTGTTGACGTCGATCGCGGTCGAATTGAGCGCCTCGATCAGCAGCGACACGCGGCGCGAAAGCGCCTCCGCATCCTGCTCTTCGCGCGCCGCCCGGTCCTCGGCGATCCGGTCCTCGATCGCCGCCGCGGTCTCGCTCATCGTCAGCAATTGGCGGGTGAGCCGCTCGCTCGCCTGCCGCGCCACCGCCATCGCCCGCTGAGAGGCGCCGGCGATCTCCGCGAGCTGATCGTGGACCGGCTCGGCAGTCGCTTCGGCCAATGCGTCGCGGGTGGCGTCGGAAAGGGCGGCGATGCTGTCCGGGATCGCCGCGACGATCGCCTCGCGGGCATGGTTGGCGGCCTGCTGCGCGGCCTCCCGGACGCGAACCAGCGCTTCGATCAAAACCGGGCCGGTCTCCTGCACCAGCCGGGCGGAGGCGGCGTCGGTCTCGCCCAGCGCGGCGCCGAGCGCGGCCAGCTTCGCCTCCGTCTCGGCTACGCCGTCGCGGGTGGCGGCGATCAATGCATCGAGCGTCGCGCGCTGATGATCGAGGCTCGCGGCCCCGGCCCCGAGCGACTCGCTGGTCATCGCCGCCGCCGCCTGCACCGCTTCCACGGTGGGGATCAGGGAGGTTGCGGTCGCGGTCGTCCGCTCGGCCTGTTGTTCGAAGGCGGCGAGGCCGGTCGGCAGGTCCTCGCGCAGCTGGGACGCGACGGTGGTCAGCACGCCGCTCAGCGCCTGGGTACGGCCGATCAGCGTCGTGGACGCGGTTTCGCCCTCGCCAAGCTCGCCGCGCAGCGCCTGCGCAACGTCGCGTAGCCCGGCCAGCGATTGCGCCAGCCGCTCGCCCTGCGCTTCGCCGGTCTGGCCGAGCGCCGCGAGCTGGCTGTCGATCTCGCCGACCTGGGCGGCGAGCCGTTCGGCGAGCCGGCTGCTCGCCTGATCCTGTCGTGCGAGATGGCCGGCGAGCGCCTCCACGGCGCTGCTGGCCTCCGCGAGCCGGGCGATCATCGTCTGGCCGGCCTCGGTGCTGGCCGCCTCGAACGCGGCCCGGCTCTGCTCGACCAGCGCGAGCACCGCCTGGCCCTGCGTGTCGAGGCTGGCGCGGGCCTGCTCGACCGACTCGGCCGCCCGGCCCATGGCGCCGTCGACCGCGAGATTCATCGCCGCCGCGGCCTGGTCCATCCGCTCGGCCGCCGCACCGGCGCCGCTTTCCAGCCGCGCCACCTGCGCCCCGAGTCGCTGGGCGCCGCCGCCGAGCGTCTCATCCGCTTCCCGGCTGCGCGCCGCCAGCGCCGCCAGATGTCCCTCCAGCGCCGCCGATTGTTCGTGCGCCGCAAGGCCCGCGGCGCGAATTGATTCGGCCGCCGCGCGCGCCTGCAATTCGGCCTGCGGCAGGTCGCTCAGCAGCACGCCGAGATCGATCCGCGCACTGCCGGCGGCCGCGTCGAGCGTCTGGGCGCCGCGCTCCAGCGCCGCCGTCTCGCCGGCGAGGGCGCGGGTCGTGCGGCCGATCCGGTCGGACGCTTCCTCGCCCAGTGTCATCAGCCGGTTGGTTTCGTTGGCGAGCAGCGCCCGGTTGTCCTGAAGCCGCGCCGCCACGGCGGCGAGTGCGGTTTCCAGCGCTGCGCTCTCGTTGCGCATCGCCGTCACGGCGGCGGTGAACCGGGCCGTCTCACGCCGCGAGCTGCGGCCGAACAGCAGCCAGACTAGCGCCAGCAGGATCAGCGGCGCGCAAACCGTTGCGATGGGTCCGAGCCAGGCCAGCGGCGCGGCGCCGGGCCATGCCGTCCACAGCGCATAGCCACTGAAGCCGATCCAGCCGGCGGCGGCGATGATCAGGACCGCGGCCAACAGGATGGCGCCGATGCCGCGCGTCTCCTCCGCTTCCTCGTCGATCAGATTGTCGAAGGCGAAGGTTTCGATCGCCTCCGGCTCGTGCGTTGCGTTCCAGGCCTGCTGGCCCAGCGATTGCGCCTCGGCGCGTTCGGCCCCCGTGCTCATGCCCGGCATCCTATCACGTCGCGGGCGGGATGAAACCGGCCGTTAACACGGTTCGGCCTAAATGCCGGCCATGGCGTACGATCCGGGAGCACTCAATGCCTCGCTGGCGGCCGCGGTCGGTAACGACGGCGAGCTGATGGCGGAGTTGCGCGCCGCCTTTATCGACAGCGCCTCGCGCCAGTTCGATCTGATGGGACGGGCGCGCTGCGACGCGAACTGGCGGATTGCCGCCGCACGCCTCAAGAGCCTTGCCGCCAGCTTCGGCGCCTCCGGTCTCGTCGCGCTCGCCGATCAGGCGCTGGATGGCGCGCCGGGCGATCCGGTGGCGTTGCGTGAGATCGCCCGCGCCATCGACGATTTCGCCGGCGCGTAAGCCGAACCGTTTTGCAAGGCGGCGATCCGCCGCTTAGGGTCCGCCCGCATCCGCGGAGGGACCGGTTGGCACTGGCTGCATTGATCATCGCCTGTCAGGAATCGGCCGAAAGCGGGGTGCTGCGCGCGGTGTTGCCGCTCGCTGGCCGCACGCTGGTCGAGCGGCAGGCGCGACTCGCCGCGCGGGCGGGAGCGACGCGGATCGTCCTCGTGGTCGAACGGATGCCGGCCGAGCTGGGCGCCGCGATCGAGCGGATCCGGCGCGAGCGGCTGCCCATTCACGTCGCCCGCGACGTCACGGAGGCGGCGGAGACGATCGAATCCACGGACCGGCTCTTGCTGATCGGCGACGGCGCGATTCTCGATGAGGATCAACTGGCCCGGCTGGCGGCGACCGAAGGCTCGGCCGTGCTGACGGTGCCGGACAGCGTTCACGGCGAGCTCTATGAGCGGATCGACGGCCAATCGCGCTGGGGCGGTGCCGCCGCCGTCGATGGCG
>JBFWUJ010000055.1:0-2610 GCA_050247295.1 Sphingomonas sp. | reverse complement strand
GCCGGTTTCGGCGGCTGGCATGTCGCGATTGCCGGCCTCGCCGCCTATGCCGCGGCAAGCTTCTTCTGGGCCCAGCATTTCGCGCATCGCCCGAAGGTTCAGGATTAGCAGGCATTTAACCCTGTCTCGGCTATGGGCGGGACGATGGCCGAAGGCGATATGAACGGACGAGGCGGGCAGGGCGATGCCGCGCGGCTGCTGCTGGCGGCGGCGCGCGAGCGTTTTGCCGTCGCCGCCACCGATTTGCTGCTGCCCGACGCCGCCCGTCTGACCGAGTGGCAGCGGATCACCGCGGCGGCGCTGCTTTCCCGGCTGGTCGCCTGTATCGAGGACGATCTGCGATCCCGGCTGGCGGGCCATCTGGCCGGTCAGGAGGCGGCGGTCGCGGCCTTGACCTCCGCTCATGTGCCGATCGCCGCGCCGATCCTTGACCGGGCCGGCGCGCTTGGCGATCCCGAGCTTAGCGCCGCGCTGGTGCGGCGGGCCGAGGAGCATCGCTTCTGGACCGCGCGGCGGCCGGGCGGCGGCGACGATCTGCTGTTCGAGCTGGCGCGCGACGAGGATGAAGAGGTGGCGTCCGAGGCGATGGCGCTGGTCATCGCCCGCAGCCGGCGCTTCGACCGCTTCCAGGAGCCGGTGCTGGCCAGCGCCGAATTGCCGGCCGAGCTGCAGCACAAGCTGATCTGGCTCGTCGCCGCGGCGCTGCGCCACTATCTGGTCCAGCATCATCGCCTCGCCGGCGTCGATGCGGCGATCGAGGCGGCGGCGGCGGGCGCGATCGGCGGCCATGACGAAGGCGACAGCCTGGAGGCGACGGCCCAGCGCCTCGCGCTGCGGCTCGATCGCGCGGGTCGGCTGGACGGCGCAATCGCGGGGCGGATGATCGAGAGCGGCCTGCTGCCGCTCTTCCTCGCCGCGCTGGCGGTCCGCTGCGATCTCGATCCGGCCGCCGTCTGGGAGGTGCTGGCCGATCCGCGCGGCCGCGGACCTGCATTGCTGCTGCGCGCCGCCGGCTTCGAGCGCGAGGCGGCGGCCCGGATCCTGCTGGCGCTGAACGCGACCGGGCCGATCCTGTCCGGGGCCGAGGGCGACGCCACCGCATCGCAGCTGGAATTGTACGACACGCTCGATCCGGCTTCGGCCGGCGAGACGCTGCGCCTGTGGCGGGCGCATCCGGCCTATCGGGCCAGCGTGGCGCGGATCTCCACCCGCGCCCGGCCGGTGTCCGCCGGATGAGCGACGCCGTTGCCCTCGACGGACCGGTGACCGGCCGGCTCGATGCCGCCGGCCGCCTCATCGCCGCCGATCCGCCGCTGGCGGCGCTGCATGCGCGGGCCGGCGGCAGCGACGGCGGCGCGCTTTCGGTGCCGCAGATCGCGGCGCTGGCGCGGCTCGCCCGGAGGCTCGGCATCACCGTGTCCCGGGCCGCGGTCGCCGCCGACGCCGAGGAGGACCTCGACCTGTGGGTGCGGGCCGAGCCGGACGGCGAGGAGATCGCCTTGTCGATCACCGGCTGGACCCGCCGGCCGGCGCGCGATCCCGAGCCGATCGCGCCGCTGCGCGCCGAACGGGAGGCCGATCTGCTGCGCGCCGCCGCCGACTGGACCTGGGAGACCGACGACACGCTGCGGATCACCGCCCTGTCGGCCGGCGCCTCGGCGGCGATCGGCCGGGTGCCGGCGGACCTGATCGGCAAGCAACTGACCCGGCTGTTCCGCTTCCGCGAGGACGAGGAGGGCGGATTGCCGCTGCTCGCCGCGCTGGCCGAACATAGCCGCTTCGACGGCCAGCTGGCCGAAGTGCGCGGCGGATCGCAGGGGCGCTACCTGCTCGGCGCCGTGCCGCTGATCGACGGCATGGGCCGCTTCGCCGGCTTTCGCGGCGGCGCCGTCAGCCTGGCCGGGGCCGACAGCGCCGCGCCGGCCTCGCGCCCGGTTTCCGACAGCGCCTTCGGCCAGCGGCTCGACGCCGCCCTGCGCGCGCCGCTCGACCGGATCATCGGCCAGGCGGAGAAGCTGCGCGCCGCCGATGAGGGACCGCTGGCCGCCGATTATGCCGGCTATGCCGCCGACATCGCCGCCGCCGGCCGCCACCTGCTCGCCCTGGTCGACGATCTGGTCGACCTGCAGGCGATCGAGCGGCCCGATTTCGCGGTCGAGGCCGAGCCGGTCGACCTCGCCGACATCGCCCGCCGCGCCGCCGGCCTGCTCAATGTCCGCGCCGCCGCCCGGCAGGTGACGATCGACGGGCCGGGCGGCGAGCCGCTGCCGGCGATCGGCGATTTCACCCGCATCCTGCAGATCCTCGTCAATTTGCTCGGCAATGCGGTGCGCTATTCGCCCGACGGCAGCGAGGTGTGGCTGCGCACCGAACGGGAGGGCGACCTCGCGGTGGTGATCGTCGCCGACCAGGGCAAGGGGATCGCCGAGGCGGACCAGGAGCGGGTGTTCGAGAAATTCGAACGGGTCGATCCGACGGAGCCGGGCGGCGCCGGCCTTGGCCTGTATATCGCCCGCCGGCTCGCCCGGGCGATGAAGGGCGACCTCGCGCTCGACAGCGCGCCGGGGCAGGGGGCGCGTTTCACCCTGACCCTGCCGGCCGCCTGAACCC
>JBFWUJ010000054.1:7980-15244 GCA_050247295.1 Sphingomonas sp. | reverse complement strand
GAGAAGCCCCTGATCGTCGCCCGTTCGCCGATATCGACGCCGGGCCCGAATATGACATTGGGCTCGACCACGGTATCGCGACCGATGACCGTGTCATGGCTGAACCAGACCGTATCCGGCGCGATCAGGCTGACGCCATCGGCCATCGCCGCATCCCGGCGACGCTGCTGCCAGGAGAGTTCAAGGCGCGCCAACTCCGACCTGCTGTTGACACCCTCGACTTCCGCGGGAGCGACCTCGATCACCGATGAAACCCGTCCGTCCTGCGCCGCCAGCATCACGATATCGGGCAGGTAATATTCGCCCGCGGCATTGTCGTTGCCGACCCGGTCGAGAAGCGGCCAAAGATCGATGGAACGCACCGCCATCAGGCCGGAATTGCACAGGTCGACGGCCCGCTCCGTCTCGCTGGCATCCTTATACTCCACCATCTTCTCGATCGTTCCGTCGGGACGCGCGACGATCCGGCCATATTGCCTCGCATCTTCGGGCCGGAATCCGACCACGACCGCAGCGGCGCCATCGTCCAATCCGGCCACCATGCGCCGCATCGTATCGGCGCTTACGAACGGCACGTCGCCATAGAGGATCAGGATATCGCCATCGAAACCGGCAAGCGCCTCCTGCGCCTGCTGGACGGCGTGGGCGGTTCCCTGCTGCGGATCCTGGACGACGACTTCAGCGCCAAGCAGTGTAACCGCCGCCTCGACCTGCTCCTTCAGTGCGCCCACAACGACCACCTTCCGCGCGGGCCGCAACGCATCGGCGCTGGCGAGCAGATGCAGCAGCATCGGCCGCCCGGCGATCGGATGCAGCACCTTGTGCAGATCGGACTTCATCCGCGTGCCCTTGCCGGCGGCGAGGATCACTGCGGCCAGCGGCCTTGAGGTCATCGATTTCCCCTGACTCGTCCGCGCCGATGGCACGGAAGTCGGCGCGATGCCAGAGTCTTAGGCGCGTGCCTTCGCCAACAAATGCCGCGCCAGCAGCAGCGGCGGCATCCGCAGCCAGTGCGAACGGATATAGAAAGCGAAGCGCAGCATCTTGCGCTTCTCCTGCCCCCAGCCATTGCGCGCGAGGAGCCGCGCTTCAAACAGCCGGTCGGCCCAACGGGCATGCCCCGCCAGCGCAGAGTCGATCGGCGTTCCGTAAAGATCGGCGCAGAGGCGAAGCGCGCGCGCGACCTGCGTGGTCAGCTGGTGGCGCCGGGCGCGGATGGCGAGAGACGGCCAGAAATCCGGGTCTGCGGCGAATTCACGCAACAGCCGATCGATGTCCCACAGATTGCGCAGGCCGCCGGCCAGATCGCCGTCGGCAAACAGATGGGCCGCCGCATGGACGATCATATCGGCGGGCGACAGCATCCGAAGGCCACCGTCCAGCGGCACGCTGTCGGCGATCAGCGCCCTGGCGTCCGGCGTCGGACGAGCGGTCGGCGGCAGAATCGTGTGGTGCACGTCAATCATCCGGTCTCGCTCGCGATGGATCAGCGGCGGCAATTCGTGCATCCAGCGGCGATAATAGAGATCGTCATAGCCGCCTGATTCCTTGAGCCGCTCCCATCCCGCGGCGACGAGGGCGTTCTCGACCGCGTCGATCGCCTCGCGCGGCACGAGGATGTCGAGGTCGCCGACCGAGCGGCCGCGAGCGGCGTCGAGATCGGCAGCGTGAAAGGCGGTGCCCTTCAGGAGGATCACCGGCACGCCAAGATGCGCCGTGGCACGGCGCGCCATTTCCGCCTCCCACAAGGCTTGGGTGCGCGCATGATCGGCATCGCGACGCGCATCCTGAAGGATCGCGGCGACCGGCGCCGGAACGTCGCTTCCCTCCAGCCGGCAGGCGAGGCTGCCGAGCAGCTGCTCCGCCCGCGCGGTGCCGATCAGGGCGGTCCAATCGCAGCCGGCGGCGGTGGCGGGATCGCGCAGGACGCGAACGAGGAGGCGCGCATCCCTCATGCCGCCGCGCGCCAAAGCTCGTCGACCAGGCCGATTGCATTTTCGGTGTCAGGATAGTCGATCGCGGCAGCGGAACATCCGCGCACAAGGCTGGTCAGCGCGTCGAAGCCACCACCGCCGAGCGCGACATAGTTGGTTGAAGCCTGGGTCAATCGCATGAAGACCTCCGCCTGACCCACCGGGCGGACCGCGGCTTCTGCGCCGAAGCGCGGAAACAGGATCAGCGCTGGTCTGGCGGACTCGTTCATCCGGTCAACGGCGGCGGCATTGGGCCGCAGGTGTCGGATCACGCCCTTCGGCGTACCCTCCAGCCGCGGCCCGAAACGATCGGCGTCAACCTCGTCTTCCATCACCCCGATGGCGCCATTCTTCAGGCTGACGGCCCGGGGGAACGGATGGAGCGCCCCGCTCGCCAGGTCGAGCAATGCGAATTCGTCACCCATGAACCGCCAGCCCCGTTCGCCCAGCAACGCCGAAAGCGTCGATTTTCCGGCTCCTGACTCGCCGGTCATGATCAGTGCCCGGCCATCCTTCTCGGCGCTGGACGCGTGCAGCAGGAGGTAGCGCTTCTGTCCGAGCGCCATCTGCAGATTCATCCCCATCTCGGCGGCGAGCAGACCCATGGCGAGCGGCAGCGGCGCGGCATCCGGGAGCGTGTAATCGCCCTTGATCGCCACCGACGGCCGCAACCAGCGCCGCCATAGCGTTTCGGGTTCAAGCCGTACGGTGAAATCGCAGATTCCATCGAAGGGTTGCGGATAGCCGGCGTAAAGACCGGCGAGCATCTCGACGGGCTCGCGCCAAACGGAGCCGATCCGGAACCCGACCGGACCGATGCGCAGGGACAATTGGTGCTTCATGCGCGCCTTACCAGCCCCGCTTGCTCGAGCTCGACAAGCCGCAGGGCAACGATCTCGTCGGCCGCGTCATCCAGTTCGAATGCGGCGCGCAGGCGGGCCATCAACTCGGTGATATTCGCGGGCCCCGGCCGCAGCGCATCCAGTATCTGGGGCGCCGGTGCAGCGACGATGTGGGTCATGCCCGAGGGCCCGTGAAAGAGGACGGACAGCCCATCGAGCTCCACGCGACGCACTGCGCCTTCGGGGTCAGCGACATAGCGAGGGCCGGCCATGGCCGGACTCCTTAGCTCAGCGCGGCATTTGCAACGAGGCGTAGCAGGTGAAACCGCTCATCCCCGATTGCAGCCGCCGAATATAATTGGCGTAGGCCTGAGACGAACCGGGAGTAACGCCCGGCGGCGTCGATCCGTTGAGCAACTGCCGTGCTTCCTCGCCGCGCAACGGCCGCGCCAGCGGTGGAGCAGCGCCCGGCGTACCCGGCGCGACCGGGCTTCCGTCCTGGCCGATATGGCTGCCCGCCGCATGCGGCCCGGGAACGGGAATCTCACAATTCAGCACCGAGCCCGCTGCCTGCGCCAGCGCCGGACGAATGGTGACGACCGTCGAGGCCGCTGCCGCACCGAGATAGAGGAAGGTGCGCCGGCTGGGCTCGAAGCCCCCATCCTGCTTTGGATCGTCTCTGCCGCTCATGGGAATTTCCGATACACGCCCGCTCTTTATTAAGGGTAAAGCGGGAGGCGCGCGAGCTTGCTGGAAGCATTGTGCCGGATCGGGACGGAGAAATATGAAGGATGACCGCCTGATCCGCGCGATCGCCGCCGCCGGCGCCGGAGCGGTGGGCCTCGCGGTCGCGCTATGGGCCGGTGCGCCGCTCGGGGCGGCGGCAATTGCGCTCCTGGCCGGCCTGCTGGCATTCGCACTACTGCCGGGAGCCGGACGTCAGGCACCAGCCGTCGACGAGCGTGCCGCCGAAACCCCGCCTACCCCACCACGTTTTGACGATCTGGTGGAGGCGATCGACGAACCGCTGCTGATCGTTCGGGAACGGCGCGTCGTCGTCGCCAATCGGGCTGCCAAGACGCTGCTCGGCGAACATATCGGCGGCGTCGATGTCCGCCTGGCTTTGCGTCATCCCGCAGCGGCCGATCGCCTCACCGGACAAGTCTCGAACGATGACCTCGGCGATGTCGAGATCATGGGCTTGGGCGAGGCCGGGCGACCCTGGCTGATGCGAGTCCGGCCGCTGGGCGACTCCGCGAGGCTGGTGCGCCTCATCGATCAGGGCGCCGTCCGCGCATCCGAGCAGATGCGGGTCGATTTCGTGGCCAACGCCAGCCATGAACTGCGCACCCCGCTGGCGACGCTCCTCGGCTTCCTCGAAACGCTGGAGGACGAGGAGGCGGCGAGCGATCCGGAAACCCGGGCGCGGTTCCTTTCTATCATGGGTGCGGAAGCGACCCGCATGCGCGATCTGGTCGATGACCTGATGTCGCTGTCTCGGATCGAGGCCGAGCGTTTTAGCGCCCCGCGCGATCCGGTCAGCCTTCTCCCGTTGATCGAGGGCGTGCGCGGTGCCCTCGCCCAGCTCATCGCGTCCCGCAACGCAGAACTGATCATCGAACGGGATGCGAACGCCGCGGTTGTCGCCGGCGACCGGGTGCAGCTTGCGCAGATGCTGACCAATCTCGTCGCCAATGCGATCAAATATGGTCGCGAAGGCCGGCCAGTCCGCATTCACCTCGCCGATGCCGATGGCGCGATGCTCCGGCTCACGGTCATCGACGAAGGCGAAGGAATCGCGGCCGAGCATTTGCCGCGCCTCACGGAGCGCTTTTACAGGGTCGACGCGAGCCGCAGCCGTCAGGTCGGCGGCACCGGCCTTGGCCTCGCCATCGCCAAGCATATCGTGCTTCGGCACCGCGGCCGGCTGGACATTGCCAGCACGGTAGGAGTCGGTACGCGAGTCAGTGTCTATCTGCCTCGCGCGGATGTAACGGAAATGTCATCGAACTGACGCCGAGGAGTCACTCACCCCTCATAGATGCGTCATGAATTTGACGCGGAGGGTTCATGATCAGGCCGGGATGCGGGCTTCTGGCGGCGGCGATAACGGCCGCGACAGCCATGCCCGCCACAGCCGAGGAGGCGCCCAATGAGCGCTTCGCGGGCGTTCCCCGAATCGGTTCCACCGATGGCTGGTCGCTGAGGCCGCGCGGCCGCGTTCAATATGATCTCGGCGACATTTCCGCGCCCGGCGGCGTGGTCGCACCGGGACTGGGCTTCGTCGATGAGCTCCGCCGTGCCCGCCTCGGCGTCGAAGGAACCGCTCCCGGCGGCTTCTCCTACCTGTTCGAGGTCGAATTGTCGGAAGGCAATGTCGAGATCACCGACGCGACACTGGGCTGGCGTGCATCGGATGCCGTTGTCATCACGGCCGGACAACAGAACAACTTCCAGTCGCTTGACGAACTCACCAGCTCGCGATTCACGTCGTTCATCGAGCGCGCCGCGTTCACCGACGCGTTCAACTTCGAGCGACGGCTCGGCCTTTCGGCGACGGCCACGAGCGGTCCGGTCACCGCGCAGCTCGGCGTTTTCAGCGACAATCTGCGCGATCTCGACGAAGGGGACGACACGATAAGCGTCGATGGCCGCGTGGTTTTTGCACCGCGCCTCGGCGATGCCCAGCTTCATTTCGGCGCCTCCGCTCACTGGCGCGACAATGGCGATCTGGTCGCCCGCGGCACCGCGACCCGCTATCGCCAGCGTCCTTTCATCCACGCAAGCGATGCGCGATTCGTGGCTACCCCGGCGCTCGCCGTGGATCGCGAGACCAATTATGGCCTCGAGGCCGCCGTGATCCATGGCCCGTTCCACGCAACCGCCGAAGCACATTGGCTGAATGCCGATCTGATCGCCGGCCCCGATCCCACCTTTTTCGGCTTCTATGTCGAGGCCGGCTGGTTCCTCACCGGCGAGACCCGCGGCTACCGCGGCGCGCGCTGGGATCGGACCAGGGTGCGCCGCGGCGGCGCGCTGGAGGAAGGAGGCTTCGGCGCGATCCAGCTCAACCTCCGCTACGACCATCTGGACCTCAACGCGTCGGGAATCGTCGGCGGCGTCCAGAACGGCCTCCAGTTCGGCGTGACCTGGATTCCGACCGACCATGTGCGCTTTCTGATAAATTACGGCCGCCTTTCCTACGACGATGCGGCCATCGCGGCGGCCGGCGGCGATCGCGATTATGGCGTGGATGTCTTGGGCCTTCGGGCCCAGATCGACTTCTGAATCGCGACCACTGTCATCAGATTGTCATCGATCCGTCACAGAGGACTCGCCGAGCCGACCTAATCCCGCAGTGATCAAAGGCTATCTCATCCCATGGAGGGGCAATTGAAGAAGACTTTTATCACGCTGCTCGCAGCCGGCCTTGCGCTTGCCGGTTGCGGCTCAGGTCCCACCGGCGGCACCGAGGGCGGTTCGCGCAACCAGATCCGGGTTGTCGGCTCCTCGACCGTCTATCCTTTTGCTATGGCGGTCGCCGAACGGTTCGCCCAGGCGAATCCGAATTTCGGAGCCCCGATCGTCGAATCGACCGGCACCGGCGGCGGCATGAACCTGTTCTGCGGCGGCGTCGGCCCCCAGCATCCCGACGTTTCCAACGCCTCGCGCCGAATCAAGGCAAGTGAGATCGAGCAGTGCAACCGCAACGGCGTGAACCAGATTATCGAAGTGCCGGTCGGCATCGATGGGTTGGCACTCATCGAATCGTCTGGCCGCCCGACAGGCTTCCAGCTCACGGCCCGCGACATCTATGCCGCGCTCGCCGCCAATCCTTTCGGTCGGCCGCAGACCGCCCGCACCTGGCGCGACGTCAATCCGGCGCTGCCGGCGGTGCCGATCCGGGTTTACGGTCCGCCGCCGACCTCCGGCACGCGTGACAGCTTCGCGGAACTGATCCTTGAACGGGGTTGCGACAGCGATCCGGCGATGCAACGGCTGAAGGAAAGCGATTCCGATCGCCACCGTACGGTCTGCACCCAGCTGCGCGAAGACGGCGCCTATATCGAGGCGGGCGAGAACGACAATCTGCTCGTCCAGCGCGTCGCCGAGAATCAGGGTGCGATCGGCGTGCTCGGCTATTCCTTCCTTGAGGAGAATACCGACCGCGTGCGCGGCGTCCCGATCGGCGGCGTCACACCGACGGCCGAGACCATCACCAACTTTACCTATCCGGGCGCCCGCCGCCTTTACATCTATGTGAAGGGCGAGCACCTGACCGCCATTCCGGGCCTGCGGGAATTCCTTACCGCCTGGACGCAGGGCTGGGGCCCGGGCGGTTACCTCACCCAGCGCGGCATGATCGCGCTGCCCGACAATGAGCGGCAGGCGGCCGAACAGGCGGTGCGCAGCCCCCGGCCGATTACCGCCCGCGACCTCCAGTAACCG
>JBFWUJ010000054.1:0-7880 GCA_050247295.1 Sphingomonas sp. | reverse complement strand
CCGGTCGAGTTCCTGTTCGGCCTGCACTGGAGCCCGCAAATGGCGATCCGCGCCGATCAGGCCGGGTCGTCCGGAGCGTTCGGCGCGATCCCCTTGTTCTGGGGAACGATCTTCATCGGCGCGATCATCGCGATGATCGTCGCCATTCCGCTCGGTCTGATGAGCGCCATCTACCTGACCCAATATGCCAGGCCCCGTGTCCGTGCCTGGCTGAAGCCGATCCTCGAAATCCTCGCGGGTGTGCCGACCGTGGTCTACGGCTATTTCGCGGCGCTGACCGTCGCTCCGGCGATCCGCGATCTCGGCCTGTCGCTCGGTATCCCGTCCTCGACCGAAAGCGCCCTCGCCGCCGGCCTCGTCATGGGGATCATGATCATCCCCTTTGTATCGTCGATGGCGGACGACAGCATCGCCGCCGTGCCGCAAGCGATGCGCGACGGCAGCCTTGCGATGGGTGCGACCACCAGCGAGACGATCAAGAAGGTGCTTGTCCCCGCCGCGCTACCCGGTGTCGTCGGTGGCGTGCTCCTCGCCGTCAGTCGCGCGATCGGCGAGACGATGATTGTCGTGATGGCCGCCGGTCTTGCCGCGAACCTGACCGCCAATCCGTTCGATAGCGTGACAACGGTCACCACCCAGATCGTCCAGTTGCTGACCGGCGATCAGGAGTTCGACAGCCCCAAGACGCTTGCCGCCTTCGCACTCGGCCTGGTCCTGTTCCTGGTGACCCTCGCCCTCAACATCGTCGCGCTCCGCGTCGTGAAAAAATATCGCGAAGCCTATGAGTGACGCCGCTCTCCGCGCCGACCCGATCGATCCGACGCCCACGGACTGGGGCGGCGCGGCAATGCGTTCGCGCATCCGCAGGCGCTATGCCGCCGAACGGCGATTCAAGGCGGTTGGCCTCATCGCCATCCTGATATCCGTCGGATTTCTGCTTTTCCTGCTGGTCACGATGATCGGCAACGGCGCCCGCGGGTTCAGCCAGTCGGAAGTCCGGCTGGATGTCGATTTCCCGCGCTCCGCCCTTTTCCTCGATCCTGCCGCCTTGCGCGGATTCGGCGCCGCGCAGGCCTTGGCCAATACTGATTTCGAGCGGGTGGTGACCGAGGCCGCCACCGCGCAATATGGCGCGATCGGACCCTCGCTCTTTTCCGGCGGCGCCCGTCTGCGGCTGCGCGACGCGGTGCGTGACAATCCCGATCTGCTCTCCGGCCGTGCGACGCTGTGGCTCCCGGCATCGACCGCGATCGACATCGCCGCGAAGGGCGACGGGACGGCCGATGCCGAACGCGCTTTTGAGCGGCTTGCCGCGGACGGCGCGATCCGCACCGGCCTGAACTGGGCCTTCCTGACTGGCGCCGATTCGACCGATCCAACGCTGGTCGGCATCTGGGGTGCCTTCAAGGGCTCGCTGCTGACGATGATCGTCACGCTGGTGCTGGCTTTCCCGGTCGGCGTCCTTTCGGCTGTCTACCTGGAGGAATATGCGCCGCGGAACCGCTGGACCGACATGATCGAGGTTTCGATCAACAATCTTGCCGCCGTGCCGTCGATCATCTTCGGGCTGCTGGGGCTCGCAGTCTTCCTGAATTTCATGCACCTGCCCCGATCCGCGCCGCTGGTCGGCGGCCTGACGCTGGCGCTCATGACGATGCCCGTCATCGTCATCGCCGGCCGCAACGCGATCAAGGCGGTGCCGCCGTCGATCCGCGACGCGGCGCTGGGGATCGGCGCCAGCCGGGTCCAGGTCGTATTCCACCACGTCCTGCCACTGGCGCTCCCGGGCATCCTGACGGGCACGATCATCGGCATGGCGCGTGCCTTGGGCGAAACCGCGCCGCTGCTGATGATCGGCATGCGGGCCTTCATAGCCGCGCCGCCATCCGGTATCACCGATCCGGCGACGGCGCTGCCGGTGCAAATTTTCCTCTGGTCCGACGAGGTCAGCCGCGGCTTCGTCGAGAAGACCAGCGCAGCGATTATCGTGCTGCTTCTTTTCCTCCTCGCGATGAATGGCTTGGCTATCTATCTTCGCAACAAGTTCGAGAGGCGCTGGTGACCGATACGAATGCCCAGACGCCGAAGATGTCGGCTCGAAACGTCAGCGTCTTCTACGGCGAGAAGAAGGCGATCGATGACGTGTCGATCGACGTCAGCCGGGAGAATGTCACCGCTTTCATCGGTCCTTCCGGCTGCGGCAAATCCACGTTTCTTCGCACCCTCAACCGAATGAACGACACGATCCCCTCGGCCCGGGTCGAAGGCAATATCTCGCTCGACGGGGAGGACATTTACGGGGCCGACATGGACGTGGTGCAGTTGCGCGCCCGCGTCGGCATGGTGTTTCAAAAGCCCAATCCCTTCCCCAAGTCGATCTTCGAGAATGTCGCCTATGGCTCGCGCATTCACGGCCTCGCCGCCAACAAGGCCGAACTCGACACCATCGTCGAACGCTCGCTGAAGCGCGCAGGCCTCTGGGAGGAGGTGAAGGATCGCCTGACAGAGAGCGGCACGGCGTTGTCCGGTGGCCAGCAGCAGCGGCTTTGCATCGCCCGCGCGATCGCGGTCGATCCCGAGGTGATCCTGATGGACGAGCCCTGTTCGGCGCTCGATCCGATCGCCACCGCGAAGATCGAGGAGCTGATCCACGAACTGCGCGGCCGTTACGCGATCGTGATCGTCACGCATAATATGCAGCAGGCCGCACGCGTCTCGCAGCGCACCGCCTTTTTCCATCTCGGCAACCTCATCGAATATGGCGAGACCTCCGAGATCTTCACCAATCCGCGTCAGGAACGGACGAAGGATTACATTACCGGCCGCTACGGTTGAGGAGTTGTTAGATGTCCACCCAGGGCCACACCGTAAAGGCGTTTGACGAAGAACTGGACACGCTGCGCGCCACGATTGCCGAGATGGGCGGCCTCGCCGAGGCCGCGATCAGCGAGGCGATCGACGCGCTCGTCCGCCGCGATTCCGAAGCGGCGGCACGCGTCGTTGAGCGCGATGCGCGGATCGATGCGCTGGAAACGGAGATCGAGCGTAGCGCCGTCCAGATCATCGCGCTCCGGGCGCCGATGGCGGACGACCTGCGCGAAGTCGTCGCCGCCCTGAAGATTGCCGGCGTGGTCGAGCGGATCGGCGATTATGCCAAGAACATCGCGAAGCGGGTGCCGAGCGTGGAGGACAGCAAGATCAGGCCGCTCTCGCTGCTGCCGGAGATGGCGCGGATTGCCGGTGAAATGGTCCACAACGTCCTCGATGCCTTCGCGCAGCGGGATGCGGCGAAGGCGATCGCGGTGCGCGACCGCGATGCGGCGGTCGACGATTTCTACAATTCCATCTTTCGAGCCCTGCTGACCCACATGATGGAAAATCCGCACAACATCACGCCGGCCACGCATCTTCTCTTCGTCGCCAAGAATCTGGAGCGGATTGGCGATCACGCGACCAACGTCGCCGAGATGGTCCACTTCTCGGCCACCGGGTCGCATCTTGGCGATCGCGAGAAAGGCGCCGACACGACTGGCATCGCGGCGAGCGACCTGGGTGAGTAAACCGCGAATCCTGCTCGTCGAAGATGATCGCGCGCTCGTTGAGCTGCTGTCTTTCCACCTTCGCCGCGAGGAGTTCGAGGTGGAAGCGACGAGCGACGGCGAAGACGCGTTGCTGATGGCGCGCGAGACGCCGCCCGACCTCGTCATTCTCGACTGGATGATCGAAGGGGTTTCCGGGATCGAGGTTTGTCGCCGCCTCCGGCGGCTGCCCGAGACCGCCAACGTACCGATCATCATGCTGACCGCGCGCACGGAGGAAGCGGATCGCATCCGCGGGCTGGAGACGGGGGCGGACGATTATGTGACCAAGCCATTCTCCCCCAAGGAGCTTGTGGCGCGCGTCACCGCCGTGCTCCGGAGGGTCCGCCCTGCCTTGGCCGGCGAGAAGCTGGCTTATGCGGACATCGAGATGGACCTCGTCGGCCACAAGCTGCGTCGCGCCGGCAAACCGATCGCCATCGGTCCGACCGAATTTCGGCTGCTCCGCCACTTTCTGGAGCACCCCGCCCGCGTCTTTTCCCGCGAGCGCCTGCTTGATTCCGTTTGGGGCCGCGACAGCGAGATCGAGCTGCGGACCGTGGACGTCCATATCCGTCGGCTCCGAAAGGCGATTAACGGGCCCGGCCAGCCGGATCTCATCCGCACGGTCCGATCCGCCGGCTATGCGCTCGACGTCGACGCCGCAGACTGATCGGGATCAATCGCCGTCCTTCATCGTTGTCCCCGCGACGTGCCGCATCGGCCGGTGCGCCCGCATTCATGGAGGATGAGATGAAATCGGTCTTTATCGCCCTGACGTTCGGCGTCGCCACGGCAGCGATCGCACAGAGCGATCAACCCCCCGCACCCGAAGCCCCGCCGCCGATGGCGCCGGCCCAGCCGACGCAGGTCGCGCCCGGCAATGCGGCGCCGCAACGCGATGCGCGCGGCATTCCCGTAGTCTCCGATCCGGCCGAAGCGCCGGCCGGCTTCAACCAGCCGCCGCAGCCGGGCGGCACCGGGGCGCCGGCCAACGCGACGCCGACACCGCAGCCGGCGACCGAGAATTATCCCAATTGTTCGCGGACGGTCACCGACAATTGCGTCCAATCCTACGAGCGCGGCAATCGCGGCCCCCGCGCCTGACCTTCGCGAAGAGTGGCGCTTCCCGCCACTTCATTGATCGCCTAACCCTTCCCGCCAAGCAGCGGGAAGGGTGAGGCATATGACGATCAGTTTCGAAGGGCGTGTCGCGATCGTAACGGGTGCGGGCGGCGGGCTCGGCCGAGCCTATGCGCTGGAACTCGCGCGGCGTGGCGCAAAGGTGGTCGTCAACGATCTGGGCGGGAGCCGCGACGGTGCCGGACATAGTGATGCCGCCGCCGGGGTCGTCGCCGAGATCGAGGCCGCCGGCGGCGCCGCGATGGCGGACTCCGGCAGCGTCACCGACGAGGCGCAGATGGCGGCGATGGCGGAGCGCGCCCGCAGCGCCTGGGGCGGCATCCACATCCTGATCAACAATGCCGGCATCCTGCGCGACAAGAGCTTCGCCAAGATGACGGTCGATGATTTTCGCGCCGTCGTCGATGTGCATCTGGTCGGCTCGGCGGTCTGCACCAAGGCGGTCTGGGACACGATGCGCGAGCAGGCCTATGGCCGCATCCTGATGACTGCGAGTTCGACCGGACTCTACGGCAATTTCGGCCAAGCCAATTACGGCGCCGCGAAGCTTGGCCTGGCCGGGCTTACCAAGACGCTCGCCCTCGAAGGCGCGAAGTACAATGTCAGGGTCAACACCATCGCGCCCACCGCCGCGACCCGGATGACCGAAGACCTCTTCCCGCCCGAGCTGCTGGAGCGGTTCCAGCCCGAGCTGGTCGCTCCTGCGGCCGTGTTTCTGGTCAGCGAGGAGGCGCCGACCAACACGATCCTGGGCGCCGGCGCCGGCGTCGTCCAGGCGGCCTATGTCACCCTGACCAGAGGCGCTGTCCTCGACGAGCCGACCCCGGAGGCGGTCGCCGCGCAATGGGCCGCGATCACCGATCGCACCGGCGAGACCGTTCCCCAGGCGGGGTCCGAGCAGGCGATGACGATCCTGCAGCGATTGCAGGGCGGATGAGTGTATTGCATATATAATACACAAATGATAAAGTCGGGCCCGACAGGAGGATCATGCCATGTATAGCGAGAGCGATCTCGATGCCGCCGTTGCGGCCGGCGCGCTAAGCGCGGCGCAAGCCGGTGCGCTCCGCGACTTCGTCGCTGCACAGCGTCATATGCCGGCGGTCGATGAGGAGCACTTCCGGCTGCTCACCGGCTTCAACGACATCTTTGTCGGCATCGCGACGACGATCCTGCTGGCGGCGATCGCGGGCCTTGCTTATTATATTCCGCCGAATGTCGAAGGCGACGGACCGTCGCCTTTCATGGGCCTGCTGGTTGCCGCCGCAGCCTGGGGACTGGCCGAGTTTTTCACCAGGCGGCGGCGCATGGCCCTGCCCTCGATCATCTTGCTCCTTGCTTTCATCGGCGGCGTCTTCGCGGCCGTGGGATTCGGCATTGTGACCGCGGTGGGCGAGAACAACATGAACAGCCCGCAGGCAAGCGCCATCGTGCTCGCCGTCAGCGCGGCGATCGCGGCCGGGGCGGCCTGGCTGCACTGGCGGCGCTTCCGCGTACCGATCACCGTCGCCGCCGGCGTCGGCGCCATCGTCGCGCTGGTGCTCGGCCTGATCGCCTCGGGACTGGTCGTCAACGATATGAGCGATGCGCAGGTTCTGCAGCTCCGCCGCGTGCTGGAGGCGAGCGCATTGGTGCTCGGCATCGGCATCTTCCTGCTGGCGATGTGGTGGGACGGCTCGGATCCGAAGCGAGAGACCCGGCGCTCCGACGTCGCCTTCTGGCTGCACCTGCTTGCGGCGCCGCTGATCGTCCACCCCGTCTTCTCGCTGCTCGGCCTGACCGCGGGCGCCGCCTCGACGCTGAGCGGAATTGCGGTGATCCTGCTCTACGTCGGGCTCGGCCTGGTGGCGCTGGCGATCGACCGGCGGGCGCTGCTCGTCTCGGCCCTCGCCTACGTGCTCTACGCGCTGAACAGCCTGTTCGAGACTTATGGCGTGGTCGAAGTGAATGTGGCGCTGACCGCGCTGATCATCGGTTCGGCCCTGTTGTTGCTGTCGGCTTTCTGGACGCATGCCCGAAGGGCGGTCGTCCGGCCGTTGCCTGAAGGACTGAAGACGCGGCTGCCGGTCCTGGACCGGCCGCTGACGGCGGCGCCAGCCTAGACGGCCTTCAGCAACCGGCGCTCGATCGGCGCGAGGACCGGCCCGAGCTCCGGCCCGCGCCGGAGCACCTGCCCGGCCTCGCCGATCAGCATCCACAGGGCATCGTGGCCGCGTTGCGCCGGACGCTTCTCGATCCGGTATTCCGGCCGCTCGGCGGCGCGGCGAAAGGCGTGGAAGCCGGCCGCGTCGCTGCGAAACTCGATCGCATAGTCGCGCCACAGCCCGGCCGCGACCATGCGGCCGTACAGATCGACGATGCGGTTCAATTCCAGCCGCTCGAAGGTTGCGCGGCGATGAGTGTCTGAGCCTTGGCTGGACGGTCCCGGAAATGGCAGGACCGTCCCCATCAGGCGCGGCCCTGCTCTTTGATGTCGTTCTCCTGACGTGCCAGATCGCGCTCCTCGACCAGCTCGGCGATCCGCTTGCGCAGTTGCTCGATCTCGCATTGCAGGATCTCGAGCTTTTGCGTCGCGGGATCGAAGGCTTCGGAACAGGGCGTTCCATAGGGCAGGAAGCTCGCCGAACTCTGCTCCGCATCGACCAGGGTCGAACGAGCCGGAATGCCGATCATCGTCGCTCCCGGGGGGACATCCTTCGTGACCACCGAATTGGCACCGATCCGGGCCCGCTCGCCGACCGTGACCGGCCCCAATATCTGGGCGCCCGAACCGATGATGACGCCATCGCACAAGGTCGGATGGCGCTTGCCCGGTTCGCCGTTGGTTGGATTGGTGCCGCCCAGCGTCACCTGCTGGTAGATGGTAACCTCATCGCCGATCTCGGCCGTCTCGCCGATCACGACGAAGCCGTGATCGATGAAGAAATTGCGGCCGATCCTCGCCCCCGGATGAATATCGATCGCCGTCAGCATCCGGCTGAAATGGTTGACGAAGCGGGCGAGAAAGTAAAGCCGCCCCTCAAACAGCCAATGCGCCACGCGATGAAGGCCCAATGCCCAGAAGCCGGGATAAAGCAGGATCTCCCAGCGCGAACGCGGCGCCGGATCGCGCGCCTTCACCGAATCCAGATAGGCCAGGAGGCCGAGTGCCATCAGGCG
>JBFWUJ010000053.1:9443-15355 GCA_050247295.1 Sphingomonas sp. | reverse complement strand
GCCACCCGCCCCAAAATGCCGGCCAGCGCAAGCTGGGTCAGCATCCGATCGATCCGATATTGCGCCTCGTCCGTGTCTTCGAGGAACAGAATCGCGCCGTCGAAGCTGGGCAGATAGGGCGTCCCCACCAGCGCCGAGAGGACGGTCAGATTGCCGCCCAGTAGCGGCCCGGTTGCGCGTCCGGGCCGAAAGGTGCGGATTCGCCCGCTGCGCTGCGCCAGGCGATCCTCGGTGCCGACCGGCGTCGTCCAGGTCGGCGTCTCGGCGTCGAACGCCAGGCGGCGGAACGAATTCCATGACAGCGTGCCCCACGCGCTGGCCGCATTGGGCCCGTGGATCGTCGGGCAATCGGTGCGCGCCGCCAGCGCCAGGTGCAGCGCGGTGATGTCGCTAAAGCCGGTCAGCAGCTTGGGATTGGCCCGGATCAGATCGAAATCGAGATGCGGCAGCACCCGCGCGCAGCCCCAGCCGCCGCGCACCGCGAAAATGGCGCGCACCTCAGGATCGGCGAACATCGCATTGACGTCGGCGGCCCGCTCTTCGTCCCGGCCGGCGAGATAGCCGTAGCGGCTGAGCAGATGCGGGGCCGGCCGCGGAACCAGCCCCATCGCCCGTATCGTTTCCAGCACCAGCGCCAGATCGAAGGCATCGTTGGTGAAGCCGGCCGGCTCGATGAGGCCGACCGTGTCGCCGCGCCGGAGCCGGCGCGGCCGGCGCCTCGCGGGAAGCGTCGCCGATGCCCCCGCCGCCGGGACGAGCAAGGCGGCGGCCGCGATCTGCATCATTGTCCGCCGACTCAGCATCCCGATCCCATAACAGCGCGGCCCCGCCTTAGCGACCAGCGCGGTTGCGGAAGGGCAGTGACGTCCGCAACGGGTCGATAGCGGCCATGGCGTTTTGTGCCGCCGCCTAACCGCGCCCCAGCATCGCCTTCACGCCGCGCGCCGCCTGCCGGATCCTGTGCTCGTTCTCGACCAGAGCGATGCGGACATAGCCCTCGCCTTCCTCGCCGAAGCCGACGCCGGGGGCGACCGCGACCCCGGCCTCGGCGATCAATCGCTTGGCGAACGCCATCGAGCCGAGGGCGCGATATTGCTCCGGGATCGGGGTCCAGGCGAACATGCTCGCTTCCGGCGGCGCGATGTCCCATCCGGCGCGGGCGAAACATTCGATCAGGCAGTCGCGGCGCGCCCTGTAGAGCGCCCGATTGGCGGCGACGATGTCCTGCGGGCCGTTGAGAGCCGCCGTCGCCGCCGCCTGCACAGGCGTGAAGGCGCCGTAATCGAGATAGGATTTCACCCGCGTCAGCGCCCCGATCAGGTCCGGATTGCCGACCGCGAAGCCGATCCGCCAGCCGGCCATCGAATAGGTTTTCGACATCGAGGTGAACTCGACCGCCACGTCCTTCGCGCCCTTGACCTGCAGGATCGACGGCGTCGGCTCCGGCCCGAAATAGATTTCCGCATAAGCGAGGTCGCTGATCACCCACAGGCCATGGGCGCGGGCGAAATCCACGACCCTCTCGTAAAAGGCGAGATCGGCGACATAAGCAGTCGGGTTGGAGGGATAGCCGATCACCAGGACCTTGGGCGTCGGCACCGTGAAGCGGATCGATCGCTCCAGCATCGTGAAGAAATCCGGCCCCGGCGCGGCGGGGATCGATCGGATCGAGGCGCCGGCGATGATGAAGCCGAACTGGTGGATCGGGTAAGAAGGGTTGGGCGCCAGCACGACGTCGCCCGGCGCGGTGATCGCCTGGGCGAGATTGGCCAGCCCCTCTTTCGATCCCAAAGTGACGATCACCTCGCTTTCCGGATCGAGATCGACGCCGAAGCGACGCCGATAATAAGCCGCCTGCGCCTTGCGCAGGCCGGCTATGCCTTTCGACGCCGAATAGCGGTGGGCGCGCGGATTGCGGGCGACCTCGGCCAGCTTCTCGATCACATGCGGCGGCGGCGCGCCGTCCGGATTGCCCATGCCGAGATCGACGATGTCCTTGCCGGCGGCGCGCGCCGCCGCCTTCATCGCGTTCACTTCGGCGAACACATAAGGCGGCAGCCGGCGGATCCGGTAGAAATCGTCGCTCGTCATGCGACCAGCCTCTGCCATGCCGGGCGCAGTGTGCAAGGGGCGGCGCGACAAATCTCTGCTATGCATCCGCGATCGGACGAGTCGCCCGACAGGGAGGGCGCGAAGAAGGGGGAGCAACAGCATGCGCATCATGGTGGGTCTGTCTTTGGGAATTGTCGGCCTGTCGGGCCTCGCCGCCTGTGGCGAGAATGACGAGGCGTTCCGTGCCCGCTACCGCACCGAGGCGGTCGCCACCTGCGTGCAGGGCGCCCGAACCTCCAACCCGGCCGGGCTCGATCCGAACCGCTTCTGCGGTTGCATGGTGGACGGCTATATGGAGGGCACGTCGAGCGAACAGCTGAAGGCCGAGCGCGGCCAGGCGACGCCGCCGCCCAACGCCCAGCGGGCGATCGAACAATGCGCGCGCCAGTTGATGGGCGGCGGGCAGCAAGGCGCCGCCTCCAACGCCCTGAATGGCGGCAATGCGGCGGCGGAGTCCGACGAAGGCGAGTGATCGCCGCTAGAATCGCTCGATCGCGAACGGCGCCAGGTCGACCGGCGCCGCTTCGTCCGCCGCCAGCGCCGCCATGCACTCGCCGGTGATCGCGGCGAGCGTCAGCCCGAGATGCTGGTGGCCGAAGGCATAGAGCAGACGCGGCTGCCGGCGGCTGCGTCCGATCGCCGGCAGATAATCGGGCAAGGTCGGCCGCGCGCCCATCCATTCGGCGACCGGCTCCGCGAACGGGAGCCCGAGCGCGCGGGCATGGGTGCGCAATCGCCGCCATTTGCGCGGATCGGGCGGGCTCCTCATGCGGCCGAACTCGACGAAGCCGGTGGCGCGCAGCCGATGCGTGAAGCGGGTGACGAACACCGCCCGGTCGGCGAACAGGATGGAGGGCATGTCGGCCGGCCAATCGCCGCCCGCCGCCTCGATATGATAGCCGCGCTCGGCGATCAGCGGCACCCGGTGGCCGACGGGCTTGAGCAAGGCGCCGGAAGCGGGGCCGGCGGCGACTAGGATCAGGTCCGCCTCGATTCGCTCGCCGCTGTCGAGCCGCACGCCCGCCTCCTCGATCCATGCCGTGCCGCGCAGCCGGATGCCGCCGGCCGCCTCGAACCGGGCGACAAGCGTTTCGGCAAGGCCGGTCAAATCGGTGATCTGCCCGGTGCCGGAGAAGCGGACGGCGCCGCCCGGCGGCCGCGACAGGCTGGAGAGCAGCGCCAGTTCCTCCGCCTCCGCATCGCGCCAGGCCGTGCCGCCGGTGCCGGCCCGTGCCAGCGCCGCCTTGCCGGCGGCGGCGCTTTCAGGCCTGTCCCAGACTACGAAATGTCCTTGCTCGCGAAGCAGGTCAGGCGCGTCCAATGCCTCGACCAGCCGTTTCCACGCCGGCAGCGCCTCGGCCTGCAGGCTCGTCAGCGCCCGGTGCCCCGCCTCATAACGGCGTGTCGCGGCGGCCAGCCGAAGGCCGAAGGGCAGCCAGGCGCCGATGTCGCGCAGCGGCAGCCCGACTGGTCCGCCGCACAGGAACAGGCTTCGCGGCAATCCGGTCAGTGTCGCCCGCGAGGCCAGCGGATGCACCTCGTCGGCGGCGATGTGGCCGGCATTTCCCCGGCTGGCGCCGCGCCAGTCGGGATCGGGATCGATCAGCGTCACCGCGAACCCCCGCTGCCTCAACCGGAACGCCGCCACCGTTCCGATCACCCCGCCGCCGATCACCGCCACCCTTGTCATGTGAAATCGTATACGATATTCCGCCAGCCACTCAACCAAGGAGTTCCCCGTGACCGCGAAGCTGTGGACCGGCGTCTATCCCGCCGCGACGACCCAGTTCACCGACGATGACCGGATCGATATCCCGGCGACCCAGCGGGTGCTCACGGCCCTGGTCGACGACGGCGTCGACGGCCTGATCGTCCTGGGCACCTGCGGGGAGAACAATTCCCTGCTGCCGGACGAAAAGCGGACGGTGATGCGCGCCGCGGTCGAGGCGGTCGGCGGCCGGGTGCCGCTGGTCGCCGGGGTGTCGGAGCTCGGCACCGGCCGGGCGATCGAATTCGCGCGTGACGCGGAAGGCATCGGCATGGATGCGCTGATGGTGCTTCCCGCCATGGTCTATGTGCCGACACCCGACGAGCTGGCGGCGCATTTCCGCGCCGTCGCGGAGGCCGTTTCGCTGCCGGTGATGCTCTATAACAATCCGCCGGCCTATCGCGTCTCGATCGGCTTCGAGACGCTCGACGCGCTCGCCGCCCTGCCCAATATCGCCGCGATCAAGGAAAGCGCGCCGGATCCTCGCCGCTTCACCGATCTCATCAACCGTTATGGCGACCGGTTCAGTGTGATGGCCGGGCTCGACGACGTGGCGCTGGAGGGGCTGATGCTCGGCGCATCCGGCTGGGTCTCCGGCCTTACCAGCGCCTTCCCACGCGAATCGGTGGCTCTCGTCGCCGCGGCTGCCCGGGGCGACTGGATCGAGGCGCGGCGCATCTACCGCTGGTTCATGCCGCTCCTCCACCTCGACGCCGAACATGACCTCGTCCAGTCGATCAAGCTGGCCGAGCAGATCATGGGTCGCGGCTCCGAGCGGGTCCGCATGCCGCGTCTGCCGCTGGCCGGCGCGCGGCGCGCCGAGGTGATCGCCATGGTCGAGGAGGCGGCGCGTACGCGGCCGCCGGCGGTGGCCGAGGCGGCGTGACGCGCCACACCTTCTCGTGCATCGACGGCCATACGGCGGGCAATCCGGTCCGCCTGGTGATCGCCGGCGCACCGGATCTCGACGGCGCGACGATGGCCGAGCGGCGACAGGACTTCATCGCCCGCTACGACTGGATCCGCACCGGCCTGATGTTCGAGCCGCGCGGCCATGACCTGATGTCCGGCGGCTTTCTCTATCCCCCCGCCAGCCCCGATTCCGACGCCGCCATCCTGTTCATGGAAACCAGCGGCAGCCTGCCGATGTGCGGCCACGGCACGATCGGCATGATCACCTTCGCGTTGGAGCAGGGCCTGATCGTCCCGCGATGCCCCGGCCGGCTCACCGTCGAGGTGCCGGCCGGAACGATCGAGGTCGCCTACGAACAGGAGGGGGCGAAGGTCCGCTCGGTGACGATCCGCAACGTCCCCGCCTTCGTCGCTGCGCGGGACGTGCCAGTGGAGGTACCCGGCTTCGGCCGCTTGCGCATCGACATCGCTTATGGCGGCAATTTCTACGGCATCATCGAGCCGCAGGGCGCCTATCGCGGGCTCGACGACCTCGGCGCGGCGCGGATCGTCGAGCTGAGCCGCACCATTCGGGCGCTGCTGCGCCGGGCGATCACCCCCCTTCACCCGCTGGACGACCGGATCGGCGGCGTCACCCATCTGCTCTGGGCCGACGAACCGAAGAATGAAGGAGCGGACGGGCGCAACGCCGTCTTCTATGGCGAGCGGGCGATCGATCGCAGCCCCTGCGGCACCGGCACCTCGGCTCGCCTCGCCCATCTGGTCGCCAAAGGTGTCCTGCAGGTCGGCGACAGCTTCGTCCACGAAAGCTATATCGGCAGCCGCTTCATTGGCCGGGTCGAGGCCGAGACGATGGTCGGCGGGCTGCCCGCCATCGTCCCTTCGATCACCGGATCGGCGATCGCGACCGGCCTCAACACGATCTGGATCGACAGCGACGATCCCTTCCATCTGGGCTTCTCGGTCATATGAGCGCCGCCCTTGCCGATCGCCTGCGCGAGCGGATCATTTCCGGCGCGGCGGAGCCGGGCCAGCCGATTCGCCAGGATACGCTCGCCGCCGAGCTGGGAGTCAGCAAGATTCCGCTGCGCGAGGCGCTCGCCCGCCTGGAGGAGGAGGG
>JBFWUJ010000053.1:6536-9343 GCA_050247295.1 Sphingomonas sp. | reverse complement strand
AGCGCGGTCGCGGTCGGCTGGGCCGGTTATCTGGTCGGCTGGCTCCAATCGATCGGCGTCGCCTTGCCGGCCGCCCTGCTGGCCGGCCCCTTCGCCGAGACCAATCCCGGCCTGATCAATCTGCCGGCGGTGTTGGTATCGCTGATCGTGGCCGGCATGCTGATCGGCGGAACCAAGGAAAGCGCGACGCTCAACATCATCCTCGTGGTTATCAAGCTGACCGCGCTGGCCGCGTTCGTGGCCCTCGCCTTGCCGGCCTTCAGCAACGCCAATTTCACTCCGTTCATGCCTTATGGTTTCGGCAGCAGCGTCGATCCTGACGGCACGACGCGCGGCGTGATGGCGGCCGCAGCGATCGTCTTCTTCGCCTTTTACGGCTTCGACGCCGTCGCCACCTCAGCGGAGGAGGCCAAGAATCCCGGCCGCGACCTCAAGATCGGCATCATCGGCTCGATGGTCGCGTGTACCCTCATCTACATGCTCGTCGCGTTCGCCGCGGTCGGTGCGATGAACTACCTCCAGCTCGCCGATTCGCCAGAACCGCTGGCGCTCGTCCTGCGGTCGCTCGATTATCCGGCCGCCGCCTGGGCGGTTGCGCTGGCCGCTCTGGTCGCGCTTCCCTCTGTCATCCTGGTGATGATGTACGGACAGAGCCGCATCTTCTTCGTCATGGCGCGCGACGGCCTGCTGCCGCGCGCTTTCAGCCGCGTCTCCCCGCGCACCGGCACGCCGGCGCTGATGACCGCCGTCACCGGCATCGCGGTCGCGCTCGTCGCGGGCTTCTTCCCACTCGCCCAGATCGCCGAACTCGCCAATGCGGGCACATTGATCGCGTTCGTCGCGGTCGGCGCCTGCCTGATGATCCTGCGCAGGCGCCGCCCCGATCTGCCGCGGGTGTTCAAATGCCCGGCGCCCTATGTCGTCGGCACCCTCACCATCCTCGGCTGCCTCTATCTGTTCTTCAGCCTGCCGACGATGACCCTGATCCGCTGCGCCATATGGATTGCGATCGGTCTCGTCTTCTACGTCGCCTACAGCCGCTCGCGCAGCCTCGCCGCGCAGGATCATCCCGTCACCGGAATCTAGGAGAAAAACTTGCCGATGCCGCTCGCGCGCCCTGCCCGGCCGCTCCTAACCGCGCTCGCTTTGTCCGTCGCCGCCCCGGCGCTCGCCCAGCAACCGGCGGCGGCACAGCCCGCGACTGCGCCATCGAGCGCCGACCAGCGGCTGCGGGCGCTCTATGAGCGGGAATGGGCCTGGCGGCGGGAACAGGAGGCGCGGCTGCCGGGCGAGGGGCGCGGCGCCTTCGCCGATCATTTCCCGCGCGTCGATGCCGGCGCCCAGCGCGAGCGGCTCGCTTATTGGGAGCAGGCGCTGCGCGAGCTGGATGCGATTCCCGCCGCCGAGCTTTCGGGCGAGGAGCGGATCAACGCCGCCGTCTTCCGCACCGTGCTGCTGGAAAATATCGGCGACGTGCGCTGGCGCACCTACGAGGCGCCGTTCAATTCGGACAGCTTCTTCTGGACCTATGTCGCGCCACAGGGACCGCTCGCCGGCGCCGAGGAGTATCGCCGCTATATCGGCCGGCTGCGCGACATCCCCCGCTATTTCGGCGAGCATGTCGCCAACATGCGCGCCGGCCTCGCCCGCGGCTATTCGGTGCCGCGCGTGACCCTCGCCGGCCGTGACCGGACGATCGAGCCGTTCACCGCCGATAGCGAACAAAATCCGCTCTACGCGCCCTTCCGCTCCATGCCGTCGACCATTCCGGCGGAGGAGCAGGCACGGCTTCGGGCCGATGCGACGGCGGCGATGCGCGAGGCTGCGCTGCCGGCCTATCGCGAGCTGCTCCGCTTCTTCCGCGAGGATTATATGAGGCAAGCGCGGACCACGATCGGCGCCTCCGACCTGCCGAACGGGGCCGCTTTCTATCAGGAGCAGATCCGGCGCTTTTCCACCCTCGACATGACCCCGCGCCAGATCCACGACACCGGCCTGCGCGAAGTCGCCCGCATCCGCGCCGAAATGGATCAGGTGATCCGCCGCGCCAACTTCACCGGCAGCTTCGCCGAGTTCATCCAGTTCCTGCGCACCGATCCGCAATTCTACGCGACGACGCCCGAACAGCTGATGGGCGTCGCTTCCTATGTCGTCGCCCGCGCCAACGGCCAGCTCGGCGAGACGTTCGGCACCCTGCCACGCTTCCGCCACGGCATCGTTCCGGTGCCGGACGCGATCGCGCCGATCTATACCGGCGGCCGCGGCGGGCTCGAGAATTGCATGTTCAACACCTACAATCTGCCCGCCCGGCCGCTCTACAACATCCCCGCCCTCGCGCTGCACGAATGCACGCCGGGGCACAGCTTCCAGGCGGCGCTGGCGCTGGAAGGCCCGGATCGGCCGGAATTCCGTCAGCAGACCTATTTCTCCGGCTATGGCGAGGGCTGGGGCCTCTATGTCGAATGGCTCGGCACGATCATGGGCATCTACCGCACGCCTTATGAGGAGTTCGGCCGGCTGACCTACGAGATGTGGCGCGCCACGAGGCTGGTCATCGATACCGGCATTCATGCCTTCGGCTGGAGCCGCGACCGGGCGCTCGCCTACCTGCGCGACAATACTGCCATGTCTGAGCTGGAGATCGTCAACGAGATCGATCGCTACATTTCCTGGCCCGGCCAGGCGGTCGCCTACAAGCTCGGCGAGCTCACCATCCGCCGTCTCCGCGGCGAGGCCGAGCGCCGGCTTGGCTCACGCTTCGACCAGCGCACCTTCCACGATGCGATCCTGCATCTGGGATCGGTGCC
>JBFWUJ010000053.1:0-6436 GCA_050247295.1 Sphingomonas sp. | reverse complement strand
TGGGCGGGGCGGGTTTCGGAGGCGTAAACCCAGCGCACCGCCGCCCTGCCTTCGTACAGGGCATCCCGCTCCGGCGCCGGAACGTCCTCAAAGTAACGCGGCGCGCGCTGTGCGAGCCGCCGCAACACCGGCCCGGCATCGGCGGTGAAATGAACGACGATATTGGTCTCGCAACCGGCCGCTGCGGCCCGGATGCCGGCAGCGGCGGCGGCGGCGCGCAGGCGCGCTTCCACCCGCTCCGCCAGCCGCTCCTCGATGCCCTGCACGTTCGGGCAGACGGGATCGCTCCAGCGGGCGACCGGCCGGTCGCCGGCGCCGATCCCCATCCGGTCCACGAACTCGGCCGCGCGGCGCCTCGCCTCCTCCCGCGTATAGGGCGTTCCAGTGACGATGATCGTTTCGTCTGGCGGCGGCGTCTGGGCGGAACCGAGCAACAAGGCGAGCGTCAGGCCGAACATCGCGGGTGCCTCCGGGCGGTGCTATCGAAAGCGGAGAATGACGCGATTTCCACAGCGAATCAACGGCTTCGGATCACGGGGTTTCCGAGCACAGCACCCGGCTGATGCTGCCGCCGCCGCGCTGCTCCAGCGAAAGGCGCCCCGGGGTCATATTGGCCGTCCAGGTTTCCGTCTCGCCATCCGCGAAAGTGAAGGTGAGCCTATAATTGTTGTCGCTCACCCGCCCGCTGCCGCCGGGCGCAGTGAACCGGCCGCCGCCGCGGAATATCAGTTCTCCGGAGCCGGTGTTGCAATTGTGCGCCCACCGCCCGGTCAGTTCCGTGAGGAACGGTACATTGGCCTCGTTCAGCGGCCGCGAAATGCCGCCTCTCTGTTCGTTGGCGTCATAGGCCGGGTCGGGCGGGCCACCCACCCGCGTCGTCGGTCCGGAAGGGGCCGGCGGGGGCGGCGTCGTCGAAACGGGCGACGCGGCGGATGCTGTGTTGCCCGGCTCCGCTACATTGGCCATTGGCTGATCGCGGACGGGCCCATCGTTGCAGGCAGCGAGCAAGGCGAAGGTCGCCGATGCCGAAATCATGCGCATGAATATCCCCCCAATGAACGCGTACGAACTCGCGCGCTGCGATTTAGCCAGCCCGTTCGAGCGAAGTAAAGCGAGGCTGTGAACCGCCGTCAGGCGGCCGCGGGCACCCTTGCCAGCGCGCATTGGCTCCAGATTTCGGAGAGCGCGTTCACCAGCCTGTCGATGTCCGCTTCGCTGTGCACCGGCGAAGGCGTGATGCGCAGCCGCTCCGTGCCGCGCGGGACGGTGGGATAGTTGATCGGCTGGACGTAGATTCCGTGCTCGTCGAGCAGCCAGTCCGAGATCATCTTGCAGTGATGCGGATCGCCGACCATCACCGGAATGATGTGGCTCGGATTGTCGAGCATCGGGATGCCGATCGCCTTCAGCCGCGCGCGGACCGTCGCCACGCGGTCGCGATGCGCCAGCCGCTCGGCATCGCTCTCCTTGAGGTGCCGCACCGAGGCGCAGGCGCCGGCAGCGAGCGCCGGCGGCAGCGCGGTGGTGAAGATGAAACCGGAAGCGAAGCTGCGGACGAAATCGCAAAGCGCGGCGGACGCGGCGATATAGCCGCCCATCACCCCGAAAGCCTTGCCGAGCGTGCCTTCGATCACCGTGATCCGGTCCATCAGGCCGCGTTGCTCGGCGACGCCGCCGCCGCGCGGGCCGTAGAGGCCGACCGCATGGACCTCGTCGATATAGGACATCGCGCCATGCTTCTCGCAAACGTCGAGAATCTCCTCGATCGGGGCGATGTCGCCGTCCATCGAATAGACGCTCTCGAACGCCACCAGCTTCGGCCGCGCCGGATCGACCTGGCTCAGCAGCCGATCGAGATCATCGGGATCGTTGTGCCTGAACACGTACCGCTCGGCGCGGCTGTGGCGGATGCCCTCGATCATCGAGGCATGGTTGCCGGCATCGGAAAAGACGACGCAGTTCGGCAATTTCGCGGCAAGCGTACCCAGCGCCGCCCAGTTCGAGACATAACCGGAGGTGAAGAGAAGCGCCGCTTCCTTGCCGTGCAGATCGCCCAGTTCGCGCTCCAGCAGCACGTGCGCATGCGTGGTGCCGGAAATGTTGCGGGTGCCGCCGGCGCCGGCGCCGCAGGCGTCGATCGTCTCGTGCATCGCCGCCAGCACCTTGGGATGCTGGCCCATGCCGAGATAGTCGTTCGAGCACCAAACGGTGACATCGCCCGTTCCGCCATCGGCGTAGCGGGTCGCATGCGGAAACTGCCCTGCCTTGCGCTCGAGTTCGGCGAAGATGCGGTAGCGCCCTTCCGCGCGCAACCCCGCAAGCGCCTCCTCGAACAGGGCCTCATAATTCATGTGCGGACTCTCCCCAGAGAAGGAACCTCTCGCTCCTTTGGTGGAAAAAGTCCACCTCTGCCGAACGTGTGCGGCGATCGCGAGGTCGCCGACATAGGGAAGATTACGGATCAGCGCAGGGTGGCGAGATAGGCGATCAGGTCCGCCCGCCGCTGGCCGTCGCCGATTCCCGCGAACGCCATTGTTGTTCCTGGGACAACCCGACGGGGATTCTCGAGATATTGAAAAAGCTTCTCCGGCGTCCACGTGATGCCCGCGCTTCGGTTCGCCTGCGAATAGCCAAAGCCGGATACGCTGCCCGCCCGCCGCCCGACGACGCCGTGCAACGTGGGACCGAGCCGGTTGGCGCCAGGCTCGACCGCATGGCAGGCTTGGCATTGCAGGAACACGCGCTGCCCCGCCGCGGCATCGCCGCTGAACTGGGCCCATGCGGTCCCGTCCATCGTGTCGGTCGCATTGGCGGCAGGCGGCAACGCCTCGGCACTCGCCTGCTCATTTCCGGCGGGAGCCCGGCTCTGCCCTCCCGAGCAGGCAGCGAGCAGGGCCGAACAGCCGATCAGCAGGTAAAGCGCGCGCATACCGAACCCCAATCCGTTTCGCGTCCGCAATAGCCGGCACCGCCGTGCGCCTCAATCGCGGCGGTTGACCTCGGCCGTCGCCGCGCACACTTAAGCGCGGTGAACGCCCTCTTCCCCCATTCCGCCCGCACCGGCGACATCATCGTCCGGGTGTCCGTCAGCTTCCTTCCCGAACAGTCCGAACCCGGCCGGGGCCATTGGTTCTGGGCCTATCATATCCGGATCGAGAATATGGGGACGCGCCCGGTGCAGCTGTTGAGCCGCGAATGGATCATCTCCGACGGACGCGGCGGCCGCAACGAGGTGCGCGGCGAGGGGGTGGTCGGCGAACAGCCGGTGCTCGAGCCCGGGACATCGTTCGATTATGTCTCTGGCTGTCCTCTCGCCACTCCGACCGGGTCGATGGAGGGCCGCTATTTCATGGTCGGGGCGGACGGATCGCAGTTCGCGGTCGATATTCCCCGCTTCCCGCTGATCGCCCCGGCGGTCACGAGCTGACCGGCTCCGCGGGCGCCACCGGTTCGAGGACCAGCCCCTCGGCCCGCCGCCGCGCGCGCGCGTTGGCGGCGTTGCGCATCTGCGGGATCAGGAGGCTGTCGCCGAAGATCCAGATCAGGCCGAGCGCCATCGGATAGAAAGCGGCCGCATTGCCGGCCATGAAAAACATCAGGCTGATATACCAGAGGCAGACCTGAGCGATCGCGGTCAGCGGCGTTCCCAGATAGAAGCGGTGGGCCGAAAAGCCGCCGAGGAAGAACCAGAGCACATAAGCGGTCGTCAGCGAACGTTCCTTGATGAAGACAGCGGTCCGTGTCTCACCCCGGGACGCGCCGTCCATATCTTCGCCGCTGGCATCGGCCGCACGGGCGCGCTCGGACGCCAGAAAGGCGGCGCGACGGTCGGCGGCCGGATCGGCCGGAGCTGTGACGGCCGCGGCGCCCGCGCGGCCGAAGGCGGCCCGCCGGACGCCCGGCTGGGCGACAGCATTGGCCGCACCTTTGCGGCCGAAGGTGGCGCTTGCCATCTCACTTCTCCCAAAGTCCGGCCGGCCGGGATAAGCGAAAGCGCCAAATTTTCGGTTAAGGCGCGCTTGACGACGTCGCGATACGGATCGCCCTCGCCATCAGTCCGATCAGACGACTCTCCTCCAGCGGCGCGGCCGGATTGTTCCAGCTCGCGGTGACCGCATACCAGGCGCCGCCCCGGGTCCGGACCAGCCAGGTGAGGTTGAGCACGCCGGGCTCCGAGCCGCCCTTGTAACCGACATAGGTCAGCGACTGACGCTGCGCCGGCGCCAATGCCGGATTGATCGCGAGGATCGCCTGCGCGGGCTCGTCGCCTTCCCGCCGCAACCAGTTCATCACCCGGACAAGATCGCGCGGCGAGGCGAACCATTCGACATCGATTGCCAGCGGATTGCCGCTGAAGGCGGAGATGTCGATTCCGCTCCCGTCACGCCGCGCATAAGAGGTGGCGAGCAGCCGGCGGCGACCGGCTTCGTCGGCTGCCCGCCATGCCGCCAGCGCCGCCGGCCCGCCGGTCTTGATCGCCGCCATCTCCAGCGTCGACAGCAGCGGCCGGTTGCGCGCGGCGCCGTCCGTCAGTCCCACCGTCGTCATCATCCGCTCGACATTCTCGCGCCCCAGTTCGTGCAGCAGGATATCGGTGGCGGTATTGTCGCTGATCGAGATCATCAGCGACGCGAGCGTGTGCAGGGTCAGCGGTGCTCCGTCCGGCCAGCCGGCAAGGGTGCCGCCGCGCAGCGAGCGCCGGTTCAGCGTCACGACATCGTTCCAGCGCCGCCGCCCGGCGCGGACCTGCCGGCTGAGTTCAGCGAGAATCACCAGCTTGAAGGCCGAACCGACGGCGAGCGGGCGATCGGGATGGTGACCGGCGATCACCTCCGGCGCGGCGGGCCCCAGCCGGGCGATGGCAAGGCCGGTCTCGCCGGGCAGCGCCCGCAATTCAGCCAATACCCGGTCCATGCTGTCATCGCGCATCTCGACATTGGTGACGAGCAGGCCGTTGATCCGGTGCGGCGGCGCCGGTTCGATCTGGATATCCATCGCGACGATGGCGCGCTCATAGTCGATCCGGATCGTGCCGGCAGTGGCGGACGAAGTGGCGACGCCGGCGAGCCCGCGAAGGGCACCATATTGTGCGGCAAGCTGGGCGGAAATGACGCGAACCTGCGCCGCTGGCACCGCGGCGAGGAAAGCGGGGGTGAACAGGGCGTCCGGCTCGATCTCGCTCCGCAGCAGCTGGACGACCGCCTCGCCCCGCGCGCGCAATGCGGCGTCGGCGGGCTGCGCCGCGGCCGGCGACGCGACGGCGACGAAAGCGAGAAAGGCGAGCAGCAATCGGGTCATCGCACAAGGCTAGGCGAAACCGGACGCCGGCTCCACCGTTACCTCGGCACGGTCATTTCGGGAGACACGCCATGCCGATATCCAGCACCAGCCTGATCGAGCGGATCGCCCGCATCCTCGCGGGCCGGGCGGCGAGCAGCAACGCGGCGGGCGACGATCCCTCCGCCGGCCCGACGGTCGACGAGACGTGGCGCGATCATCGAGGCGACGCGCTGGCGATCCTGCACACGCTGCGCGAGCCGGATGAGCGGATGGCGGCGGCCGGCGATGCGGCGGTCTGGGAACGCATGGTCCGGGCCGCCCTGGCCGATGCGGACGCCGACGCGGCCCTATAGGCCGAGCGGGCCGGAAATCCGCCAGAAGGCGTAAAGCGACGGCGCCAGCAGGCCGAGCCCAATCGCAATGTCGAAACCGCGCACCGGCCGCATCCGCCCGCTCGTCCCCCGGTCACGCATGTCGAAGGCGGTGATCCACAGCACCGAGGCGCCGCAAAAGGCGGTCAGCGCCAGCAGCGCCGCATAGAGATAGAGGCCGCCGTCGCGCGGATCGCGAAAGGCGACCATCAGCAGCGCCACGAGGCCGATGACGATGCCGGCGATCGAAGCGCGGCCGATCGTCCACAGGTGCCGGGGCGGCGGCGCCGTCCGTTTCACGCGTCGATCTCCTCCTCGTCCAGCTCGGCGGCGCGGGTCTGGATGAAGTGGAAGCGGTGCTCGGGATTGCGGCCCATCAGCCGGTCGACCAGTTCCTTCACCTGGAACCGGTCCTCCGGGTCCTGCGGCAGGGTGATGCGGATGAGGCCCCGGCTCTTCGGGTCCATCGTCGTTTCCTTGAGCTGGGCGGGGTTCATTTCGCCCAGCCCCTTGAAGCGGGAGACCTCGACCTTCCTGCCCTTGAACTGGCCCGCTTCCAGCCTTGCGCGGTGGGCCTCGTCGCGGGCGTAGGCGATCGTGCCGCCGGCGGCGAGCCGGTAGAGCGGCGGCTGCGCGAGATAGAGATGCCCGCGCCGCACCAGCTCCGGCATCTCCTGGAAGAAGAAGGTCATCAGCAGCGTCGCGATATGGGCGCCGTCGACATCGGCGTCGGTCATGATGATGACCCGCTCGTAGCGAAGCTCGTCCGGATTGCAGCGCTCGCG
>JBFWUJ010000052.1:0-15612 GCA_050247295.1 Sphingomonas sp. | reverse complement strand
CACACGACCCGTTGCGGCCATCCCTGCCACATAGGGCCCATTTCCTGCCACGCGATCTGGGAGGCGGGATAGAGGATCAGGAACGCCATGAAGCAGGGCGTCAGCCTGCCGATCGCCACGAATTTCGGATGTTCCCGAAACGCGCGAGAAAAGGCGACCAGGGCGCAGCCGAACGACAGACCGCTCACATGCGCAACCAGCGAGTGGAGATAATTGACCAGCGCTTCCGGTGACTCGCGAAGCGGCAGGGTGCCGATGAGCATGAACGCCAGACCGGAGAGCGCGAGGAACAATGGCCCCCGCTTCGTGTCCAGGGCAATCGACAAGCCAATTGCGAACGCCATGATGAGCAGGCCGGGGAGCATGAAGCCGGTGAGGTTGAAGAGAAGCGCATGGGGTTGATCCCGTGCCCCCAGCTCGCTCATCCAGTGCGCCGCATGCGAATAGTCGTCGCCACGGCCTGCCGCGACGCCGACGACGCTGGTCAGGAAGACAATGGCGGCGAGCGGCCCGGCAAATGCCAAGGCTCTGACTGGCAACATCATGCTTCTCATGGGAATTTATGGTTACGGCAGCGCGCCTTCCATTTCGTTAAGTATGTGATTGAATGAGCTTCTGATCGACCGCAGTGCATGCGCCCGCACGCCACTCGGTCGGCTTCAGCCCTGGCCCGGCAGGGATCGCGCCCTTGCCAAATTCCGCCCTTGCTGGAGTCACCTAAAGCTGGTGACCGCTCCGGTCGCGCTTGACGGCGAGATAGGCCGCATTGTGCGGATTGCCGCCGACCTTCAGCGGCACCTGCTCGACGATCTCGATCCCCGCTGCCTCCAGCGCCGCCACCTTCCGAGGGTTGTTGGTGAGCAGCCGGATCCGGCGCCGCGGAAGTTTCGCCAGCATCTTCGCCGCCACGGTGAAATCGCGCTCGTCGTCCTCGAACCCCAACCGCAAATTGGCGTCGACGGTGTCGAACCCCTGATCCTGCAAAGCATAAGCGCGCAGCTTGTTGACCAGCCCGATGCCGCGCCCCTCCTGCCGCAAATAGAGCAGGATGCCCCAGCCGACCGCGGCGATCTGGGCCAGCGCGTCGCCAAGTTGCGGACCGCAGTCGCATTTGAGGCTGCCGAAGGCGTCGCCGGTGAGGCATTCGCTGTGGACCCGAACGAGCGGGGGTTCGTCAGTCGGCGAACCGACGATCAAGGCGACATGCTCTTCGGTATCGCCGTCGGCCCGGAAGGCGATGATCTCCCCCTGTTCGGCAAACCGGTTGGGAAGCCGGGCGCGAGAGACGATCCGAACGTCGCCACCATCGCCGAACGCTGTCACGTCGGCGGTCGTCGCCCGCGCTTCGGCCGGGCCATCGCGCCGCGTGAACAAGGCTGGCAGAAGCCCCGCCAGCCGCGCGAGCCGCAGCGCCGCCCGGGCGGTCGGCGGTGAACAGAGCTTGGCGGTCTCGAACGGCCCCTTGAATGGCGCCGCGAGATCGAGCGCGGGATCGGCGATGGCGAGCGCGGCGTCGCGGTCGATCCAGCCGGCGCGGCGAATCAGCACCGGATCGCCCGGCACCGCCTCACGCTGGTTCGTCAGCTTCAGCGTCGTCGCGCGATTGCCGGAGATCAGCAGCGCCGCAGGGTCCGCCTCGCCATCGAAGGCGGCCAGCGCGTCGCCAGCGGCGGTCTCGATCGCGAGGAATGAAATCTCGTCGATCGCCACCGGCCAACCGCGCCGCAGCGCGTCGATCGCCCGGGCCACATCGCGCGCGCCCATCAGAGCGCAAAATCCGTCACCAGCGGCACATGATCGGATGGCCGCTCCCACGCCCGGCATGGCTCGTGGACGATGTGGGCGGTGGCGGTCGCGGCAACAGAGGCGGTCGCCCACATATGATCGAGCCGGCGGCCGCGGTCGTTTCTCGTCCAGTCGGGCGATCGATAGCTCCACCAAGTGTGCAGCCGCTGCGGCGCAGGATAAAAAAGACGGCCGAGATCGACCCAGTCGTTGCTCCGCTGAAGCTCGGTCAGCGCCGCGACCTCGATCGGCGTGTGGCTGACGACATTGATCAGTTGCTTGTGGCTCCAGACATCGCATTCCAGCGGCGCGACATTGAAATCGCCGGCCATGATCGTCGGGCAGGTGATCGTCTCGGACCAGCGAGTCATCCGCTCGATGAAATCGAGCTTCTGGCCGAATTTGGGATTGAGCGCGCGATCGGGAATATCGCCGCCGGCCGGGAGGTATACATTTTCCAGCCGCACTCCGTTTTCCAGTCGCACGGCAAGGTGGCGCGCCTCGCCATTGGCCTGCCAGTCTAGCCGTTCCTCTTCGGCGATCGGAATCCGGCTGATCGTTGCCACGCCATGATGCATCGGCTGACCGCAGGTGACGATATGGCCATAGCCGAGCCGCCTGAACATCTCCTGGGGGAAGTCCTCATCGCGGACCTTGGTCTCCTGCAGGCAAAGGATGTCCGGCGCTTCCTCTGTCAGGAATCGTTCGACGATCCCGGCCCGGGCGCGGACAGAGTTGATATTCCAGGAGGCGATACGCAGCGAGGTCATCGAAACCGGCTTAAAGCCTGGGCGATCCGGGTGGAAGAGCGCGCCACCCGATATGGTAAGGCCCCCGCTCCGGGGGCGTGGAGCGGGGGCCGCCAAGCGTTGTTACGCGAGGTCGATCGGGAAACCTGATAGTCCGGGTAACAGGGGGAAAACCCGAACCAGTCCCCACAATCGAAGGCTTTGAAGTAACAGCGGTGACCTGTCGCCCCGATGAACGAAGGCTCAGCCGCGGGGGCCCCGGCGCCGCGGATCGCGCCAGGTGAACAGGCTGTCGGCGACCGGCTGGTTGAAACGCTGGGCGGAGAGCCGGACCGCCGTGCGGTTGTTCTGCGCATCGATCAGGTTCCAGCCCTGCAGGATCAGCCCAGACGGAGCGCTGGCAACGCGGGCGAATGCGAGCGTGATGGTGCCGAACTCCCGCCGCCGCGGATCACGGGCCTCGAGCAGCAGCACCTGATCGTCGCTGCGGATAATCCGGGCGAAGCGGCCGAGATCCTGGGTCGGGTTAAGCAGGACGGAAAGCGGCGAATCGTTGATCGGCCAGCGCTGCACCTGGCGGACGTCATAATCGATGAAGACAAGCGCCCGGCCGTCGCCGACGATCAGCATGTTGGCACCGCCACCATAATCGAACCGGATCCTGCCCGGGCGCTTGACCGTGAGGGTGCCCGAGAGCGTCCGGCCGCGTCTGTCGGTCTGGGTGAACTGCGCCGTCATCGTCTCGACCGCGCGCAGATGGGCCTGGACCTGGGCGAGATCGGCCGGCGCTTGCTGTGCCGTCAATGGCACCGGCACCGCCGCGACCGTCAGCGGTGCGGCAAAAAGGGCAAAGGCGCGAAGGCGCATGGAAACCTCATCGGAATGGGAATGGAGCGCGCATGTGGCGTTTTGCGCTTGAATGTCCAGTGAACCCGATATTTCACTCGCTCAAGCGAGCGGCCGGCCCTCCATGTCGACCAGAACCTCCCGGCGGCCGACATGATCGGGGGCGCTGACCACGCCTTCCTTTTCCATCCGCTCGATCAGCCGGGCGGCATTGTTGTAGCCGACGCGAAGCTGGCGCTGCAGATATGATGTCGAGGCCTTCTGGCTTTCGGCGACGACCTGAACCGCCTTTCGGAACAGCTGGGTCTCGGCGTCGTCCTCGCCGGTCGGCTGGCCTTCGAACATGTAGCCGCCATCCTCCGGCTCCTCGGTCACGGCCTGGATGTAGGCCGGGTGACCCTGCGTTCGCCAATGGTCGGCCACGGCGCGAACCTCCTCGTCCGAGACGAACGGGCCGTGAACGCGGGCAATCTGCTTGCCACCGGGCATATAAAGCATGTCGCCCTTGCCCAGCAGCTGCTCGGCACCCTGCTCGCCGAGGATAGTGCGCGAATCGATCTTCGAAGTGACGGCAAAGCTGATCCGGGTGGGAAGGTTCGCCTTGATGACGCCGGTAATGACATCGACCGAAGGCCGCTGGGTCGCCATGATCAGGTGGATGCCGGCGGCGCGCGCCTTCTGCGCCAACCGCTGAATCAGGAATTCGACTTCCTTGCCGGCGGTCATCATCAGGTCGGCGAGCTCGTCGACGACCACCACGACCTGCGGCAGCACCTCGTAATCCAGCTCCTCCATCTCATATTTGGGCTGACCGGTTTCGGCGTCGTAGCCGACCTGCACCCGCCGCCCGAGCGGCTGGCCCTTCATCTTCGCCTCGCGCACCTTGGCGTTGAACGAAGAAAGCTGGCGGACGCCGACCGAGGCCATCATCCGGTAGCGGTCCTCCATCTGCTCGACCGTCCATTTCAGCGCGCGGATCGCCTTGGCCGGCTCGGTGACCACCGGCGCGAGCAGATGCGGGATGTCGTCATAGACGCTCAATTCCAGCATCTTCGGATCGATCAGGATCATTTTGCACTGCTCCGGCGTCAGCCGGTACAGCAATGACAGGATCATGCAGTTGAGACCGACCGACTTGCCGGAGCCGGTCGTGCCCGCGACCAGCAAGTGCGGCATCGGCGCCAGATCGGCCACCACCGGATCGCCGGCGATGTTCTTGCCGAGAATGATCGGCAGCTGGGCAACCTGATCCTCGAACGCGGGGCTGCCGATCAATTCCGACAGCACCACCGATTCGCGCTTGGCGTTGGGAAGCTCGATGCCGATTACCGAGCGGCCCGGGATGGTGGCGACGCGGGCGGAAAGCGCCGACATGTTGCGGGCGATATCGTCGGCGAGCTGGATGACCCGGCTCGCCTTGATCCCGGACGCAGGCTCAAGTTCGTACATCGTCACGACCGGGCCGGGACGGACCTCGACGATCTCGCCCTTCACCGAGAAATCGTCGAGCACCGATTCGAGCAGCCGCGCATTGCGCTCCAGCGCCGCCTTGTCGAACTGGATCGTCGTCTGCGCCGGCGGCGGATTGAGCAGGTCGATCGAAGGCAATGTGTAGGAATCGCCGAGTGCAAGCGATGGCTGGCGCTCGCGCAGCGGCCGGCGGGAGGAGCCCTGCGCCGGGACGCGGTCGGCGATGATCGTGGCGCGCGGTTCGATGGCCGGTTCGGCGGGCGCGGTGGCCCGGCTGCGCGGTTCCGGCGCCGGGACTCGCGCCGTCGCCGCCTCCTGCTCGCGGCGCAGCCGGCGCGCCGCGATCCATTGCCGCTCCTCGCCGGTAAGGCCGAGACCGTAGAGCCAGGCGGTGAGACCGCCGGCGGCGGTCAGCAGGACGATGGCGATCCGGAAAGGCTGGACGATCGCCGCATCGCCGATCGCCGACAGGCCGCGTTCGATCGCTCCAGCGAGCCCAAGGCCGAGAGCGCCGCCCCAGCCCGCCGGAAGGCCGCTGACCGCGCCACCGACCATCAGGCCAAGTGCGGTGCCGATCAACAGGAGGCCGGTCAGGGTCAGCAGCAGCAACCGGATCCACCGCCCGGCCGGCGCGGCACGCAGCAGGCGCAGCCCGATGGCGAACGGCAGCGGAAGCAGCAGCACGACCGGCAGGCCGAACAGGCTCAGCAGCAGATCGGCGATCCAGGCGCCGGGTACCCCCATCCAATTGCCTGTCGGCCCGGCGGCGGCGGTGTTCGGGGAGGGATCGGTCGGGTGGTAGCTGACCAGGGCGACGATCGCGAGCAGCACGATGACGACAAGCAGCAGTCCGCCCAGGAAGCTGCCCGAGCGGCGGGCCGCCTTGCGGCCTCCCTCGCGCAACCGATCGAGCCTGCCGCCGCTTTCATTGCGGGCTCTCGTCGCCATTTCCGTGCCCCAAATGTTCTGCTTCACCCCTCATGCGCCCGCCCGGACTCCCGGGTCAAGCGCTTGGCGGCTAACGTTCGGCGGCGTAGGAGGGCGGCCATGCGGCGGGCGGACGTGATCATCCTTGGCGGCGGCCTCGTTGGCCTGACCCTCGGCATCGCCCTCGATAGGCATGGCCTTTCCAGCATCGTCATCGATCCCGGCGACCCGGAGAAGCAGGTGTCGCCCACCTATGACGGCCGTGCGACCGCCGTTTCCAGTTCATCCTGGCGGATGCTGGAGGCGATCGGGGTCGGCGAACGGCTTGCCGGCCGGACGCGGGCGATCCGGGCGATAAGAGTCAGCGACGGCCTGAAGCCCGGCGGTATCCTGTTCGAGCCGGAGGATGCCGATCCGCTCGGCATCATGGTCGAAAATCGCCTGTTGCGCGCGGCGCTGCGCCATGTGGCGCTGGCGGCGGAACGACTGACGATGCTGATGCCGGCAATGCCCGTGAAGGTGGATCGCAACGGGCATTGTGCGCGGGTCACCCTGGCCGATGGCGCCGTCGTGACCGCGCCGCTGGCGATCGGCGCGGAGGGGCGAAATTCGCCGATCCGCGACCGGGCCGGGATCGCTATGGCGCAATGGCGCTACGATCACGCCGCGATCGTTGCGACGGTCGCCCACGAGCGCGACCATGAAAGCGTCGCCTACGAGATTTTCTATCCGGACGGCCCGTTCGCGATCCTGCCCATGCCGGACAGCAGCGAAGGCGCCCATCGCTCGGCAATCGTCTGGTCGGTGGCAGCACACGATGGCGCGGCGGTGAAAGCGTTGCCGGACCGCGCGCTGGCGCACGAAATCGAGAAAAGAATGGGCGGTTTTCTCGGGCAGGTGACGCTCGCCGGGCCGCGCTTTTCCTACCCGCTCGGCTTCCATCATGCGGCACGCATCACCGACCGGCGGCTGGCCCTGGTCGGCGACGCGGCGCACGGCATCCATCCGATCGCCGGACAGGGCCTCAATCTCGGCTTCCGCGACGCCGCCGCCTTGGCCCAGGTGCTGGTCGAAGGCGCGCGGCTCGGGCTCGAACCCGGCGATGCCCAGCTGCTCGCCCGCTACGAACGCTGGCGCAGCCTCGATACGCTGATGGTCGCGATGGCAACTGACAGCCTCACTCGGCTTTACGGTGTTCCGGGTAAAGCCGCGTCGGCGGTGCGACGGCTCGGCATGACGGCGGTCAACCGCATCGGACCGCTCAAGGACCGGCTGATGGCGGAGGCGCGGGGCGAAGCGGGCGATCTGCCGCTGCTGCTGCGCGGCCTGACGATCTAGACCTTCTCCGCTTCCTTTCGCACGGCGCGCTCCTCTGCTCCGGCAGCACGGATCATCATGAAGCTGCCGGACCAGTCCCCGGGGATCGTCCAGCGGCCCTCGACCTCATCGCCGCCAGGCTGGATCGTGCCCTCATAATGAGGTGTCGGCCGATCGAGATCGTCATAGATTTTGACGAAGCGGATCGTCGTGCCGTCCTTGCTGCCGTCGATCACCGCATGCTGCATCCCGTCACCGGCCTCGAAGAATTCGCGCGGCTGTACGATCACGCCGCTGATCGATCCGCCGGCATCGCGGATCGTCGCCTCGAACGTGTTGGGCGGGAAGCGCGATGAATAGGAATAGATGCCGGTCCAGCGCCCGGAAAGATCGGCCTCGCCGCCGCTCGTCGCCCGGCCCTCACTGCAACGTTTCCGGGCCATCGGCGCCGCCGGGCGCCATGCGCTGGAACTGCATGAACTGGACGAGAAGGTCGGCGCGAACCGTGAGGTTCGCCGCCTCGAGAAGCGCCTGCTTCGAGCCGATGTCGAGTGGCGCGATCTGGGCGATGCCGTTGACCAGCATCTCGTCGTCGAGTCGTCCGACGGATTCCCAGTTCACCGCATAGCCCAGCGAATCGGCATAGGCCCGCGCCTCGCGCTCCAGCTCCGCCCGCAGGGCGATGCCAAGCGCCTCGTCGCCCGGCGGATCGAAACCGGAGCGGTCGGCATCGACCTGCCGATAGAGGGTGTCGACGCGCGCCTCGCGGGCGATGCGGAAGCGGCTCAGTCCTTCCAGGACGATGTTGTAGCGGCCGTCCTCCAGTGCCTCGCAGGCCTCGATCCGACCGATGCAGCCGATCTCGAACAGCGGCGGCGGCCGGTCGCGGTCACTGTCGGTGGCCGCGGGCCGCGGCTGGATCATCGCGATCAGCCGATCGCCCGCAAGCGCATCTTCCACCATCGCCCGGTAGCGCGATTCGAAGATGTGCAGCGGCAGCTGGCCACCCGGAAAGAGAAGCGCCCCGGCGAGCGGAAAGATCGGCACCCGGATGAGCGTCGCTTCCGTCATCAGCCGAAGAGGATGGCGGACAAACGCCGCCGTTGCGCCGCCGTCCACGGATCTTCCAGCCCGGTCGCCTCAAGCAATTGCAGCAGCCGCTGCCGCGCCGCGCCGTCGTTCCACTCCCGATCGCGTGCAATGCTCTCCAGCAACTCGGCGGCCGCGCTATCCCGGTCGCCGCGCGCCATCAGCACACCTGCGAGATCATAGCGTGCCTGATGGTCGTCGGCGTCGGCCGCGATCCTTGCGCGCAATTCGGCGTCGTCACCGGCGGGGGCAATCTCGGCCAGCGCGAGCGCCGACCGGGCGCGGGCCACGGCCGGGTCCTTCGCCGCGGCCTCGGGCAGGGAATCGAGTGCCCCGCGCGCGCCATCGATATCGCCCGTGGCCGTTAGCGCCCGTGCCAAGCCAGCGGCGGCTTCGGCATTTTCCGGCGCCATGTCGACGATCTGACGAAAGATGCTGCTGGCTCGCTCGGCATCGCCTTCACCCAGAACCTGCTCGCCCATCTGGATCAGCGGCTCGATCTCGGCTTCGATCTGCTGCGCTTCCCCCTGAACCGGAAGCTGCGTCAGCAACTGGTCGAGCGCGCCCTTGAGCTGGCTCTCGGTCCGTGCCGACGTGAGGTCAGCAACCGGCTGGCCCTGGAACATCGCATAGACGGTGGGGATCGATTGGATACGGAACTGGGCGGCCAGGAACTTGTCCTTTTCGACGTCGATCTTGACCAGAGTCACGCCCTTGTCGGCATAATCGGCGGCGACCTTGTCGAGGATGGGGCCGAGCTGTTTGCACGGCCCGCACCATTCGGCCCAGAAATCGAGGATGACCAAGCCCGTCATACTCGGCTCGACGACGTCACGCCGGAAGGCTTCCACCGTCTCGCGCTCGGCCTCGCTCATGCCCAATGTCGCCACGCTTCGAATCTCCTCGTCGATGCTCCTATGTGGGATGCGCGCCCGTCCTGCCAAGCCTCGCGAGACGGGCTTGCGGGGTCCGAAGGCCCATGCTAGCAGCCGCCGCCTTACCCGGACCGGCGCCGCCGGTCACGCCAAGAGCGGGCGTAGCTCAGGGGTAGAGCACAACCTTGCCAAGGTTGGGGTCGAGGGTTCGAATCCCTTCGCCCGCTCCAGCGCGGCACGCGCAGTTTCAACCCATCCGCACAAGCAGCCTGCAAGCTGCGCCGACGCTCTCAGCGCGCTGCCGGCGTCGCCTCCGGCGGCTGCGCGGCAGGGATTGGCGGGCGCGCCGGACCGAGCCGCGGCTCGACCAACGCCGCCGTCTCGATCGCATCCAGCGCACGGCGGGCCCCGACGTAACGGCGCGCGCGCATGATCCATTCCCTTCCATGCTCGCGGCCCGGCATCCGCAGAACCTCTGCCAGCGCCACTTCGGTCTGGCCGGCTTCCAATCGCCTTGTAGCGCGGCGCAGCCGCTCGGCCGGCTCGGGCGATGGCGTGTTCTGGCGCCGCACGGTGATCAGGCTGCCGAGCTCCGCCTGCAGCGCTTCCCACCAGCCCTGCTCCGGGCCGGCACCGATCAGCTGCGGTCCGATCTCCCGCAATCCGTCTTGCAACTCCTGCAATGTCACCGGTTCTCGCGCGGCGGCGATGATCATTCCCACCGCCTGCGGCTGGCTGTTGCCGAAGCGTTGCCGCATCAGCGCCTCCAGGAAGCCCAGCGAAACGCCCCGATCAAGCGCTCGGCGCGCCGCAAAGGCAACGAGCAGGCCTTCGGCACGATCGGCATCGCCGCTCGCCATCCGCGCTTCGCTGCCTACCTGCCCAAGTCTTTGTTCCAGAGCGGCGACCCGGCGTGCGATCTCGGGGTCAATGACGATCTGTTCCGGCGCGTTGCCGGTCGGCGCTACGGTGCGCGGCGGCTGCGCCGGCGTCGGACGCAGCGTCGGGGAGGGTGTGGGCAGGCTCTGGATCGGCACGGGTTCAGGCGCCACGCCCAATATGCGTGCTCCGGCATCCCAGCGGGCGAGCAACCAGCCCATCGCACCGAGGCCGAGAACGAAGAATAGCGCCGGCAGGAGAATCAGCGGAAGCCAGCGCCGTCTCGGCGATTCCTCGGTTGCAGTCCCATGCGGTTCGTAGACAGGCATCAGCGCTCCTGCGCCCCTGTCTGGCACAGCTCGGCAACAAGCTCCAGCAAGGCCTCATCGCGGGGCCGGGCCGCGACCGACATTTGCCGCCACCCGCGGCCTGCGGCGCGCGCCGTTCGCTGGCTGATCGCAGCGATGCGAATCGGGCTGCGATCGTGCACCAGCGATCCGAACAATCGGGCGGCCCGCGGCGAGTGGAGCAGTGCGAAGGCATTACGGGCCAACGCACCTTCCGCCGCGGGCGGCAGGGCGGAAACCGCCGCCGCCTCATAGACCGGGATGCGGGTGATCTGTATTTCGGCCGGCTCCAGCGTGACATGATCGACACCGCAAAGGTGCAGCGCCCGGGCAACCCCGTCGGCCTGCATGCCCAGCAGCAGCGCGATCCCGTCCTCCGGGCCGATCCGCAGATCGTCGAACCCGGCCTCGTGCGCGGCGGCCGCCGTGGCCTCCCCCACCGCGTAGCATGGCAGGCCGGCGAAGCGGGAAAGATGCGCACCCCCCTCCCGCGCGGCATTCGCGCTGGTCAGCATCACGGCATCGAAGTCGGCCACGGCCGGCGGAACCCAGGGCAAGGCGCGGATCGTGAAGAGAGGCGCCACGACCGGATCGAGGCGAAGGTTTCGGGCCCGGACCGCCGTCTGCTCCGCACCGGGCTGCGGCCGCAGGACCAGAACCGGGCTGCTCACGGCGCGAACATCGCGCGCAGCGCCGGAGAGGCGCGGTCGAGGAGAATGCGGGCGACGTCGCCGGGCAGCATCTGATCGCTGCCGTAGAGCTCCGCGTCGAGTCGATGGACCTCGCGGCCATCGGCGCCGAGGATCTCCGCGCTGAAAGACATCGCGTCGGGATAGCACGAAGCCCGTGCGGCGACCGCGGAATGACAATTGCCGCCAAGCCGGCAGAGAAAGCCGCGCTCCGCCTCGACGGCGGCACGGGTCGGATCATGGTTGATCGGCTGCAACAATGCGCAAAGATCGTCGCGCCCGGCCGCGATCTCGATGCCGATGACTCCTTGCGCCGGGGCGGGAAGAAAATCGTCCAGCGGCACGCCGACATCGGCGAGATCGAGGCGACCGAGCCCGGCCGCGGCCAGGACCGTGGCGTCCAGCTCCGGCCCGATTTTCGCGAGCCGGGTCTGCACATTACCGCGGATCGGGACGATTTGCAGGTCCGGCCGTCGCGCCAGCAGCTGCGCCTTGCGTCGAGGGGAGGAGGTGCCGACGATTGCTCTCTTCCGGAGCGCGGCGATGCTTTCCGCGCCGATCAGTCGGTCGGTCGAGGAGCCGCGTGGCAGATAAGCGGTGATCGTCAGCGTCTCCGGACGGATCGTCTCGACATCCTTCATCGAATGGACCGACAGGTCTGTCCGACCCTCGAGCAGGGCTCGGTCCAGCTCCTTGGTCCACAGCGCCTTGCCGCCGATGTCCGCCAAAGGCCGATCCTGAATCACGTCGCCGCTGGTGGTGATCGGGACGATCTCGATCGCGCCATCGTCCCAGCCATGCACCGCCTTCATCGCCGCCGCGACCATATGAGTCTGGGCGAGCGCGAGCGGCGAGCCGCGGGTGCCGATGCGAAGCGGACGGGTCATGGCACGCTTGTGCTAGACGTGGAACGGGTGGCAGGGAAGCTGGTGTGAGCCTGATCCTCGGCATCGAATCGAGCTGCGACGAGACTGCGGCGGCGCTGGTGAGATCGGATCGCCACATTCTCGCGCACCGGCTCGCCGGACAGGCGTCCGCGCACGCGCCTTATGGCGGGGTGGTGCCGGAAATTGCGGCGCGCGCCCATGTCGAGACATTGCCCGGGCTGGTCGAAGAGGCGCTGAACGAGGCCGGCGTGGCGCTCGGCGACGTCGATGCCGTCGCAGCGACGGCGGGCCCCGGATTGATCGGCGGTGTCATGGTCGGGCTGATGACGGCCAAGGGGCTGGCACTGGCGAGCGGCAAGCCGCTGATCGCGGTCAATCATCTGGAGGGTCACGCCCTCTCGCCGATGCTCACCGACCCGGATCTGGCGTTCCCCTATCTCCTGCTTCTGGTCTCCGGCGGCCATTGCCAGCTGCTGCTGGTGCGCGGCGTCGGGGACTATCGGCGGCTGGCGACAACGATCGACGATGCGGCCGGCGAGGCGTTCGACAAGACCGCGAAGCTGCTCGGGCTCGGCCAGCCGGGCGGGCCGGCGGTGGAGGTGGCCGCAAAGGATGGTGATGCCCATGCCGTGCCCTTGCCGCGGCCGCTCGTGGGCTCCGGTGAGCCGCATTTCTCGTTCGCCGGTCTCAAGAGCGCGGTCCTGCGTGCGAAGGAAAGCGGCAACCATCGCGATGTCGACATCGCCGCCTCCTTCCAGCAGGCGGTTGTCGATTGCCTGGTCGATCGCACCCGGCTGGCGCTGGAGCAGGCGGATGCGGCAACGGCTCTGGTTGTGGCCGGAGGCGTCGCCGCGAACCAGCAGGTCCGGGGCGCCTTGCAGGCGGTCGCTGCGGATCATTGCCTGCCCTTCGTTGCGCCGCCGCTCTGGCTGTGTACCGACAATGCGGCGATGATCGGCTGGGCCGGGGCGCTGCGCCTCAAGGCGGGATTGGTCGATGGCCTGGAGGCGCCGGCGCGGGCGCGCTGGCCGCTCGATCCGGATGCGGAGCTGGCACGTGGCGCGGGGGTGAAGGCATGAGGATCGGGATCATCGGCGGCGGCGCTTGGGGGACGGCGCTGGCCCAGGTCGCGGCGGCCGGCGGCGAGGATGTTGCTCTCTGGGCGCTTGAGGACGAGGTCGTCCGATCGATCAACGAACGCCATGAAAACGCGCTCTATCTGCCCGGCCTCGCCCTCCGCCCCTCGCTGCGGGCCACCGGCGATCTTGGCGATCTTGGCGATCGCGAGGCACTGCTTGTCGTGACGCCGGCCCAGCATTTGCGGGCGGTGCTGTCCCGGCTGCCGGCCACGGACCGCCCGCTGGTTCTCTGTTCGAAGGGGATCGAGGAAGGCAGCGGCAAGCTGATGACCGAGGTGGCGGCGGAGGTACTTCCGGACGCACCGATCGCCGTCCTGTCCGGGCCGTCATTCGCGAACGAGGTCGCAGCCGGCCTGCCCGCCGCCGTGACGTTGGCGGCGGCTGATCCGGCGCTCGGCGAACGGCTTATGGCCCGGCTGGGGCGGCCCAATTTCCGCACCTATTATTCGAGCGACGTGATCGGCGCCGAGGTTGGGGGGGCGGTCAAGAACGTCCTCGCGATCGCCTGTGGCGTCGTCGAAGGGCTTGGTCTCGGGCTCAACGCCCGCGCTGCATTGATCGCCCGCGGCTTCGCTGAAATGACGCGCTTTGGCATCGCCAAGGGAGCCATCGCCGAGACGCTGGCCGGCCTTGCCGGCCTCGGCGACCTCGTCCTCACCTGCTCCTCGACGAAATCGCGCAACTTCAGCCTCGGCCAGGGCCTGGGTGGAGGAGCGAGGGCAGCCGATTTGCTCGCCGATCGGCGCACCGTGGCGGAAGGCGCCTTCACCGCGCCGGTATTGCAGGGAGCAGCGGCCGATCTCGGCGTCGAAATGCCGATCGTCGATGCGGTCTGCGCATTGCTGTCGGGAGAGACCACCGCAACGGAGGCGGTGGGATCGCTTCTCGCGCGGCCATTGCGGCGGGAGGCCGGCTGATCAGGGCGCCGCGATGAACATCATCGCTGCCGCGCCACCGACCACGATTGCTGCCAACGCCCAGACCCACCAGGGCGGCGGCCATCGCATCCAGAAGATCGTGTCGTGGACCTTTCCATCGCAATGGCGCTCCCTTGGCCGGCCGTTCAAAAGTCCCAGGCGATCCCCTTATTCTCCCAATCGCCATAGCGGGTCGGCTCGCGGCCCCTGGGGCCGCCAGTCTCGTTCGCCGCCTCGGGCTCGGCCGGCGCTGGCACCGGCGGGCTCTTCGAAAGATGATGCGGCGCCTTCAGGTGCGGCGGACGCTTGGTCATGATCGCGATTCCATTTGAAACCGGCATCGGCTGATCCCACATCCGATGGAAGGAGATGAAAGGCAAGATGAACGGCTTCAAGACCATGGCCCTGCTGGCGGCGCTGACCGCCTTGTTCATGGCGCTGGGCTATATGATCGGCGGCGTTGCCGGCTCGGTGATCGCGTTCGGCGTCGCGGCGGCAATGAACCTTTTCACCTACTGGAATGCCGACAAGATCGTGCTCAGGATGCACGACGCGCATGAGGTCGACGCGCAATCGGCGCCGCTGCTGCACGGCATCGTCAGCGAGCTCGCGGCCCGCGGTGGGCTGCCGATGCCGAAAGTCTATCTGATCGATTCCCCGCATCCGAATGCGTTCGCGACCGGGCGCAACCCCGACAATGCGGCGGTGGCGGCGACCACCGGGCTGCTCGCCATACTCGATCGCGAGGAAGTGGCGGCGGTGATGGCGCACGAGCTGGCGCATGTGAAGAATCGCGATACGTTGATCATGACGATGACGGCGACGATCGCCGGCGCGATTTCGATGCTCGCCAATTTCGGCCTCTTCTTTCGCGGCAACAACAGCGGCCAGAACATCGTCACGATGCTGCTGGCGGTGATCGTCGCGCCGTTCGCGGCGATGATCGTGCAGCTCGCGATCAGCCGGGCGCGCGAATATGGCGCCGACGCCGGCGGCGCGGCGATCCACGGCAATCCGCGCGCCCTGGCACGTGCGCTCGATAAGCTGGCGCGGGGCGCCGCCGCGATTCCCAATCCGGTCGCCGAGCGCAATCCGGCCGCCGCCGCTCTCTACATCGTTCCCGGCTTCGCCCGCGGCGGCGACAGCCTGTTCTCGACCCATCCGGCGACCGAGAACCGGATCGCGGCGCTTGAAGCGATGGCGACGACGATGGTTCCGTCGCCCGCCCCGCATGTGGGCGCCGCTTCGGTGCCAAGGGCGAGACGCCGCGCTTCGGCCCTCGATCCGCTCGGGAAACGCGGCTGAACGGCGATCCGCCCGGCGTTTCGGCCCGCCGCGCGGCCTTGCGGCTGCTCGACGCGGTGCTGCGCAAGGGCCTGCCGCTTGAAGCGGCCCTGGACGGTGCGGCCAGTGACCTGAAGAAGCCGGAGGATCGCGCCCTCGCCCATGCGATTGCGGCGGAAACACTTCGTCGGTTGCCCGATCTCGATGCGTTGATTGATCGCGCCACGGCCAGACGGCTGCCGGACGACGCGAAGGCACGCTTCGCCCTGCGAATCGCGCTCGCGCAGTCGCTGCGCCTGCGAACGCCACCGCACGCGGCGATCGCGACGGCGCTGCCGCTGCTCGATGGCGGACCGCGCCGGCTGGTCCACGGCGTTTTCGGCACCGTGACGCGCAAGGGCTGGACGCTGCC
>JBFWUJ010000051.1:0-16346 GCA_050247295.1 Sphingomonas sp. | reverse complement strand
ATCTCGCTCGCCGCGTCATAGGCGACATTCTGGTAGGCGTGGCAGGTTCCGGGCGAGCAGATATTGTGCAACGTCGCCAGCCCCATACGAAGCAGCCGCGGATCCATGCCGCTTTCCAGCCGCGCGTCCTGCGCATGCGCGAACAGGCCGGTGCGGTGGGAAAGCAGATCGGCGACGGTGGCCCGATATTCGTTCCCGCCCGGCAGCCGCAGCGAAGAGGCGTAGCGCGAAACCGGATCGGAGAGCGAAAGCAGGCCGTCATTGGCGAGCAGTGCCACCATGTCACCGGCCACGCCCTTGGAAAGCGAGGCCCAGCGAAAGACCGTCCGGGTCGTCACCGGATCGCCACTGCCTTCAACCGTTTCGCCATAGCCCTTGATGAATGTGACCCGCCCGTCCTCGACGACCGCGACCGCCAGACCGACCATCGCCGGATCGGCCATCAGCCGCCGGAGTCGTTCGTCGAGCCGTGAATAGTCGATCCGGCCGGCCGGACGCGCGGCGGGATCGCCGACCCGCATCTCGACGCCGCCGACGCCTTCCGGCGGCACCGGTGCCCGTTCGCTGACCCAGAGCAGGCCGGCCCAGACGAGGCAGACCGCGGCGATCGCGATCAGCAGGAAAAAGAGAAGACGACGCGGTGACACGAAACGAAGAAACGGCTCCCAGCGCCGGAAGCTCCCGGCCGGTCGGGCCCATATCGGCACGCGGCCGTGAAGGGAAGCGCCCTCCCCCTTCCCTCGACGCCGGGGTTCTTGTGTGTCACGCTTGCCGGATGCGGGAGAAGGAGCTCCGGATCGCGCTGGTCTGTTACGGCGGCATCAGCCTCGCCGTTTACATGCATGGCGTCACCAAGGAGATTTGGCGGCTTGCCCGGGCGAGCCGGGCTTTCCATGCCGAAACGCCCGATCCGGCGATGGTCGGCAGCGGCTATCACCGGCTGCTCGGCAAGATCGCGGATGAGGCGGATGTACAGATTCGCGTCCTCGTCGACATCCTCGCCGGAGCCAGCGCCGGCGGCATCAACGCGGTGTTCCTGAGCCACGCGATCGTCACCGGCCAGCCGCTCGATCCACTGACCGACCTGTGGCTGGAATCGGCCGATGTCGACGAACTGCTCGATTCTGAATCCGGCTTCGTTTCGCGGGTCGCCAAATCGGTCGCGGTGCCGTTCGCCTGGATGCTGTCGCGGCGCTCGGGTGCGATCGCGGCGACGGTGGATGAGGAACAGCGCGACGAAATCCGCGGCAAGCTGGCCAATTTCGTCCGCTCCCGCTGGCTGTCGCCGCCGTTTGGCGGGCCACGCTTCACCCATTTGCTGCTGGACGCCTTCGAGGCGATGGCGAAAGCGCCGCCGGGGGAACCGCTGCTGCCCGTCTATCAACCGCTCGACCTGTTCGTGACCGTCACCGATTTTCGCGGCCATCCGCAGCGGCTGCAGCTAAATTCCCCGCCGGAGGTCGTGGAGCGCGAGCATCGGGTGACGCTGTCGTTCCAGGACAAGGGCGACGACAATCTGCCCTTCGCCGATCCGATCGAACTCACCTTCGCCGCCCGCGCAACGGCCAGCTTCCCCGGCGCCTTTCCGCCGTTCGCGGTCGGCGAACTCGACAAGGTGTTGGCGGAGCGCGGCCGAAAATGGCCTGGCCGCGATACCTTCCTCGCGCGCGCCCTGCCCGGCCGGGCCGCCGCCGGCGACTATGACGATGCCATCCTGATCGACGGCTCGGTGCTCGCCAACGCGCCCTTCCGTCCCTGCATCGCGGCACTCAGCCGCCGTCCGGCCCGGCGCGAGGTCGATCGGCGCTTCATCTATATCGATCCCAAGCCGGGGCGGCGCAGCGTCAATCTGGGCGGCGGCAACGCCGATGAACCGCCGGGCTTCGTCGCTACCGTCATCGGCGCCCTTTCCGATATTCCCCGCGAACAGCCGATACGCGACAATCTGGAGACCATCGATCGCCTCTCCAGCCGGATCCGCCGCCAGCGGCGGATCATCCGCGCGATGCGCCCCGAGGTCGAAGAGGCGATTGAGGACGCGCTCGGCACCGCCTTCTTCTTTCTGAGTCCGACGGCGAAGCGGCTCGGCGCCTGGCGGTCCAAGGCCAACAATCTCGCCGCCAAGGCGGCCGGCTACGCTTATGCGGCTTATGCGCATCTGAAGCTGGCGACCGTGGCCGAAGACGCGGCCAGCATGATCTTCCGCCTGTCGGGCGGCGGCGACAAGACCCGCAGGGACCGGGTGCGCCGGGCGATCTGGCGGGCCATGGCCGAGGCCGGGTTGACCGCACCCGAGGCGGTCAAGGCGGACGGGCTCGGCGATGAGGTGATCGCTTTTCTGCGCGATTTCGACATGGCGTTCCGCACCCGCCGGTTGCGTTTCGTCGTTCGCCACCTCACCCATCTCTCCGAGACGATGGAGGGATCGGACGAGGAACGGGATCGGGTCCGCGCTCTGCTGAACGAGATGCTGGTCCATTATCATATGCGCGAGCCGCGCAGTACCGATGCCAACACCCGGCAAGCGTTCGAGCATGTCGAGGAGGCGCCGCAGCCGGCGCTGGACGCGCTTGCCAGCCTGCTCGATCTACGGCCGCTCGACCGGGAAACCGACGAGCACCTGGCCGCCGCTCTCGAAACGCTCGACAAGGCGGATCGGCGATCGCTGCTGCTCAACTATCTCGGCTATCCCTTCTATGATGTCGCGACGCTGCCGCTCCTTCAGGGCGAGGGGCTCGACGAGTTCGATCCGATCAAGGTCGACCGCATCTCGCCCGACGACGCGGTGGCGATCCGCAAGGGCGGCACCACGGCGACGCTCAAGGGAATCCAGTTCAACAGCTTCGGCGCCTTCTTCAGCCGCGCCTATCGGGAGAACGATTATCTCTGGGGCCGCCTGCATGGCGCGGACCGGCTGATCGATATCGTCATCACGGCCTTGCCGGATGACATCACCCTCGATCCGCAATGGATCAGGGCGCTGAAGCGCGACACGTTCCGCGCCATCCTCGCCGAGGAGCGAGGCCGGCTGAAGGCAGTGCCCGACCTGTTCGAGCAGCTGATGCGGGAAATCGGCTGAATGCTGGACGCGGCGCGGGAATTCTAGGAAGGAGGGCCCATGCAGTTCATTAGGACTTTGTTCTGGGTCGCCATCGCCGTCGGCTTCCTGCTCTTCTCGATCACCAACTGGACGGTGGTGACGATCAACCTCTGGGGCGGCCTGCAGGCCGATGTGAAGCTGCCGGTGTTGCTGCTCGGCGCCTTCCTCCTCGGCTTCCTGCCCACGCTGATCGTCTATGCCGCGCGCAATTGGTCGCTGCGCCGGCGATTGGAGACGCAAGGCGGGGTGGTCGCCAACATGCCGCCGGTCCGCAACGCCCCCGCGCCGCCCGATCCGAAGCCGCGGACGAACGCATGACGAGCCCGATCTTCGTTGCCCTCGACACGCCGGATCTGGAGCGTGCCGAGGCACTGGCGAAGACGGTGCGCAACCATGTCGGCGGCCTAAAGCTCGGACTCGAATTCTTCAGCGCCAACGGCCCGGCCGGGGTGCGCGAGATGGCGCATTTCGGGCTGCCCATCTTCCTCGATCTCAAGCTGCACGACATTCCGAACACCGTCGGCAAGGCGGTGCAGGCGCTGCACGCGCTGGAGCCGGCGATCCTCACCGTTCATGCCGGCGGCGGCCGGGCGATGCTGGAGGATGCCAAGGCCGCGGCGCCGAAGGGCACGAAGGTTGTCGCGGTGACGATGCTGACCAGCCTTGACGAGGTCGATCTCACGTCCACGGGGGTCAATGGCGATGCCCACGATCATGTCCGGCGTCTCACGGCACTCGCCCGCGACGCGGGGCTGGATGGGGTCGTCTGTTCCGGCGCCGAAGTGGCGGCGGCGAAAGCTGCCTGGCCGGAGGGCTTCTTCGTCGTCCCCGGAGTCCGCCCCGCCGATGCTCATGCCGGCGATCAGAAACGGGTCACGACACCGCGCGAGGCGCTGGACAACGGCGCCTCGGTCCTGGTCGTCGGCCGGCCGATCACTCAGGCCGATGATCCGGACCGGGCGGCGCGGGCGATCGAGGCGACGCTCTAATCCGGTGACGCGCCGTCGCGGCGCGGGGGATGGACAATCACCGCAGGCGGCGTAGGCTGTTCGCAGCCGGCCCCGCGGGGCACGGCCTGCAATGCATCGGGGTGCGGGGCATGGGCGGTCGGTCCGGTACGGCTTCATCGCTTCAGCCATTCGCTCGCCAGCGCGATCTCGCCTGAATGGCCGGCGCCCGCGAATATTGGGCCTTCCTGAGCTACAGCCACCGCGATCGGCAATCGGCGGAGTGGCTGCACCGCGCGCTGGAAGACTATCGCGTACCGAAGGGGATGATCGGCCGCTCGACCCCGTCGGGCCCCGTCACCCGGCGCCTCGCGCCAGTATTTTGCGACCGCGAGGAGCTGGCCGCCGCCGATGACCTGTCGGCGGAAATCAGGACGGCGCTGGCCGCTTCCCGGTTCCTGATCGTCCTCTGCTCGCCGGCCGCCACCCGGTCGCGCTGGATCGAAGCCGAGATCGTCACATTCAAGGAACTGCACCCGGACGGGCGGATATTCGCCGCCATCCTCGACGGCGAGCCGTTCGCCAGCGAGCAACCGGGGCGTGAAGCGGAGGAATGCTTTCCGCCCAGCCTGCGCCAGCGCTTCGATGCCGAGGGGCAGCCGACCGGCGAGCGCAACGAGCCGATCGCCGCCGATCTGCGCGAAGGGGGGGACGGCAAGCCGCTCGGGCTGATGAAGCTGGTCGCCGGCATGCTCGGCGTACCGCTGGACGAGATCGTGCGCCGCGAGGCGCAGCGGCGGCAGAAACGGCTGACCCTGATCGCGGCGGTGGCGATCGTCGGCATGCTGATCATGACCGGCATGGCGACGCTGGCGATTCAGGCCCGGAATGAGGCGCGGCATCAGCGCGAGCAGGCCGAAGCGCTGGTCGGCTTCATGCTCGGCGATCTCAGGACCCGGCTCGAACCGGTCGGCCGCCTCGACGTGCTCGATGCGGTCGGCTCGCGGGTGCTCGGCTATTATCAGGGTCAGGACAGCGCCGATCTCAGCGACGAGGCGCTGCTGCAGCGCGCCCGCGCCCTCACCCTGATCGGCGAAATCGCCAATCGCCGCGGCGATCTCGACGCCGCTCTGGCGCGCTACCGCGAGGCGCTCGCGGGAACGCAGGAGGCGCTGCGGCGGGCCCCCAACGACGCCCAGCGCATCTTCGATCATGCGCAGAACGTGTTCTGGGTGGCGTCGATTGACCATCAACGCGGCGGAGCGCGCGAGGCGGAGGCAGGCTTCCGCAGATATCGCGCGCTCGCCGGAAGGCTGCTGGCGATCGATGCGTCACGGCCGGAATGGCGGCTCGAAGCCATTTATGCCGACACCAATCTCGGTCTGGTTCTCTATGAGGGCGGAAGCTACGCGCAGGCCGAGCGAGCCTTTGGTGCCGTGCTGGCGGCGACCGAGCAGTTGCGCGCCTCGACTCCGACCAATGCCGAATATCTGGACATGGAATCGAACGCGCTCGCCTATCTTGCCGACGCACGCGAACAGGTGGGGCGCTTGGAAGAGGCGATCGCAATCCGTGAGCGCCAGGTCCGACTGCTCGACAGGGCGGCAGCCCGGAACGCCAGCGACGTCTCGATCACCCGGCCATCGGTAACCAGCCGCCGTGCGCTGAGCCGCCTCTTCGCTTCGCGTGGCGATATCGAGACCGGCTTGCGCTACCTTCGCGAAGCACAATCCCGGGCTCAAGGCCTGCGGGAACGCGACCCGGCCAATATGGAGTGGTTGCATAGCGCCGCCTCGGTGGAGACCGACCTCGGCGAGCTATTGTTACTGGCCAACCGGCGCGACGAGGCGGGGCAAGCTGCGCGTTCGGGCTGTGCTGGAGCGCAGCAACTCGCGGCGCGGGATGCCAGCGTCCAATCATGGAGAAGAGGTTTACGAGACTGCCTGATCTTGCGTGGGCAACTGGCTGCCGCGCAAGGCTATCCCGCCGAGGCGCTGGCGTTGGTTCGGCGGGCGGGCAGCCTCAACGCTTCGCGAGGCGCTCAACTGCCCACGCGCGATCGAGGCTGGTCGCTTGCCCGCGCCCGGCTGATCGAGGGCGATCAACAGGCTGCTCTGCGCAATCCCGACGCGGCGCGTCTTGCGTGGCAATCCGGGCTCGTCGCGCTCTCCGAGCAGAATCCGTCGCTAATGCAGCGTGTGCTCCGCTTCATTCTTCTCCGCCGACTCGGTCGCAACGAAGAAGCCGAGGGCATCGCGCGCTGGCTGGACGAAATTGGATACCGTCACCCGATTTACGCAGTGGAAAGACAACGTTGAGAGAGGGGAGAAAAGACGTGTCAGAACCCGAAGACAAAGAGATTGAAACTCGAGCACGCCCCGACGTCCGGATCAAAGTCCATGTTTATAGAGATGGTGGAAAGATTAAGCACCGACTTGAACAGGAAATCGGCGACACTCATCAAAGACTGAAGGATGGTATCATATGGACTAATGATGATGAGATTTTCAAGATAAGATTCAAACTGAAAGACCATATACAACAGGATTTGAAATTTGACGAAATAAATGATCCTCCTCGTCACGGCACTTCAGCGGATGGACCGATATGGATCGTTCTTGGAAACAACCCGAAACGAGATTGTCCCAAAAATTACTTTGTTGCAGATGGCTTCGAAATTTCTCTTGATGAAGATAGAACGAGGCTGACGGTCGAGAACCCAAACCCGCGAAACTTGAAGAAGCGCTTTATCTACAATCTCAGGATTTCCGGGCAAGGCAATCGGTATGACTATGATCCTGTCATCCAGAATGGAGGCGGACCGCCGCCCGATCGCAGCCCTTGGGCCATCCTTCTGATTGCCGTTGCCGGGTTGGCCGCCCTCGCCGGAATTGCTTATGTCGCCGGGCGACTGGGATAGCCGTCACCCGGCGCTAGGGTATCCGTCTTGCCGGATATCAAGGGCCTGCGCGTGAACCCGTCCCCGATCCTATACCGTCGCCTCGGGAGCGGGTGAGGAATCGCCCGCATCCTGTTCGAGTGATGCGCTCCCCTGGATGTCCTGCCGCTGTGCGCCGCCCCGCGGCAGGCCGCCCTCGACCAGTCGCGGACCTCCCGGCTGGGCGGGGACGCCGCCAGTTGTGGGGGCTTGGTTCCCGCCTCCGCCATTCGGAATTACCGGCATCCGATCCTCCCTTCGCTCGATACGGCGCCCATGGGCGAGGCCGGACTATCTGCCTCCCCGCACGCCGGGTCAAGCGACCCGTCCCGCGGTGGACATCGCGCGCCGCCGCGCCTAATTCGCGCCCTCCAAGGAGCCTTTTCGAATGTCCTGGCTGACCCGTGTCCGCAACAAGATCCCCTTCCTCCCCAAAAGGGAGACGGCGGAGACGCTGTGGCACAAATGCCCGGAATGCGAGGCGATGGTTTTCCTCAAGGAATATGAGGAAAACCTGTTCGTCTGCCCGCGCTGTGAGCATCATGGCCGGATCGGCCCGAAGCAGCGCTTCGAGCAGCTGCTGGATCCGGGCTACACCGTCCTGCCGCCGCCGCAGGTGAAGGAAGATCCGCTCAGGTTCCGCGATTCCAAGCGCTATACCGATCGCATCAAGGCGGCCCGCGCGGCGACCGGCGAGAGCGACGCCTTCATCAACGCGCGCGGCTCGATCGAAAGCCGCCGGCTGGTCATGGGGGTGCAGGATTTCGCGTTCATGGGCGGCTCGATGGGGATGGCGGTCGGCGCCGCCTTCGTCGCCGGCGCCCGCGCCGCGATCGAGGACAAATGCCCCTATGTCGTCATCACCGCCGCCGGCGGCGCCCGGATGCAGGAGGGCATTCTCAGCCTCATGCAGATGCCAAAGGCAACGGTCGCGATCGCCGAACTGAAGGAAGCCGGCCTTCCGTATATCGTCATCCTCGCCGATCCGACGACCGGCGGCGTCACCGCCTCTTATGCGATGCTCGGCGACGTGCAGATCGCCGAGCCGGGCGCCCTGATCGGCTTCGCCGGCCAGCGGGTGATCGAATCGACGATCCGGGAAAAGCTGCCGCCCGGCTTCCAGCGGGCCGAATATCTGCGCGAGCACGGCATGGTCGACATGGTCGCCCAGCGCAAGGATCTGCGCCGACAGCTCGCTTTGCTGCTCGATTATCTGACGCCGGCCAAGAAAAAGAAGGCCGCCTGAGCCCTGGCCGACCGCGCCGCGTCCGATCATCCCGGCGTCCAGGCTCAGCTCGACCGGCTGGCCGGCCTGTCGCCCGGCCGCGACATTCTGGGGCTGGAGCGGATCGCCGCACTGCTCGCCCGCCTCGGCGATCCGCAGCGCGCGCTGCCGCCGGTTCTCCACGTCGCCGGTACCAACGGCAAGGGATCGACCTGCGCCTTCCTGCACGCGGCGATCGAAGCGGCGGGCCTCACGGCCCATGTCTATACCAGCCCCCACCTCGTGCGCTTCAACGAACGGATCCGCCTCGCCGGCGCGCTGATCGACGACGACGCCCTCGCCGCCCTGCTCGCCGAAACCCTCGACGCCGCGAACGGGATGGAGATCAGCTTCTTCGAGGCGACCACGGCCACCGCCTTCCTCGCCTTCGCCCGCGCGCCCGCCGACGCCTGCATCGTCGAGGTCGGGCTCGGCGGCCGGCTCGATGCCACGAACGTGATCGAAGCACCGCTCGTCTGCGGCATCGCCGCATTGGGCCACGATCACCACGCCTTTCTCGGCAGGCGCATCACCCAGATCGCGGCGGAAAAGGCAGGCATCGCCAAGGCCGGCGCGCCGCTCGTCACCTTCGCTTACCCGCGCCGCCTGGCGGCGAAGGTCGGCGAGACCGCGGCGAAGGCTGGCGCCCGCTGGTTCCCGCAGGGGAGCGACTGGTCGACGGCGCGGCGCGGCGGGCGCCTCCATTATCGCGACGACGGAGGCATGCTCGATCTTCCCCTGCCCCGGCTGCCAGGTCGGCATCAGGCCGACAATGCGGCGCTGGCGGTCGCGATGCTGCGTCATCAGAACCGGCTGGCCATTCCCGACACGGCGTTGCTGGCCGCGATGGCCTGGACCGACTGGCCGGCCCGGCTTCAGCGGCTCGCCGCCGGGCCGCTGCGCAACCTGCTGCCGCCGGACGCCGAACTATGGCTTGATGGCGCCCACAATCCGGGCGCGGCGCGTGCCGTCGCCCGGTTCGCGGTCGATGCGGCGCGCGGCCGGCCGCTCCATCTGATCTGCGGCCTGCTCTCGAACAAGGACGCCGCCGGCATCCTCGCGCCGTTCGAAGGCTCGGGCGCCCGCCTGCAAACGGTGCCGGTCCCCGGCCACGATCATCATGGCCCGGACGCGCTCGCCTCCATCGCCCGCCTTGCCGGCCTTCAGGCGATCCCTTCGAACGACGTGCAGGCGGCGCTGCGCGCGATCGCCGCCGAAGCGCAGCCGGACGCGCCGCCCTTCGTCCTGGTCATCGGCTCGCTCTACCTTGCCGGCGAGGTGCTCCGCGCCAACGATCAGCCGCCGGCCTGACCGGCTGCCCGGGCGTCGCCCTCGCCTTCCTTGCCGGCGGTGCCGATCGAGGCATCGATCAGGCCCGCCCTGCTCATCCACCAGAACAGGACGATTCCCGGCACCGCGGCGACGACGGTGAGCCAATAGAAGTTCACGAACCCGATTCCCTCGACAATGGCGCCGGCCGTCGTGCCGGTCAGCAGCCGGCCGACGATGCTCGCCGCGGCCGAGATCAGCGCATATTGGGATGCCGTGAACCGCAGATCGGTCAGCGCCGAGAAATAGGCGACGACGACGACGCCGCCGATCCCGCTGGAGAAATTCTCGAACGCCATCGTCGCCGCGAGGCCGAGGTTGGAATGGCCGTGAATGGCGAGCAGCGCGAAGCTGGCGTTGGACACGCCCATCAGGATCAGCGCCAGCAGCACCGATCGCTTCATCCCGATCTGCGCATAGAGGATGCCGCCGATGAAGATGCCGACCAGGAAGGCCCAGAAGCCGACGCCGACGTCCCAGATGGCGATCTCGTCATTGCTGTAGCCCATATCGTTGAGCAACAGCCGCAGGACGAGATTGGCGAGCGTGTCGCCGATCTTGTGCAGCAGGATGAAGAGCAGCACGAGCATCGCGCCCTTGCGCTTCAGGAACTCTGCGAACGGGCCCCAGATCGAAACCATGGTCGCGGCGATGCCCTTGCGGACCGTCGGCTCGCGATGCCGTTCCGGCTCGCCGACGATGAGGCCGGTCAGCATCGCCGGCAAGGCGAAGACGGCGCAGGCCATATAGGCCCATTCCCAGCCCACCCTTGCCGCGAGCACGAGCGCCAGCGCCCCGGCCGCGACCGAGCCGATCCGCCAGCCATATTGCGACATGCCCGATCCGACGCCGAGCTGCCGTGGCTCCAGCAGCTCGATCCGGTAGGCGTCGATGACGATGTCGAACGTCGCGCCGGCGACGCCAAGCAGGACCGCCGCCACTGCGGTCTGCAAGATGTTGGCGGACGGATCCTGAAACGCCAGATTGGCTGTCGCGGCCATTACGAACAGCCCGGCGGCGATCAGCCAGGACACCCGCTGGCCAAGCGCGCTGAGCAGCGGAATCCGCACCCCGTCCACCATCCAGGCCCAGATCCATTTGAGATTGTAGACGAGGAAGGCCAGCGCGAAGGTGGTGACGGTCGATTTGGTGATCCCGTCCTGCGCCAACCGCGTCGTCAGCGTCGCCCCGATCATCGCGAACGGGAAGCCCGAGGAGACTCCGACGAAGAAGGCGGCAAGCGGCGCCTTCTCCGTATAGGGGCGCACCCCGGCGGGCAGCATGTCGCGCCAGCTTGGCGGCGCGGGCGTGGTCGTTTCGCTCATATCTCGCTTGTAACGACTCGGAACCCGCCGACTAGTCCCTACGGCATCGCCGGAACTTGCCTTGCGTTCGCGTCAGGCGCATGAATTGGGGGCATGGATATGCCGATCCGGAGGCGGCCGACCGAAGGCCAGCTCGCGCTCGCGCGGCGGCTTGCGTCGGGCGCGCCGACCACCGGCGATACCATCACCCATGTCCCGGCGAGCGTGTATACCGATCCGGGCCGTTTCGCGGCTGAAAAGGCGAAGCTGTTCGATCGGCTGCCGACGGTGATCGCACCCTCCGCGCTGCTGCCCGAAAACAATATGGCCGTGGCCCATGACGGCTTCGGCATCCCGCTGCTGTTGACCCGTGACAAACAGGGCATCGCGCATGTCTTCTGGAATGTCTGCCGGCATCGCGGCACCCGGCTGATCGAAGGCGGCGACGTGACGAAATGCCCTCGCATCGTCTGCCCCTATCATGCCTGGACCTATACGCCGGACGGCGCCCTCGCGGCATTGCCGCGCCCCGATACCTTCCCGGGTCTGGACAAGGCCGACCATCATCTGCTCGAGTTGCCGAACGTCGAGGCGGGCGGCCTGATCTGGTTCGCGCGCCAGCCCACCGACTTCGCCGACGCGATCGGCCTGGCGCCCGAATTCGAGGCTTTCGATCTCGCCAGCCACCATCTCTTCCGCCGCCGCACCCACGACGTCGCCTCGAACTGGAAACTGATTATGGACGCCTTCCTCGAAGGCTATCATGTCCAGCGGCTGCACGCGCAGACGATCGCCCGTTTCTTCACCGACGGGATCAGCGTCGCCGACAGCCTGGGCATCCACCAGCGCTCGGCGGTCGGCCGCAACGAATATCTGCACGAGATCGATCACGAGCACTGGCCGGAACTCAGGGCGGTGATCACCTTCGCCTATCAGCTTTTCCCGGCGACGATCATGATCATGAGCCCGGATTATGTGAACCTGATGGTGCTGATGCCGCAGGATGTCGGCCGTACCTTGGTCGAGGATTTCATGCTGATCCCGCAACCGCCGCAGAGCGACGAGGAGATCGAGCATTGGGAAAAGAGCTGGACCCTGCTCGACGAAGGCGTGTTCGGCGGTGAGGATTATCGCGCCGCGGCGCTGGGCCAGAACGGGCTCTCCTCGGGCTCGCTCGAAACGCTGACCCTGGGGACGCTGGAATCCGGCATCCGCGCGTTCCACGATCAGGTTGATCGCGCGATCGCTTAGGTTCCGACGCGCGTCACCCCGGCTCAGGCCGGCGCGAACAGGGTCAGGCCAGTGGGCAGCCGGCGCGGCGTCCGGCCCTGCAGCACCCGGTCCAGCGCCACCAGCGTCTGCTCCAGCACCGCGATCGAATAGGGCTTGGCGAGCCAGCCCAGCGCCAGCGCCCGCCCCTCGTCGCTGCACTGGGCGGTGACGAGCAGGACCGGCACCCCCTTGTCGCGGGCCGCCCGCGCCACGTCATGGCCATCGCCGTCGCCGTGCAGCCCGATATCGGTGAGCACGAGATCCAGCGTCTCGCGGGCGAGAATGGCGATCGCGGCGGCGCGGGAATCGACTGTCGCCACCACCTCATAGCCGGCGTCGGTCAGCCCGTGCTCGTTGTCGAACGCGACCAGCGGCTCGTCCTCGACGATCATGATCCGGCGGATCAGCCTTTCTTGCTTGCCGAAGAGCATGTAGGGCGCGCCCTCCCTGTTGGTCGCTATCGTAACGACCGGATTGGAAACCGGTGCCCCGCCCGCAAGCATGTCGGCGCGAAATCGCATCGGATGGACGAAGGATCGATGTCGAACAGCCGCGAACCGCAGCGCATCGCCAAGCTTCTCGCCCGCGCCGGCATCGCCTCGCGACGCGAGATCGAGCGAATGATCGCCGAGGGCCGGATCGCGATCAACGGCGACAAGGTCGAAAAGCCGGCGACCCTCCTCACTTCGCTGAGCGGGGTCACCGTCGACGGCCGGCCGGTCCGCGAACCCGCGCCCGCCCGCCTCTTCCGCTACCACAAGCCCCGCGGCCTGCTTACCACCGAACGCGATCCGAAGGGCCGACCGACGATCTACGATCGGCTGCCGCGCGGCCTGCCGCGCGTCATGCCGGTCGGCCGGCTCGACATGAACACGGAAGGCCTGCTGCTGCTCACCACGGACGGCGAACTGAAGCGGCGGCTCGAACTGCCGGCCAGCGGCATCGAACGGACCTATCGCGCCCGGGCCTTCGGCACGACCAGCCAGGAGCGGCTGGAATCGCTCATCGAGGGGATCGAGATCGAGGGTGTCCGTTACGGCCCGATCGACGCCAATCTGGAGCGCCGGACCGGGCGCAACCAGTGGATCGAGATGAAGCTGAAGGAGGGCAAGAATCGCGAGGTCCGCCGGGTCCTCGAACATCTCGGGCTCGAAGTGTCCCGCCTGATCCGCACCGCCTACGGACCCTTTCCACTCGCGGATCTTGCGGCCGGCGCGGTCGCAGAGGTGCGCCAGCACGACCTGATCCTATTCCGCAAGGGTCTCAGATGAGGATCATTGCCGGCGAATGGCGCCGCCGGCCATTGCGCGCGCCGCCGGGCCGGGGCACCCGCCCGACGAGCGATCGCGCCCGCGAAGGCCTGTTCTCGATGCTGGTCAGCCGGCTGGGCTCTCTTGAAGGCCTCCGGGTCGCCGATCTGTTCGCCGGCTCCGGTGCGCTTGGGCTCGAGGCGCTGTCGCGCGGCGCCGCGCATTGCCTGTTCGTCGAAAAGGACCGCGCCGCCGCCGACATGCTGCGCGCCAATGTCGGGGCGTTCGGGGCCGCCGACCGGGCCGAGATCCGCGTCCAGCCGGCCGAACATGCGATGCCGCCGGCGCTCCCCTGCGACCTGATCCTCGCCGATCCGCCTTATAGTTCGGGCCTCGCTCAGGCGGCGCTCGACCGGATCGGCGACGGCGGCTGGCTGGCTTCGGGCGGCTGGGTCGGCATCGAAACGGAGGGCGAAAGCCTTGCCTTTCCGCCCACCCTGGCGCCGGTCGTCGAACGCCGCTTCGGCAAGGCGCTTGTCACCCTGCTGCGGGCAGCATGAGCGCTTGCAGCGCTGCTAACCCATGTTAGGGTCGACGCACCGCAAAGCCAGTGGAGGGTCTGTCATGGCGCACAAGTTCATCATCAAGAAGGACGCCAAGGGCGAGTATCGCGCCTATTTCAGCTACAATTCGGAATCGATCTTCTGGACCGAGGGCTATTCGTCCAAGGCCGGCGCCCAGAACGCCATCGATTCGATCAAGTCGAACGGCCCCGGCGCTCCGGTCGACGATCAGAGCTGAGCCCGCGCCGGGTTGCCGGGCGGCGCTTCGTTCCCTAGCTGTTCACGGGTGACCGCGCCGCCTTCCGCCACCGAACCGCCCTATCTCGCCGGCCTCAACCCGCCGCAGCGGGAGGCGGTGCTGACCACCGAAGGCCCGGTGCTGGTCCTCGCCGGGGCCGGCACCGGCAAGACGGCGGCGCTCACCGCCCGCCTCGCCCACCTGCTCTATACCCGCAAGGCCTGGCCGTCCGAGCTGCTCGCCGTCACCTTCACCAACAAGGCGGCGCGCGAGATGAAGGCGCGGGTCGGCCGGCAGGTCGGCGAGGCGGTGGAGGGCATGCCCTGGCTCGGCACCTTCCATTCGATCGGCGCCCGGATGCTGCGCCGCAATGCCGAACTGGTCGGCCTCAAGAGCAATTTCACGATCCTCGACACGGACGATCAGCTCCGGTTGCTGAAGCAGCTCATCCTCGCCGCCAATATCGACGAGAAGCGCTGGCCGTCGCGGCTGCTCGCCGGCATGATCGACCGCTGGAAGAACAAGGGGCTGGTGCCGAGCCAGATCGATGCCGGCGAGGCGGAGGCCTATGCCAACGGCCAGGGCGCCAGGCTCTACGCCGTCTATCAGGCCCGCCTGCGCGATCTCAACGCCTGCGATTTCGGCGATCTCCTGCTGCACATGCTGGTGATCCTGAAGACCCACCGCGACGTCCTCGAAACCTATCAGCAGCGCTTCAAATATATCCTCGTCGACGAATATCAGGATACCAATCAGAGCCAGTATCTGTGGCTCCGCCTGCTCGCCCAGAGCCACAGGAACATCTGCTGCGTCGGCGACGACGATCAGTCGATCTATTCGTGGCGCGGCGCCGAGGTCTCCAACATCCTGCGCTTCGAAACCGATTTTCCGGGCGCCAGGATCATCCGGCTGGAGCAGAATTACCGCTCCACCCCGCACATCCTCGCCGCCGCCTCCGGGGTGATCGCAAACAATGCCGGCCGCCTCGGCAAGGAGCTGTGGACCGAGGTCAAGGACGACGAGGGCAGCGAAGGCGCCAAGGTGCAGGTGATCGGCATCTGGGACGGGCCGGAGGAGGCGCGCCGTGTCGGCGACGAGCTGGAGACGTTGCAGCACCGGGGCGGCCGGCTCGACGATGCGGCGATCCTCGTCCGGGCCCAGTTCCAGACCCGCGAGTTCGAGGACCGGTTCATCGCCATCGGCATGCCCTACCGAATCGTCGGCGGCTTCCGCTTCTACGAACGGGCCGAGATCCGCGATGCCCTCGCTTATCTGCGGGTCATCGCCCAGCCGGCCGACGACCTGGCCTTCGAGCGGATCGTCAACACGCCCAAGCGCGGCCTTGGCGACAAGGCGATCGCCAAGCTGCACCAGCTCGCTCGCGCCGAGCAGATCCCGCTCTCCCTCGCCGCCGCCGGCATCCTCGACACCGACGAGCTGACCGGCGCCGCCCGCCGCTCCCTCGGCAATCTCGTCGGCGATTTCGCCCGCTGGCGCTCCAAGCTGGAGGAGATGCAGCATCCCGATCTCGCCCGCCTGGTGCTGGACGAAAGCGGCTATACCGCGATGCTGCAGGCGGATCGCTCGGTCGAAAGCTCCGGCCGCCTCGAAAACCTCGCCGAGCTCGCCCGCGCGATGGAAGACTATGAAACGCTCGGCGGCTTCCTCGAACATGTCAGCCTGGTCATGGACAATGATGCGGATGCGGAGACCGAGAAGGTCACGATCATGACCATCCACGCCGCCAAGGGGCTGGAATTCGGCGCCGTCTTCCTGGCCGGCTGGGAGGAAGGCGTCTTCCCCTCGCAGCGCGCGCTCGACGAAGGCGGCAACGCCGCGCTGGAGGAGGAGCGCCGCCTCGCTTATGTCGCGATCACCCGCGCCCGGCGCCGCTGCGTCATCCTGCACGCCGCCAATCGCCGCATCTACGGCCAGTGGACCAGCTCGATCCCCAGCCGCTTCGTCGCCGAGCTCCCCACCGCCCATGTGGAGGAGGAAACGACGATGACCGGCGGCGCCAGCCTGTGGCGCGCCAACTGGTCGCAGAACGAGGACCCCTTCGCCCATCTCCAGGCCGCGCAATCCACCCGCGCCAGCACCCGGGGCCCCGGCTTCCAGCGCGCCGTCCAGGCCGGCGGCTA
>JBFWUJ010000050.1:13405-16357 GCA_050247295.1 Sphingomonas sp. | reverse complement strand
CGGGCGGACAAGGCCAGCGATCTGATCGTCCGGATCGCCGGCCAGGAACACGCGCTAAAGGTCGAAAGCGCCAAGGGCGCCACGCTCATCCATCGCGAGGGGGAGGCGCAGCCGCACGAAATCCTGGGCGCCTGGACGCCTGGCCAGCTCCGCTTCAAGGGCGAGGTCGATGGCCGTCCGCATATCGCGCAGATCGCGCGGGCGGGCCGGCGCTGGCGGTTGGGCAGTCATGGCGCGAGCCATCTGGTGGAGGTGCTGCCGAGGCATGTTGCCGGCCTGTCGCGGCACATGATCGAGAAGGTCCCCCCGGACCTGTCGAAGTTCCTGATCGCGCCGATGCCGGGCCTGCTCACGGCATTGCACGTCGGCGAGGGCGATCATGTGGAGGCTGGCCAGCCGCTCGCCGTCGTTGAAGCGATGAAGATGGAGAATATCCTCCGCGCGGAAAAGGCCGGGCTTGTGAAGACGGTCTCCGCGCATGCCGGCGAGAGCCTGGCGGTTGATGCCATCATCCTGGAATTCGAGTAATATTCCGGCTTGGGCGCGGTGGCGGATGGTTTTTCGTCAAGCCTCCGCAACGAAATGCCGAATAGCCCGTTGAGGCCGCCATGAGAAAAGCAACGCTCGGCATCACCGTCATCGCCCTCGCCATCGCCGCCCCCGCCGTCGCACAAGAGGGCCGGGGCTGGACCGTCACCGTCGGCGGTGGCGCGCAGATCGCGCCGAAATTCTATGGCTCGAACGACCACAGCATCTTCCCGCTACCCAATTTCGGCCTCCGCCGCGAGGGGCGTCCGATGCCGTTCGAAGCGCCTGACGACAGCTTCGGCATCGGCCTGCTCGGTCAGGACAGCAGCTTCAATTTCGGTCCGGTCGGACGGCTTACCGCCGGGCGTGACGAAGACGATGTCGGCGCTCCGGTCGGCGATGTGGGCCTGACCGTGGAGGTGGGTGGCTTCGTCCAGGCGTTTCTCGGCGAGAATTTTCGGCTGCGCGGTGAGCTGCGACAGGGCATTGGCGGGCATGACGGGCTGGTCGGCAACATCGCCGCAGATTTCATCATCCGTGACGGCGACAACACCATCTTTTCGATCGGGCCGCGGGTGCACTGGGCCGACAATGATTTCCACGATGCCTATTTCGGGGTGCCCGCCGCGATTCCGGCGGCCGGGCTTACCGCCTACAATCCCCGCAGCGGCTTCTACGCGATCGGCGGGCGAGCAGGCCTGACCCAGCGTCTGGGCCGCAACTGGGGCTTGTTCGGTTATGCCGGCTACGATCGGCTGATCGGCGACGCCGCCGATTCACCGATCGTTCGTCAACTCGGTTCGCGCGACCAATTCTCGGGCGGTCTCGGCCTGTTCCTCGAATTCAACGTCGGCGGGGGCTAGAGTCCGCCAAAGCGATCGGGCCGCAGCCGGCGCGATACCAGTTCCTCCGGCGTCAGGCGGCGCCCTGCCGCTTCATTCATGCGGCGGATAAAGTCTGCTTCGACTCGATGGATGCGCATGCTGGTCAGTTGCGACGCACTCAGCCGCTCATAGCCCATTGATCTGAGCGCGCCGATAAACTCCGGCGAAACCCGGTGGATGCGCATGTTCACCAGATCGTCGGTGCCATAACCGGTGCCTCCAGCGGCGGCTAGAGCACGAATATAATCGGGCGTTGCGCCATGAATGCGCAGCCGCACCGCCATGTCAGCGCTCGGACGATAGCCGGCAGCGGCAAGCGCTTCGATATAGTCAGGCGTAACCCTGTGAATGCGCATCCGCACCAGGCCATCGACGGTGCCGACCCGATAGCCGGCATTGGCCATGCCGCGGACATAGGCGACGTCGACCCTGTGAACGCCGGCGGAGACGAGATCATCGACCTCAGGCCGCTGATAATCCTGCCGGCCAAGCTCTTCGATCAGCGCGATGCCGACTCGGGCAAGGGCGAGACTGTAGCTTTGAGAGCGGGTAGGCGCGGCAATGCGGTGGCGGGAAAGGGTGGTGGCAAAGGCCGGATCGGCTTCGAACCGGCATTCCCCCGCGCCTCTGCCGCGCCGGGCCACGCCTTCGCAGTCGAAGCGGCCGGCTTCGCGGACGATCCGGAAGCGGATCGGCAAGCCGTCACCGGCGAGCTGTTGGGACGTCAGACCGTCCAGTTCGGACAGATCCGTCGTATTGCTCCACATGCTGCGGCCGCGACCGCTGCGATAGCCGATCGAGAGCTGGATCTGGCCGCCATCCCGATCGGCAGGCGCGATCGTCCAGTCGACGCGCTCCGGAACCTGCTGCGCCACCGCCGGCGGCGACGCGGCACAAGCGAGCAGGACGGTCGATGCTGCGATGACGAAATGCCGGATCATTCTTCCCTCCCGAGGTCTATGCGACAAAGGTAGCAAGCTCCGTGCCACGCGGGAACGGGCGGAAAAGTGGCATTTTTGCGACTGGCTCTGCCATCGGGAGTCCGCCGATGGACAGAGGCTGTCCGGAACTGGACGCCGCAGCCGGCTTGACCGGAGCCATCGGGCTTGGGATCGGAGGGTATGCGAATCCCTATCCTCGTCGCGCTGTCGATGATCGCGGCCGCTCCGGCACCGGCGCAGCTGGCCCCCGTCGAACGGCAAATGGCTTCGACCGTCGAGAGTGAGGCGGCCCGCCATGTCGATCTGCTCGAACGGCTGGTCAATCAGAATAGCGGGTCTTTCAACCTCGCCGGCGTGACCGAGGTGGGAAGGATGGTGCGTGCCGAGCTGGAGCCGCTGGGCTTCGCAGTCCGATGGGTGGATATGCAGGAGACTGGCCGCGCCGGCCACCTCATCGCCGAGCATCGGGGCGACGGGCGTGGCAAGCGGCTGCTGCTGATTGGCCATCTCGATACCGTGTTCGAGCCTTCGAGCCCGTTCCAGCGCTTCGCGCGGGAGGGCAATCGGGCGACTGGTCCTGGAATCGGCGATGACAAGGG
>JBFWUJ010000050.1:8462-13305 GCA_050247295.1 Sphingomonas sp. | reverse complement strand
CTGGCTGGCCTCGGCGTGTCCGGCGGCGGTGCGCATGCCGAAGGCGAATATGTCGAGCTGGACAGCCTGACCCGCCAGGCTGCGCGGATGGCGATCCTGATGACCCGATTGAGCCGCGAGCGGCGCTAGGCGCGGCGCGCTGTGACAAGATAATTCAGGCTCAGGTCCCCGCTTAGTTGGAAACCGCGGCCAAGGCCGAAGCTCAAGCCGGTCACATCGGCGACCGCCAGGCCCAAATCCGTCAACTGCCCCCGAAGCTCCTCGGGTCTCAGGAACCTGTCCCACTCGTGGGTGCCCTTGGGGATCGCCCCTGCGCCTTCGCCGATATGGATCATGACCAGCTTCGACCAGGCGGTGCGGTTCGGGGTCGAAAGCATCAGCAGCCCGTCCGGTGCCAGCGCTCGAGCGAGGCCGGCAAGGTAGGCCGGTACATCGGCGACATGCTCCACGACCTCCAGAGAAGTCACGAGATCGTAGGAGCCATCCAGTGCCCCGACGTCGCCGACCCGATAGTCGATTGCCAGCCCCTGGCCCTCGGCGTGCGCGCGGGCGGCCGCGATGTTTTCCGGTGCGGCGTCGATGCCGGTCACGCGGCCGCCGAGCCGGGCCAGCGGTTCTGCGAGAAGCCCGGCACCACAGCCCACATCCGCCGCCCGCTTGCCGGCAAGCGGCTTCAGGAGTGCAGGATCGAGATTCCAATGCCGATCGATCTGGTCGCGCACATATCCAAGCCGGACCGGATTGAGCCTGTGCAGCATCGCCGACGAGCCCTTCGGATCCCACCAGTCATTGGCGAGAGAGCCGAAATGGGCAGCTTCCTTCGGGTCGATGGTGGTCGCGCCGGCCATGCGCTTTTCCCTTGCACTTGGGCGCGTCGAAGGAAAGGGCCGAGCCATGGACCATTTCGCGTTCCGTGACGGCCAGATGTATTGCGAGGACGTGCCACTCGCACGGATCGCGGCCGCGGTCGGCACGCCGGTTTATGTCTATTCGACCGCGACGATGGTCCGCCATGCGGGAGTACTGGAGGAGGTGCTGGCGCCGCTTGGCGATCCGCTGATCGCATTCGCCGTGAAGGCCAATCCCAATGTCGCGGTACTGGCAACCCTCGCCCGGCAGGGCCTGGGTGCCGACATCGTCTCCATCGGCGAATATGCCCGCGCCCGCACCGCCGGCGTGCCGCCGGAGCGGATTGTCTTCTCCGGGGTCGGCAAGACGGAAGCGGAGATGGCGGCGGCCCTTTCCGGCGGCCTCTACCAGTTCAACCTGGAATCGGTCGCCGAGGCGGAGATGCTGTCGCGGGTGGCCCGCGACGTCGGCGGCGAAGCGGCCGTCGCCTTCCGTATCAACCCCGACGTGGTGGCCGGCAGCCATGCGAAAATTTCAACGGGCGCCGCCGCTGACAAGTTCGGCATCCCGATCGGCGAGGCAGTTGCCGCTTGCGCGCTGGCGCGCGATCTGCCGGGGCTCAAGGTGCAGGGCGTCGCCATCCACATCGGCAGCCAGCTTGCCAGCCTCGATCCGCTGGCGGCGGCGTTTGCGAAGGTTGGCGTCCTCATCGGCGAGCTGCGCGGGGCGGGCCATGATATCACGGTCGCCGATCTCGGCGGGGGTCTCGCCGCACATTATGATCCGGCCGAACCGGCGCCGCCTGGCCCCGATGATTATGGCGCGATGGTGCGGCGGGTCGCTGGCGACTGGCACTGCCGGCTGGTGTTCGAACCCGGACGGATGATCGTCGGCAATGCCGGCATATTGCTGAGCCGGGTGATCCGCCTGAAGCCGGGCCCTGAACATCCGTTCGTAATCGTCGATGCGGCGATGAACGATCTGATGCGCCCGGCGCTATATGATGCCTGGCACGCCATTCTTGCGGCCGAGCCCAGCGGCGAGTCCATGGTGGCGACGATTGTCGGTCCCGTCTGCGAAAGTGGCGACACCTTCGCGGTCGCGCGGGAGATGGATCGGGTTGAGGCGGGCGACCTCGTCCTCTTCCGCACCGCCGGCGCCTATGCGGCGGCGATGTCCAACACCTATAACAGCCGGCCGCTGACGCCTGAGGTGCTGGTCGACGGAGATCGCTGGGCGGTCGTTCGGCAGCGGGTCGGGGTCGAGGCACTGATCGCCGGCGACAGCCTGCCCGATTGGCTCGCCTTGCCTTGATCGCAGCCGCTCCCTAAGCCCGCCGTCATGGCCCGCATCGTGATGAAGTTCGGCGGCACTTCGATGGCGGGCATCGAACGCATCCGCCATGTCGCAGGGCTCGTGAGGCGCGAAGCGGAGCGCGGTCATCAGGTCGCCGTCGTCGTTTCCGCGATGGCCGGCGAGACCGATCGGCTGGTGCAGTTCTGCCGCGAGGCGGCGTCGCTCTACGATCCGCGGGAATATGACGTCGTTGTCGCCAGCGGCGAGCAGGTGACGAGCGGGCTGCTCGCAATCACGCTGCAGGGGATGGGGCTTAACGCGCGCTCCTATATGGGCTGGCAGCTGCCGATCCGCGCCTCAGGCCATGCCTCCGGACTGATCGAAGGGATCGACGTCGATGTTCTCGAACGGGTGTTCGACGAGGACGGGATCGCGATCATTCCCGGTTTCCAGGGCGTCGCGGCCGACGGCAGCGTGGCGACGCTGGGGCGTGGCGGATCGGACACTTCGGCGGTGGCGCTGGCGGCCGCGATGAAAGCCGATCGCTGCGACATCTATACCGACGTCGACGGCGTCTACACGACCGATCCCCGGATCGTGCCCCGCGCCGGCAAGCTCGATATGGTCACCTATGAGGAGATGTTGGAGCTTGCCAGCGTCGGCGCCAAGGTGCTGCAGACACGCTCCGTCGGGCTGGCGATGCGCTACCGGATGCCGCTTCAGGTCCTGTCCTCCTTCGAGGACGCGCCCGGCACCATGATCGTCGGCGATCAGGAAATCGAGGAAAGCGAAATGGAACGCAATGTTGTCACGGGCATCGCCCATGATCGCAATGAGGCACGGGTGACGCTGACCAACATGCCGGACAATCCCGGTGTCGTCGCCGCCGTATTCGGGCCGCTCGCCGATGCCAATGTCAATGTCGACATGATCGTCCAGAGCGTGCCGCGCGCCGGCCAGCCGAGCGACCTCACGTTCACGGTGCCGACCGCTTCGCTGGCGCATAGCGTGGCGGAGCTGGAAAGGATGAAGGCCGAAATCGGCTTTGGGGAGATCCTGACCGATACCAATGTCGTGAAGGTAAGCGCGGTCGGGGTCGGCATGCGCTCCAACGCCGGCATCGCGGCGAAGATGTTCTCGACGCTGGCCGAACGAAACATCAACATCCTCGCCATCGCCACCAGCGAGATCAAGGTCTCGGTGCTGATCCCGGAGGAATATACGGAGCTCGCGGTGAGGGTGCTCCACACGGCTTATGGACTTGATGCGGAGGGCGAGGCTTGAGCGTCGGTCATGAGCGGCTGGCCCGCCTGATGGCGCGGGGCACGGAGTTTCTCGGCTGCGAGATCGCGATCCTGGGCGGCGCGATGAGCTGGATTTCGGAGCGACACCTGGTGTCCGCGCTCTCCAACGCTGGAGCCTTCGGGGTGATCGCCTGCGGCGCGATGACGCCTGATCTTCTCGATACCGAAATCGTCGAGACGAAGGCGCGCACGGCGAAACCGTTCGGCGTCAACCTCATCACCATGCACCCGCAGCTTTCCGAGCTGATCGATGTATGCGCGCGGCATGAGGTCAGCCATGTCGTCCTCGCGGGCGGGCTGCCGCCGCCGGGGGCGATCGATCGTATCAAGGGTGGCGGCGCGAAGCTCATCTGTTTTGCGCCGGCGCTGGCGCTGGCGAAGAAGCTGATCCGTTCCGGCGTCGATGCGCTGGTGATAGAAGGCATGGAGGCGGGCGGCCATATCGGCCCGGTTTCGACTTCGGTGCTCGCCCAGGAAATCCTGCCGCCGCTTTCAGCGGAGATTCCGATCTTCGTCGCCGGCGGGATCGGTCATGGCGGGCTGATCGCCGGCTATCTGGAAATGGGCGCGGTCGGCGTGCAGCTGGGCACCCGTTTCGTCTGCGCGACCGAATGCATTGCCCATCCGAACTTCAAGAAGGCGTTCGTCCGTGCCTCCGCCCGTGACGCCATCACCTCGGTGCAGATCGATCCCCGCCTGCCGGTCATTCCGGTCCGGGCACTCAGGAATCGCGAGATGGAGAGTTTCGCCGCGAAGCAGCGCGAGGTTGCGCAATTACTCGACGAGGCCAAGGTGGAGATGGCCGAGGCACAACTTCAGATCGAACATTATTGGGCCGGGGCGCTTCGGCGCGCGGTGATTGACGGCGATGTCGAGACCGGCTCGGTAATGGCTGGCCAGTCGGTCGGAATGGTCAAGGAAGAGGCGAGTATTGCCGATATCCTTGCGCAGCTCATCGAAGAAGCCGCGCACGCGCTGGAACGCCGGTCGGAAGGATGATCGCGCTCGGCCGCCAGTGTCGGCGCGTACGATCGGGAATGCATCCGGTTGACGGCCCGACGCACTTGCGTCAGTGGCGACCACAAGCGGGTGTAGCTCAATGGTAGAGCAGAAGCCTTCCAAGCTTACGACGAGGGTTCGATTCCCTTCACCCGCTCCGGCCGCTTCGCCGCTTCTTATTTCGCCTTGATCCAGCCGATCAGCTCGGCGAGCGGGATGATCCGGTTGAAGACGATGCCGGCGCGTTCATCATCCCGCCAACGGACGACGCCTGCGATCGGATCGAGCCCGTCGGGGGTCACCACGACATCGCCGTTGACGGCGAGCGCCGCCTTGGTTTCGATCTTCGTGCCGCTTTGCGAGATGTCACGAATGCGCGCCGCACTGGCGACGCC
>JBFWUJ010000050.1:0-8362 GCA_050247295.1 Sphingomonas sp. | reverse complement strand
CCGGGCGAAAGGTGAAGATCGGTGCCGCTTCGCGATGGAGCAGCCGGGCGAAATCGGCGGCGCGGTTCATGCTTTCGCGCTGGGCAAGGTCGATCAGGATCAAGTTGACATTGGGGTCGCCGCTCATTCTCGCCGCGCCCAGGCGGTTGGCCTCGTTTTCGCGTTGCGCCAATGCGGCCGCCTCGCGGTCCGACGCGACCTCGGAAAGCGTATAGACGGTGGCGCCGCGGGCCTGATCGTTTTGCGGCGCGACGTCGGCGTGGACGGAGATGAACATGTCCGCGCCCAGCCGGCGGGCGATCTCATAGCGGTCTTCGAGCGCGATATAGGTGTCGCCGCTTCGGGTCAGCGCGACACGGACGCGCCCCGTGGCGGCGAGCGCATCGCGCATCGCGATCGCGAGCGCCAGCGTCACACGGCTCTCGGGCGTGCCGTCGAGCGCCGAACTGGCGCCGGGATCTCGGCCTCCATGGCCGGCGTCGATCACCACCAGCGGCGGATTTGCGCCGCGCGCAGCGGTGACCGGCGGCAGCGGCTCATCTCCCTGCGTCGCCGGCGGCGGCAGGGCGATCGAGACGCCGTCCGACGCGCCGGGACGCCCGATCAGCAACAGCAGCGCCGCCAGCACGCCCAGCAACGCGATTGCAATCAGAACGGTGCGTCCCCACCTCATTCCCATCACCCTGAATCGACGGGCGGGCGCGGTCCAGCAAAAAGGACAGTCCGATGACGCGGCGGTTGCCGCTCGCGCATGCAGGTGCTAGCGTTCGCGTATCGCGCCGGAAACGGCTGAAAAGCCGCCCGTTCGCACGCGATCTTGAATTTCGCCGGAGCATCTCGCCTCGGCCCCGACAGGTTGACGCTGTATGTCCCATGGCTTTGTTCGATCGACGCACCCGCAGGCGGGTCGCGTGATCATCGGCATGCCTGGGCGGGTATCGGCCTTATCCATTTCAACCCGGACTCATGACCCGCGCGCTCACCGGCGCGTGTGGCCGTCCACTATCGAACGCGCGCGCCGGGGGGCTCTCGCAGCAGCGGCGCGCGCGCGGAGTATCGTCAATGACCATGCGCATGCTGATCGACGCGCGCCACCAGGAGGAAACCCGGGTGGCGGTGATCAAGGGAAATCGAATCGAGGAATTTGATTTCGAGTCCGCCGAGCACAAGCAGCTCAAAGGGAATATCTATCTTGCCAAGGTAACAAGGGTCGAGCCGTCTTTGCAGGCGGCGTTCGTCGATTATGGCGGCAATCGCCATGGCTTCCTCGCTTTCAGCGAGATTCATCCCGATTATTATCAGATCCCGAAGGAAGACCGCGAGGCGCTGCTCCGGGAGGAGGCCGAGCACGCGGCCGAGGAAGCCGCTTTGCGCGCGGCGGAGCTCGATGCCGAGGACGAACATGGCTCGGACGGCAGCGTCACCGAGGTCGATGACGTGCCGATGTCCGCCGAGGACGACAATCCGCACCAGATGGGCGAGGCCGAAAGCGAAGAGGGTGCGGCCGCCGAACCAAATGGCAATGGCGACGAAAGTCCGGCCGAAACGCTGCGCAAGAAGCGCCAGAATCTTCGCCGTCGCTACAAGATTCAGGACGTGATCCGCCGTCGGCAGGTGCTCCTGGTTCAGGTCGTCAAGGAGGAGCGCGGCAACAAGGGCGCGGCGCTTACCACCTATCTCAGCCTGGCCGGCCGCTATTGCGTGTTGATGCCGAACACCAGTCATGGCGGCGGCATCAGCCGCAAGATTTCCAGCGGCGCGGATCGCAAGCGGCTGAAGCAGGTGATGGCCGATCTCAGCCTGCCGGTCAGCATGGGCCTGATCGTCCGTACCGCCGGCCTCCAGCGGACCAAGACAGAGATCAAGCGCGACTTCGATTATCTGGCGCGGCTCTGGGACGAGATTCGCGAAATGACGCTGAAGAGTTCGGCGCCGGCGTTGATCTATCAGGACAGCGATCTCATCAAGCGGGCGATCCGCGACATCTACAATCGCGACATCGACGAGGTCTTCGTCGAGGGCGAAGAGGGCCACAAGCACGCGCGCGCGTTCATGAAATTGCTGATGCCGAGCCATGTGCGGCGGGTGCAGCACTATGTCGATCCGGTGCCGCTGTTCCAGCGTTACGGCGCCGAGGACCAGCTTTCGGCGATGTACCAGCCGGTGGTGCAGCTGAAGTCTGGCGGTTACATCGTCATCAATCCGACCGAGGCTCTGGTCTCGATCGACATCAACTCCGGGCGCTCCACGCGCGAGCATAATATCGAGCAGACTGCCTACAGCACCAACATCGAGGCGGCGCACGAGATTGCCCGGCAGTTGCGGCTGCGCGATATGGCCGGTCTCATCGTCATCGACTTCATCGACATGGAATCGAACGGCCATATCCGGAAGGTCGAGAAGGCGATGAAGGAGGCGCTGAAAAACGATCGGGCGCGCATTCAGGTGGGCCGCATCAGCTCCTTCGGACTGATGGAGATGAGTCGCCAGCGACTGCGCACCGGCGTACTCGAAGCGTCGACCCATGCCTGTCCGCATTGCGAGGGCACCGGGCTGATGCGCACCGCCGCGTCGGCGGGACTGTCGGCACTGCGGATGCTGGAGGAGGAAGCGGCCCGCGGCCGCGGCTCGCGTATCCTGCTGCGCGCCGGGCGCGAGGCAGCGGTCTATGTTCTCAACAAGAAGCGGCAGGAGATTGGCGAGGTCGAGGAGCGCTATGGCGTCTTGATCGAGGTGTTGATCGAGGAACAGTTCGAAGGCGCCCGCATGGCGGTCGAATCCTCCGGTCCGCCACCCGTCGACAGGCCCCGCATCGCACCGCCGCCCGCGGTCGATGACGACGATGATCTCGACGAGGTGACCGAGCTCGAAGAGGAACAGGACGAAGAGGCTGAGCAGGACGATCAGGGACGCGAGGACCGCGAGGAGCGGGGCGACGGCCGTCGCCGCCGTCGCCGCCGTGGCCGTCGCGGCGGTCGGCGTCGCGACCGGCCGGAGGGTGAAGAGCAGGGCAGTGACGAAGCGATGGAGGCCGCCGAGATCGCGGTTGAGCAAGCGCCGCCGCCAGCCGAGGAAGCGCCGGCCCGCAAGTCCCGCCGCCGGCCGCGTGCCCGGACAAAGGACGAGCAGCCGGTCGAGCCGACTCCGGAGTCGGCCGAGGCACCCGCTGAGGCCGCCGAAAAGGCGCCGGCCAAGCCGAAGCGCGGCGGTCGGCGGAAGAAGGCCGACGCGGAGCCGGTGACGCCTGCATCCAACGCCGACGTCGCGCCGGAGCCGACACCCGAGGCTGCGAATGACAGCGGGCCAGCGCCGCGACGCCGCAGGAAGCGCGCCGACGAGGCCAAGCCGGACACCGCCGCGACGAAAGCGGAGGCTGATGAAGCCAAGGCTGATGCAGGAGGTCCCCGCCGCGGCTGGTGGCAGCGGACGTTCGGCGCCTGAGCTCGCAGTCGCGGCGATCGGATTTCATCGGCGGTTCATGGAGCGGTGGAGATAGCGGCGGCGATGGCTGAGACGGCAACGATCAGGCGAGGCGCCGCCTTCTGGCTGGCGCGGCTGCTCATGATCGTCGCGGCCAGCTTCGCCGCCTTCGTCCAGCCCGCGGCCGCCCAGTCGGTGCTTCGCGACGCAGAGACCGAGGCGCTTCTCACCGATCTCGCCCGACCGCTCATCCAGGCGGCGGGCCTGCAGCCCGGCAACGTTCGGATCGTCCTTCTATACGATCGCGAAATCAACGCCTTCGTCGCCGGCGGCCAGATCGTCTATCTCCATTCGGGGCTCATCACGTCGGCCGAGAACGCCAATGAAGTGCAGGGCGTGATTGCGCACGAACTCGGGCACATCACCGGCGGACATATCATCCGGATGCAGGAGGGCATCCAGCAGGCGACAGGGATCATGATCCTGTCCCTGATCCTCGGCGCCGCGGCGATCGCGGCTGGCGCCGGGGAGGCCGGCATGGCGGCGATGGCGGCCGGCCAGCAGGCGGCGATGGGCCGCTTTCTGGCCTTCAGCCGAGTGCAGGAAAACAGCGCCGACCAGGCAGGGGCTTCCTATCTGATCCGCGCCGGCATCAGCGGCCGCGGCAGCCTCGCCTTCTTCCGTCGTCTGGCAAACCTCGAATTCCGGCTGAACATTCCCCAGGACAACGGCTACGCGCGCACTCATCCGCTGAACAGCGAGCGGATCGATCGGCTCGAGAATATTTACGAGGCCGATCCGGCCTGGAACCGGGCGACGGACCCGGCGCTGGAGGCGCGCTTTCAGCGGGTGCGGGCCAAGCTGTTCGGCTATGTCGAAAACCCGCAGACGGTGCTGACCCGCTTTCCACCCAGCGACCGTTCCGTCCCTGCGCGCTATGCCCGCGCCTATGCCTATCATCGTTCCGCCCATCCGGATGACGCGTTGCGCGAGGCGCAAACCCTGCTGCGTGATCAGCCGCACGATCCTTATTTCCTTGAGTTGATCGGCCAGATCCAGCTCGAATCGGGCCGTCCGCAGGACGCCTTGGCGTCGCTGCGCGAGGCCGTGCAGCGGGCGCCTGATCAGCCGCTGATCGGCGCGCTCTTCGGCCATGCATTGATCGCAACCGAGAATCCGGCGAATTTCGAGGAGGCAGAACGGGTTCTTCGGGTTGCCGTGCAGCGCGACAATTCCAATCCCTTCGCCTGGTACCAGCTGGGCATCGTCTATGATCGGGAAGGGGATCAGCCGCGCGCGGCGCTGGCGACCGCCGAGCGCTATAATTTGACCCGCCAGCCGCAGCTGGCCCTGCCCAACGCCGAGCAGGCGATGATGGGCCTGCCGGTCGGCACCCCGGATTGGCTGCGAGCGCAGGACATCGCGATGGTGTCCCGCTCCGCGATGCAGCGACAGCGGCGCAACAATCGCGAACAGCCGCGCGAGCGGCCGCAGGGCCAATGACCGAAAGCAAGCAGGAAGGGAGGCGCGACTGGATGTCGGGCGCGTTCGCCGCCCTGCTCGGCATTCTCATCGGCGCCGGCGCGGTAGGCGCGTGGTACGGCTTTCGCAGTCCCGATCGCGCCGCCACCGAGGCGATCGTGCGTGATTATATTCTCGCCCATGGCGAAATCATCCCGGAGGCGATGGAGCGGGCGCAGAATCGGCGATCCGCCCGATCGGTCGATCGCCATCGCAGCGCGCTCGAAACGCCCTTCCACGGCGCCTGGGCGGGAGCCGACGATGGCGATGTCGTGCTGGTCCAGTTCTTCGACTATTCCTGCGGATATTGCCGGCAGTCCAATGCCGATGTCGATCGCCTGTTGCGCGAGGACAACCGCCTGCGGGTCGTGTGGCGCGAGCTGCCGGTGCTCGGGCCGGACAGCGAGGCGGCGGCGCGAGTCAGCCTCGCGGCGGCGCAACAGGGCCGCTTCCGCGATTTCCATACCCGGATGTTCATGCTCGGCCGCCCGACCGCAGGCTTGCTCCAGCAGGCGTCGCAGGGGTCGGGTGTCCAGCCGGCCGCGGAAACCGCGGAGATGCGCACCGAGCTGGCACGGAATATCGAGATGGCGCGCGCGATAGGCGCATCCGGGACGCCCACGTTCGTCGTCGGTGATCAGGTGCTGCAGGGCGCGGTCGGCTATGAGGCATTGCGCGACGCGATCCGCCAGGCGAGGGCGCGCTCCTAGCCCTTGAACCCCTGCGCGACCACATACCATTCGGACGAGCCCTTGCGGCTGGCCGGCGGCTTGGCGTGCTTCATGGTGCCGAAGCGCCGTTTGAGTTCCGCGACGAGATTGGCATCGGCGCCGCCCGCCAGCACCTTGGCGACGAACGCGCCGCCCGGCTTCAGCACTTCACAGGCGAAGTCGAGCGCCGCCTCCACCAGACCCATGGTCCGCAGATGATCGGTCTGCGGGTGACCGACCGTGTTTGCCGCCATGTCGGAAAGGACCAGATCGGCTGGCCCACCCAGTGCTGCCTTGAGCCGGTCAGGCGCAGTCTCGTCCATGAAATCCATCTCGAGGATCGTCGCGCCGTCGATCGGGTCGGTTGGCAGCAAATCGATGCCCACGACAGACGATTGCGGCAGCCGCTGGCGCGCCACCTGCGTCCAGCCGCCGGGGGCTATGCCGAGATCGACGATCCGCTCGGCGCCTTTCAGGAAGCCGAAGCGCTCGTCGAGTTCGATCAGCTTGTAGGCGGCGCGGGAGCGGTAGCCCTCGGCCTTGGCGCGCTTGACATAGGGATCGTTGAGCTGCCGCTCGAGCCAGCGGGTCGAGCTGATCCGGCGCCCCTTGGCGGTGCGGACCCGGGTCCGCAGCCCGCCGCCCGAACGGCTCATATCTCGTAGCCGTCGCGGCTCATCAGCGAGCGGAGAATACCCTCGCGGATGCCGCGATCCGCGACTCCGAGCGTCCTGGCCGGCCAGATGTCCATGATCGCCTCCAGGATGGCGCAGCCGGCGACCACCAGATCGGCGCGCTCATGTCCGATACAGGGCAGCTCGGCGCGCTCCGCATGGCTCAGGGTCGACATCATCCCGGCGATGTCACGCATCGCCGCGGTCGGCATCTTGAGTCCGTCCACCGCGCGGCGATCATAGCTCGGCAAGGCGAGGTGAACGCTGGCCAGCGTTGTCACCGTACCGCTCGTTCCCATCAGCCGGATATCGGTCTTGTCGGCGGGCAGAAGATCGACGAAGCGGCGGAAAGCGTGCCGGACGCGCTCCCGCATCCGGCCATATGCGGCGAGCCTCTCTTCGGAGGTGGAGAAATCGCGGCCCTCGCTCTCGGTGAGAGAATAGACGCCCCAGGGCGCCGACCACCAGCATTTGATCCTGGGCTCGCCGCCGTCGGTGTCGATCAGCACCAGTTCCGTCGAACCGCCGCCGATATCGAAGATGAGGGCCGGGCCGTCACCCGGCTCCAACAGACGGTGGCAGCCGAGCATCGCCAGCCGCGCCTCCTCTTCCGGCGCGATGATGTCCAGGCAGATGCCGGTTTCGCGGCGGACCCGCTCGACGAAGTGGCGGCCATTGACGGCGCGGCGGCAGGCCTCGGTCGCCACGGAGCGCGCAAGGGTGACGCGGCGGCGCCTCAGCTTCTCGGCGCAGACCGACAGGGCGGCGACGGCGCGGTCCATGGAGGCTTCGGAAAGCTTGCCTGAGGTCGCCATTCCCTCGCCCATCCGGACGACCCGCGAAAAGGCGTCGACGACGGTGAAGCCTTCTTCGTTCGGCCGGGCGATCAGCAGGCGGCAATTGTTGGTGCCAAGATCGATCGCGCCATAAGTGTGGCGCGCGCCGGGACGGCGATAGGGGTGATCGTCGGCGGGCGGGGAGGGCGCCGCCTGGGCCGGTTTCGAGGCCGGCGCCTGCGGAGCCATGGTGGCTTGCTGCGGCATCACGACACGTCTCTTATCTTTTCGTTCCGGGAGGCATCGGCCGCCCGTGACCTGAGACGGTTGTAACACAGGCCGCCGCAAAGCGGCAAGTTTGGGGCCGCGAGGAGACCTAGGTGGCGTCGTCGATCGTTTCGACGGTGAGCTGATCGTTGGTGTAGACGCAGATGTCGGCGGCGATCTTCATCGCCTTGCGGGCGATCGCTTCGGCATCCTCCTCATAGTCGAAGATCGCGGTTGCCGCGGCGAGGGCGAAATTGCCCCCCGAGCCGATCGCGGCGACTCCGGCCGCCGGCTCCAGCACATCGCCATTGCCGGTGAGAATCAGGGTGATGTCCTTGTCCGCCACGATCATCATCGCTTCCAGGTTGCGAAGATATTTGTCGGTCCGCCAGTCCTTGGCGAGCTCGACGGCGGCGCGCATCAGCTGGCCGTTATGCTGCTCGAGCTTGCGCTCCAGCCGCTCGAACAGCGTGAAGGCATCGGCGGTGGCGCCGGCGAAGCCGCCGATCACCTTTCCGTCGCCGAGGCGCCGAACCTTGCGGGCGTTGGGCTTGATCACCGTCGATTGCAGCGACACCTGCCCGTCGCCGGCGATCACCGCCTTGCCGCTCTTGCGTATGCCGACGATCGTCGTGCCGTGCCAGACTTCCATGTCGCGCTCCCTGGTTGGAGGCGATATGGGGAAGCGCCACGGCCGCCGCAACGCTTCAAAAGTCACGCAAAAGTCACGCCAAGGACGAGTCCGCGGGCGAAGATGAGCGAAGCCCCGCCTCCGCCGCGCGCCGCCCGGCGGGCGACGAGCCGAATTCATAGCCGATCACGGTCGAGCCCCAGCCCAGCACCAGGCCGAGCGCGAGCAGGAGCGGCTCGCGATTGCCCTCCGGGATCGGCACGAAATAGAGCCCGGCCATGCCGGCGAGACCGCCGACCAGGGCGACGAGGCCGAGCACGGCCCGAAAGCACGAGGCGGGGGGCGGGCGGTCCGGATCGGTGG
>JBFWUJ010000049.1:14924-16395 GCA_050247295.1 Sphingomonas sp. | reverse complement strand
ATGAACGATATCGAGAGCTGGGTCCCGTCGCTCGGCAAATATCGCGAAACGCACAGCTGCTCCACGCTGCACGATTGGCAGGCGCGCCGGGCGAATCTGCGCTGGCGGGACGAGGATCGGAAGGTCCGTTTCACGCACACGCTCAACAATACGGCATTGGCCACTCCTCGCCTGCTCGTGCTGCTGCTGGAGAACCACCAGCTCGCGGACGGGCGCGTGAAGCTGCCGGAGCCGCTGCGCGATCTGATGGGCGGCGACCATCTCTGACGAAGCGAAGCCGCCGCTCGGCCGCTTTCTGCTGGAGGCGCCGGCGCTTTGGGCCCGCTTCTGGCGCAGCTTCGGCAGCATCGCCCCGCGTGGGCCCGTGGACGGCCCCAAGCTGATGGTGATCCCGGGTTTCGTCGCCAACGACCGCACGACGCTTGGCCTGCAACGCGCGCTCGCCGCCGCCGGCTACCGCGTGACCGGCTGGGGCATGGGCCTGAACAGGGGCGTCCGCACGGACACGCGCGAGCGGATCGCCGAACGGATCGAAGCCTTCGCCGGCGGCCAGAAGATCATCCTCGTCGGCTGGAGCCTCGGCGGCGTCTTCGCCCGCGAGGTCGCCAAGCTCCGCCCCGATCTGGTCGAGCGGGTCATCACCCTCGGTTCGCCCTTCTCCGGCGATCCGCGCGGCAACAACGTCTGGCGGCTCTACGAATGGGTCGCCGGTCATCCGGTGGACAAGCCGCCGATCGACGTCGTGCTGGCCGAAAAGCCGCCGGTCCCGACGCTGGCCATCTGGTCCCGCCGCGACGGCATCGTCGCCGTCGCCTGCGCCCGTGGCGAGTCGCATGAGAGCGACCGCCAGATCGAGCTCGCCTGCTCCCACATGGGATTCGGCGTCTCGGGCCGCGCTTTCCCCGCGATCGTCAGGGCGGTCCGCGAGTTCAGCTGAGGAACGGCGCCGCCACCTCCGGCGGTACCCGCAGCGGCCTCCCGGTCGCCCTGTCGAGGATCGCCCAGGTCGTCTTCGCCCGCACCCGCACCTTCCCGTCCTCGCCAGTGAACTCCATGTGCCGATCGAACCGCGCCCCCCTTGGTGCGTCGGGCACCCAGGTTCGCCCCGTGACCGTCTCGCCGGGCAGCACGGCGCGCAGATAGTCAATCTCGTGCCGGGTCACGACCCAGATGTAGAGATCGGCATATTCGGATGGCGCGATCGCATACCAGTGCGCGACCGCCACCTCCTGAATCCAGCGCACCCAGGCGGCGTTGTTGACGTGGCCGAGCTCGTCAATGTCCTCCGGCCGGGCCGTAATCCGCTTCTCGAACGGGGTCACCGCGCGTCCGCGCCGCCATTCTGGGTCAGGACGAATGCGTAGGCCTCCGCCTGCTCCCGGAGGCGGGTCCAGCGGCCGGACTGGCCCCCATGGCCGGCGCCCATGTTGATCTTCAACAGCTGGAGGTTGTTGTCGGTCCGCATCGCCCT
>JBFWUJ010000049.1:0-14824 GCA_050247295.1 Sphingomonas sp. | reverse complement strand
CCGTTGCGGCGGAAATCGCGGCGATAGACGATCGAAACCGGAATCTGCCGGCCGTCGCGCGACGGCACCATGATCCGCTCCGTGGCGTAGCGGCTCGGATCGTAGCCGGAGGGGATGCGCTGGACCTTCAGCGTTTCCAGACGGTTGTCCCGTGGATGATAGTCATAAGTCGTCGGTGGAGTGACCATCGAGCTGTAGGCCAGCCGATAGGCGTCCGGGGCATATTCGGGATTGGGGCCAAGCCCGGCCGTATAGCTGGCCTCGGTGAACGGTACGCGACGCTCGCCGCCGCCATATGAGCGCAGCCGTATCTGGTCGAGGCCGTTCACCCGCTCGTTGATGACGAGATGGTCGCGGAAGGACGTGACGCCGCGCAAATAGACCTGATCCGATCCGGCGATCACCGTCCGCCATTGGCCGGGCTGGTCGTGACGCGCCTCGGCGAGCCGGAAGTTCACATGATCGTCGTTGGTCAGGATCCAGAAGCGGTCGTGCGCGGAATCGACCGAATATTGGATGTTCGGGCGCCGCCGGGCGATCAGCACGGGCGCGGCATCCGGGTCGTCGGCCGGCACGAAGCGGATTTCGTTGGAGCTGTTTTCACCGGTCGAGATCAGGATGAAGCGACGATCCTGGGTGCGTCCGACATCGACCGTGAAGGCGATATTTTCGGTCTCCTCGTAAAGGGTGCGGTCCTCGCTCGCCGGACGGCCGATACGGTGCAGCCGGGCGCGATAGCTGCGCCAATTCTCGTTCACCTCGGTAAACACCACCCCGGCGCTGTCGGCGGTCCAGACCGGGCGGCCGATACCGACCTCGGTCACCGTTTCGACGTCGCGTCCGGTCGAAAGGTCGCGAATGCGAAGCTGGAATCGCTCGGCCCCGTCGTCGTCGACCATGATGGCCGCGTGACGTCCGTCCGGGCTGATCTCCATCGCGCCCATTCGGTAATATTGATGCCCTTGCGCTTCCGCCGCCTCATCCAGGATCGTCTGCTGCGCCCCGCCGTTCGACACGGGGCGGCGATACCAGGTGCGATATTGCGCGCCCGGGGTGAACGCCCACCAGTAGAGATACTGACCGTCGCGCACCGGAACGGAGCTGTCGTCCTCCTGAATCCGGCCGCGCATCTCGTTGAACAGGGTTTCGACCAGCGGCCGGTGAGGCGCCATCGCTGCTTCGAAATAGGCGTTCTCGGCCCGGAGATAGGAGAGGATATCCTCGTCATCGACGGTCGGATAGGAGGAGTCGCGCAGCCAGTGATACGGGTCTTCGACCCGGATGCCGTGGCGTTCGAAACTGTAGGGACGGGCCTCGGCGCGCGGCGGCGCCGGCAGATCGGCGGGGCTGGTCATCGAACCTCGTGGCGTTGCAGGGGCGGGGGGTGCCGGCGTCTGAGCCTGCGCCGCGGCCGGCGCGGCGAACAGCAGGAAGCAGACGGCGAGGAGGCGCATCTCAAGGCTCCAAAGTCTGGCGCGGGGCGCCGTTCGCGACTATCTCGCGGCGATAGAGACGATCCGGGAAAAAGCAAATGTCCACCTATGAGGCGCGCCTCGCAGCGCTGCGCGAGCAACTGAAGGCCGATCGGCTCGACGGCTTCGTGGTGCCGCTGACCGACGAGCATATGAGCGAGTATGTCGGCTCCTACGCGCAGCGGCTCGCCTGGCTCACCGGCTTCCAGGGTTCGGCCGGATCGGCCGTCGTGCTGCCCGAGGAAGCGGCGATCTTTACCGACGGCCGCTACACGCTGCAGGTTCGCGACCAGGTGGACGGTCGCAATTGGAGCTATCAGTCGATTCCCGAGACCAGCGTGGCGGAATGGCTGAAGACGCATGCCCCCGATGGCGCGCGGATCGGCTACGATCCCTGGCTCCACACCCATGAATGGGTGAAGCGGGCGACCGAATCATTGGCCGAGAAGGGCGCGCTGCTGATTGCCGTCCGCCGCAACCCGATCGATGCCGTCTGGACCGACCAGCCTGAGCCGTCGCGGGCGCGGCTGATTGTCCATCCGGACACCTATGCCGGCAGGAGCTCCGCCGCGAAGCGGCAGGAGATGGCCGATTGGCTGAAGGAGCAGGGCGCGAATATGGCCGTGCTGGCGGCGCTCGATTCGATCGCCTGGACCTTCAACGTGCGCGGCCAGGACGTGGAACATACTCCCGTCGCGCTCTCCTTCGCGCTGGTCAATGACGATGGCACGGCGGATCTGTTCGTCGCGCCGGAAAAGATCGGCGACGATGTCCGCCAGCATCTCGGCAACGGCGTCCGCGTCCACGACCGGGCTGCCTTCGCGCCGGCCCTGGCCGGCCTTGCCGGAAAGACAGTCGCGGTCGATCCGGAACGCTCGGTTGCGGCGATCTTCGAGGCGCTGGAGCAAGCGGGCGCAAAGGTGGTCGCCAAGCGCGATCCGGCGATCCTGCCCAAGGCGATCAAGAACGAGGTGGAGATTGCCGGCCACAAGGCGGCGCAGGCGCGGGACGGGGCTGCGCTCACCCGCTTCCTCCACTGGCTCTCGATCGAGGCACCGAAGGGAGGACAGGACGAACTCTCCGCCGCCGCCAGGCTGCAGGCGTTCCGCCAGCAATCCGGCGATCTTCGCGATCTCAGCTTCGACACGATCTCCGGCGCCGGACCGAATGGCGCGATCTGCCACTATCGCGTGTCGGAAGAGACCAACCTGCCGATCGAGATGAATTCGCTCTATCTCGTCGATAGCGGCGGCCAATATGCGGATGGGACGACCGACGTCACCCGCACGGTCGCGATCGGCGCGCCGACGGCGGAAATGAAGGAGCGGTTCACGCGCGTGCTGAAGGGCCATATCGGCATCGCTTGCGCCCGTTTTCCGCAAGGTACGCGGGGTTCGCAGCTTGACAGCTTCGCGCGGCAACATCTGTGGGAGGTGGGCCTCGACTATGCGCACGGCACCGGCCACGGCGTGGGCAGCTTCCTGTCGGTTCACGAGGGGCCGCAACGTATCTCGCCGGTCGGCTCCAGCCAGGCGGGCGGCGATGAGCCGCTTCAGGCCGGCATGATCCTTTCCAACGAACCGGGCTATTACAAGGCCGGCGAATACGGCATCCGGGTCGAGAATCTGGTGCTGGTCGTGCCGATCGAGGTCGAGGGCGCGGAAAAGCCGGTGCTGGGCTTCGAGACGCTGACCTTCGCGCCGATCGACCGCGCCCTGATCGACGTGGCTATGCTGACCGGCCGCGAACGCGCCTGGGTGGACGGTTACCATGCCGAAGTGCTGGAGGTGATCGGGCCGCAGCTTTCGGGCGACGATCTCGGCTGGCTCCGCGCTCAATGCGCGCCCCTTTGATGCCGGCCAATATCTATCGCGATCCCGTCCATCTGGGTCTAGGCGCGACTGCGATCGCCGAGCCGGCGTTCACCGGCATGGAATGGTATGAAGCCTATGCCGCCCGTCATGCCGCGGACGGCGCGGAAGGACGGCTCGTGAGCATGTATCGCTTCACCGAGAGCTGGGACAGCTGGGAAATGCACCCGGCCGGGCACGAAGTCGTACTCTGCGTCGATGGCGCGATGACCCTCCATCAGGAGATGGCGGACGGCGGCAAGGAGACCGTGTCACTCGGACCGGGCGACTATGCGATCAACCCGCCCGGCACCTGGCACACGGCGGACGTCGACGGCGAGGCGACGGCGCTGTTCATCACCGCCGGTCTCGGCACCCGGCATCGGCCGCGTTAGGCGTCCGGCACTTCGCCGGGCTTCGGCGTGGCCATGTCCCGCGCCTGCGCCTTGCGCCGCTTCAGATTCTCGCGCAGCGCTGCGGCCAGCCGCTTTTCCCGCTCGTCCTTTTCCCTCGTCATGACACCTGCCTTGACACTTTGCCGGCCCAGCGGCCATAGCGCCGCGTCCTCCCGCGACAATGCTGCCGTAGCTCAGTGGTAGAGCGCATCCTTGGTAAGGCTGAGGTCGTGAGTTCAATCCTCACCGGCAGCACCATCGCCGCGGCGCGAGGCAAATCTAATCGGCGACCTGAACCGCGTTCAACTGCGCGGCCTTTATGGCAAACATGCTGGCCAGCTCGTGATGGCGGGTGCGTGCCTCATCGGTGATCGCGCGCGACGCACGACTGCGCTCTTCAGCGGCACGCCGGTTGTAGTAGCGAACATCCGATTCCATACCGGTCGCCTCCCCCACCCGATTCGCGATGCTTAACACAGCTTCCGCGATTCATCGAATCGCCCGTCCGGTCCTCAATGAGAAGCCGTCGGGCCTCCGGAGCGCTTCACGATCAAGTCGAGGACGGCGGGATGGAGCGGCCGTTCGAATGCGCAGCCGGCGCAATGGCCCTGCACCCAGGCGACCTTGGCCGGCACCGCTTCCAGGCCGGGCAGGCGCAGCCAGATCGCCGTTCCGACGGGCATGTTCAGATGCGTGTCCATCCGGAAACCGTGCGTCGAAAGATCGAGGATGCCGACCGTCACCGCCGCAGCGCCCCGCTGCCGCAGCGCGGCGTGCAGGGCGAGGGAAAACCTTTCCGCATTGCGTGGCTTGGGCGGCGCCAGAGCGCTGTCGAACGACAGCTCCCACTGGACCGGCGACGAAGAATCGCCCGCTTCAAAATCGAAGTTCGGTTGGTCCATGACCATTCCCGATCAGTTAACTTTCCGGCAAGTTCAGGCCGACAGCGACGCTCCAAGCCTGGGCCATGCGCAATTCCTTGCCGGACATAGCACGGCCGATGCCGGGGCGCGAAAAGCTGACAGGCGCTGGTGCGGGCGGCTTCGCCCGGTTGATGTGCACGAGCAGCTCGCCCTCATCGATCGGATGTTCGAACGCGAGACCGATCCGATAGCCGTCGGACCAGGCGACGGTCGACGGGATGCGGCTGTTGCCGCGCTCGAAAACCACCGACCCGCCGGCCTTTACCAGCGCCGGCGATTCGATCAGCGCGCCGGAGCGTGAGATATCGCGCAGCCGAGCCTCATGTTCGCCCTGCGGCGTATGAAGCTTGGCCGAGAGCAGGACGCGCGCGCGCCGGTCCGTCCGCTTGCCTGCGGCCGATGTCTCGAAGCCTTCGACGCCCATCGTCTTTCACACTCCCCTGTGATCTGGTTCGCCATACGCAAGGAGACCGAAATTTTAGTAAACGACGGCGCCGCTTCCCGCAGACGTTGACGCGCCCCGTCTCACCGATCCATTGGCGCGTCCCATGCGCTTCTTCTCCGACAATGCGGCGAAGGCCTGTCCGGAGGCATTGGCCGCGATCGCCGAAGCCGACCGAATGGATGCCGCCTATGACGGCGACGGCTGGAGCCGGCGCCTCGATATGGCGATGTCCAATCTGTTCGGAACCGAGGTGGCGGCGCTCTGGGTTTCGACCGGCACGGCCGCGAACAGCCTCGCGCTCGCCGCGCTCTGCCCGCCGCACGGGGCGATCGTCTGCCATCGCGACGCGCATATCCAGAATGACGAATGCGGAGCACCCGAATTCTATACCCATGGCGCCAAGCTGATGCTCGGCGAGGGGCCCGGTGCGAAGCTTCAGCCGGAAGGCGTGCGCGGCCTCCTCGCGACGGTTCGGGACGACGTGCATCAGGTGCAGCCGGCAGCGCTGTCGATCACCAATGCGACCGAATATGGACTCGTCTACACCGTGGCGGAGACGATGGCGCTCGGTGCGCTCTGCCGGGAACGGAAGCTGGGCTTCCATCTCGACGGCGCCCGATTCGCCAATGCCGTCGCGCGGCTGGGCTGCGCGCCGGCGGACCTAAGCTGGAAAGCAGGCGTCGACGCGCTGTCGTTCGGCTTCGTCAAGAATGGCGGCCTTTCCGCCGAATGCCTGGTCTTCTTCCGGCCGGAACTGGCCGAGGCGACGCGTTACCGCCGCAAAAGGGCGGGGCATCTGCTGTCGAAGGGCCGTTACCTTGCGGCGCAGATACTGGCGATGCTCGAGGGAGATGTGTGGCTTCGCAATGCCCGCGCCGCCAACGATGCCGCTTCACAGCTTGCCACCGCCGCCGGTCCCGACCGGCTCGTCCATCCTGTCGAAGCGAACGAAGTGTTCATCCGCGTCACCGCCGACGAGGCGGCGAGGCTGCGGGCGCAGGGCTTCGATTTCTACGACTGGGGTCTTGGAGAGGCGCGTCTGGTGACCTGCTGGAACAGCGATCCCGCCGACATTGAGGCCCTAGCGGCGGCGATCCGGGCGCTGTGACCGGTTGAAGCTCGATTCGGCGATGGCAAGTCTCTGGCGGCCCGGGAAATCGGCTGGAAGTCGTGCGCCGTGGAAGCTAAGAGAGCGACGGGCAACGGACCTCACCCCTAGGCCGCCCGCGTGAGCGCGGCCTTGAGCCCGTCTCCTGACGGCGGGCTCGGTCTCCACGCAGATTTTGCGCCAGAGGAGACATGCATATGCAGGACGAATCCGATCTTACCGGCACGACTCCGCGCCGCCGTCCAAAGCCGGACGTGCTCGAAATCGGCGGCAAGAGGCTGAAGCCGGCGACCCTGATGATGGGCCACGGTTTCGATCCGGCCCTTTCGGAAGGCTCGCTCAAGGCGCCGATCTTCCTGACCTCCACCTTCGTCTTCGAGAATGCGGCGGCCGGAAAGCGTCATTTCGAAGGCGTTACCGGCAAGCGGGCCGGTGGCGCCGAGGGCCTTGTCTACTCGCGGTTCAATGGCCCCAATCAGGAGATTCTGGAGGACCGGCTGAGCGTCTGGGAGGACGCTGAGGACGCGCTGACCTTCTCCTCCGGCATGTCGGCGATCGCGACGCTGCTGCTCGCCTTCGTCCAGCCGGGCGACGTCGTTGTCCATTCGGGCCCGCTTTACGCCGCGACCGAGACGCTGATCGGCCGCATCCTCGGCCGCTTCGGCATCACCTGGCTCGATTTCCCAGCCGGCGCGACCGAGCAGGAGATCGCGGCGGTGGTGGAGCAGGCCAAGGCCAAGGGCCGGGTGCCGCTCATCTATCTCGAAAGCCCGGCCAACCCGACCAACGCCCTGGTCGATGTGCAGGCCGTGGCGCGGGTTCGCGATGCCCTTTTCGGCGCGGACGAGCGGCCGCCGATCGCCATCGACAACACCTTCCTCGGGCCCCTTTGGTCGCAGCCGCTGCGGCACGGCGCCGATCTGTCGGTCTACAGCCTCACCAAATATGCCGGCGGCCATTCCGACCTCGTCGCTGGCGGGATCACCGGTTCGAAAGACCTGATCAACACGATCCGGATGCTCCGCAACACGATCGGTACGATTACCGATCCGAATACCGCCTGGATGCTGCTGCGGAGCCTTGAGACGCTAGAGCTGCGGATGACGCGTGCCGGCGAGAATGCCGCCAAGGTCTGCGGCTTCCTCAAGGATCATCCCAAGGTTGAGGGCGTCGGCTATCTCGGCTTTCTCACCGAAGGGCGGCAGGCCGACATCTATCGCCGCCACTGCACCGGCGCCGGATCGACCTTCTCTCTCTACCTGAAGGGTGGTGAAGCGGAGAGTTTCGCTTTCCTCGATGCCCTGAAGATCGCCCATCTCGCGGTGAGTCTCGGCGGCACCGAAACGCTGGCGAGTTGCCCGGCCGCCATGACCCACCTGTCGGTTCCGCCAGAGCGCAAGGCGGCGCTCGGGATCACCGATAATCTCGTGCGCATCTCGATCGGTGTGGAAGATCCGGACGATCTGATCGCCGATTTCGATCAGGCGCTGGCGGCGGTCTAGGCGCGGCGCCGGTCGCGCCAGTCGAGGACTTCCCAACCCTTGGTTTCGGCGAGGCGGATCAGCCGGTCATGGGCGTTGGTGGCAAACGCCTCGTCCGACCAGGCGTGGACCGGTGCGTCCGACACATGGTCGGAGTAAAAGCGGATGTGAACCGCCTCGCGCTCCAGACCTTCGCGCTGGAGCCACGCTTCGATCATGTCGAGCTTGCCAAGGCCGTAGCAGTTCCGCCCGTCTATTCTGGCGACGATACGGCCCTTGCTGTCCGGCAAAGTGTCGGTCGCGATCACGTCGTCGAATCCCAGCCGCTCGGCGATCGCGGCCGCGTAGAGCCGGTAGGAGGCGGTGGCGAGGACCAGCCGCCGGCCGGCCGCCTTGTCTTCGGCGATCCGCGCTCGCGCACCCTCCAAAATGTTGGTCGCGGCCTGGCGATCGGCAAAGCTTTGGATGACCGGATCGAGCGCCTCGGGGCGCGGCCGGCCGACAAAGAGGCGGTAGCTCCATTCCTTCAGCCGGCCGCGATCGATCAGGCGCATGCCATAGATCAGGCTTGCGCCCAGCGCGATCGGGGCCAGCAAGGCCCGCCAGGGCGCCAGCCGGATCATTGCGTGCCAAAGGAACGGCCCGTAGGTCGGCCAGCGTGTCACTGTCTTGTCCATATCGTAAATGGCAAGCGCGGCTTTCACCCGGCCACGCGAAGCACGAAAAGATCGTGGCTGTCCACGCCTGCTTGCCGACCGCCGGAAATTGAAGCAGGCTCAACGCGATGAGCAACACGGCCGAGTTCACGCCGCGAGGAGATGACGCACAGTGCGTTTTGCACTTTCGCGGCAATCTGACCTTGTTGCGGGTCCGCCGCCTGTCGGAGGAACTGGAAGCGATCACTTCCGAGCATATCACGGTCGACCTCGCCGAGGTCGATCGAATGGACACGGTCGGCGCCTGGCTGGTCCACAAGCTGGCTCGCGATCGCGGCGCAACCATCATCAATGCGAGCACCGATCAGCAGACGCTGATCGACCATGTCGCCAAGGCCGACAATCCGGTCCAGATCGAGGCGGAAGAGGAACCGGTGATCGAAGAGATCGTCGGCAGGGTCGGTGGCGCAACTCAGCTCGCGGCCCAGACCCTGCTCGGCCTGCTCGGCTTCTTCGGCTCGCTCTGCCTGTCGATCTGGGGCATCATGCGCCATCCCCGCCGCTTCCGGTTCAACGCCGTCGTGACCCGTTTCGAGGTCGTTGGCGTGCACGCGCTCGGCATCATCGGCCTGATGAGCTTTCTGGTCGGCATCGTCATCGCGCAGCAGGGTGCGACCCAGCTGCGCCAGTTCGGGGCCGAGGTCTTCACCGTCAATCTGGTCGGCCGCAGCGCGATGAAGGAGCTGGGGGTGCTGATGACCGCGATCATGGTCGCCGGCCGCTCCGGCTCGGCGTTCGCGGCGCAACTGGGCACGATGAAGCTCAATGAGGAAGTGGACGCGATGCGCACCATCGGCGTTTCGCCGATGGAGGCGCTGGTCGTCCCCCGGGTGCTGGCGACTGTGCTGATGATGCCGCTGCTCGGCTTCTATGCGGCGCTGCTGGCGATCGCCGGCGGCGGCATCTTCTGCTGGCTGTCGCTCGAAATTCCGCCGATCACCTACGTCCAGCGCATCAGGGAGGTCGTGCCGATGACCGACCTCTGGCAGACGATGATCAAGGCGCCGGTCTTCGGCATGATCATCGCGATGGCCGGCTGCTATCAGGGCCTGCAGGTCAAGGGGAATGCCGAAGAGGTCGGCCTTCGCACGACGACTGCTGTCGTCCAGGGGATTTTCCTTGTCATCGTCCTTGACGCCTTCTTCGCCGTCTTTTTCACCGCGATCGGCTTCAACTGATGGCGGAAGAAGCAGAGCCGGTCATCCGCGTCCGGGGCCTTCGAAACGGCTTCGGCGAGCAGATCGTTCATGACGGGCTCGATCTGGATGTCCTTCCCGGAGAGGTGATCGGCGTCGTCGGCGGATCGGGCACCGGAAAATCGGTGCTGATGAGATCGATCATCGGCCTGCAGACCCCGCTTGCCGGGGAGATCGAGGTGTTCGGCGAGCCGATGGTCGGCCGCGACGAGGACGAGGCCAAGCATGTACGCCGCCGCTGGGGCGTCCTGTTTCAGGGCGGGGCGCTGTTTTCCAACCTGACCGTGGCCGAGAATGTCGAAGTGCCGATCCGGGAATTCTATCCCGGCGTCGAGGAAGACCTGCTGCGTGAGATCGCCAGCTACAAGATCCTGATGAGCGGCCTGCCCGCTTATGCCGGCGCGAAATTTCCGGCGGAACTGTCCGGTGGCATGAGGAAGCGGGCGGGGATCGCCCGCGCGCTCAGTCTCGATCCGGAACTGCTGTTTCTCGACGAGCCGACGGCCGGCCTCGATCCCATCGGGGCAGCGGCGTTCGACAATCTGATCCGCGAACTTTCCGATGCGCTCGGCCTTACCGTCTTCCTGATCACCCACGATCTCGACACGCTGCATGCGATCTGCGACCGGGTCGCGGTGATTGCCGACAAGAAGGTGATCGCGGTCGGGACCATTCCCGAATTGCTGAAATTGGACCACAAGTGGATTCAGGAGTATTTCAACGGGCCGCGCGGCCGGGCCGCGGCGGTGGGGTTGAGTAAACACCAGGAAGCCGAGGCCTGATGGAAACGCGATCGAACCAGGTATTGGTCGGCAGCATCGTGCTGGGCCTGATTGCGGCGTTGGTCGTGTTCACCGTCTGGCTGACCTCGCTCGGCCAAGGTGGCCAGCGCACCTATGATGTTTTCTTCCAGCAATCGGTCGAAGGGTTGAACAAGGGTTCGGGCGTCACCTTCCGCGGCGTGCCGGTGGGTCAGATTGAATCGATCAATCTGGAACCGAACAGTCCGCAGTTCATCCGGGTGCGCATCGCCGTCAACGACACGACGCCGATCCTTCAGGGGACGACCGCGACGATCCGCGGCGTCGGCTTTACCGGCGTCTCCCAGATCCAGCTCGATCCGCCCGAGCCGGCGCAGGACGGCCGCCCGACGCCACGTGAGGAGATCAGGTGCCCGGAGCAGAATCCGCAGTCCGAATGTCCCTATGGCTATCCGGTGATCCCGACCCGGGCCGGGGGCATCGCGGCGCTGCTCAACAGCGCCCCGGAGCTGCTTGAACGGGTATCGCGATTGACCGAGCGGCTGACAGCGCTGCTCACGGACCGCAATCAGGAATCGATCGCCAGCATCCTCGACAATATCGAGGAGGTGAGCCGCAACCTCGCCGAGCGTTCGCCGGAGATCGCGGCGACCCTTGCGGAGGCCCGTACCGCGATCCGGCAGGCCGGGACGGCGGCGGACCAGATCGGACGGCTGGCCGGTAGTACATCGGCGATGCTCGATCGCGACGGCCGGCCCTTGATCGCCGATCTCAGGACCACCTTGCGATCTGCGGACCGAAGCATCCAGGAACTGCAGGGTACGCTTGGCGACGCGCGGCCGGGTTTGCGCGCCTTCTCCAGCCAGACTCTGCCCGAGGTCGGTCAGCTCACCCGCGATCTGCGGGCCACCTCTGAATCGCTCCGCGAGATCACCGAGCGACTGAACCAGCAGGGCGTTCGCGGCGTGCTCGGCGGCCAGCAGCTACCGAATTACCGGCCCGAAAGGGGACAATGATGCGTAATCGTTTCCTGGTCCTGTTGCTGGCCGTGTCGGCGCTGAGCGGCTGTTTCGGCGGCGGCCGCGCGGCGCAGTTGCTGACGCTCACGCCGAGTGCGAGCCGCCCCACGGCGACGCCGCGAAGCGCCGCCCAAGGCGCGGCCATCACGATTGTCGAGCCGACCGTGCCGCAAGCGCTGCGGACGACGCGCATCCCCGTTTATGTCAGCGAGACCAGCATCCAGTATCTCGAACATGCGGTCTGGGTGGAGAATCCCGGACCGCTCTTTGCCCGGCTGCTCAGCGAGACCGTGACAGTGCGGACCGGCCGGGTGGTCCTCGATTCCCGTCAATATTCGCAGGATCCGGGGACGCGGGTCACCGGCCAGCTGCACCAGTTCGGGCTCGATCCGGCGCGGATGGAGGCGGTGATCGTCTACGACGCGACCATGCCCCGTGGCGGAGGCGTCGTCACCAACCGGTTCGAGGCGCGCATCTCGGTAGCCGAGGCGACGCCGGCCGCCGTCGCTCCCGCGCTCAATCAGGCTGCCAACCAGATCGCCGATCAGGTTGCCGCCTGGATCGGCGGTTAGCCCAGGCTTTTCGAAGCCTGCTCGAACACGTCCTTCGACAGGCCCGGCGTTGCAACGATCCGTTCCAGCTCGCTGTTCATTCGCGCCGCCCGCTCCTGATCGAAGCGGCGCCAGCGGCCCAGCGGCGGCACGAGCTTCGCGGCCGTCTGTGGATTGACCTTGTCGGCGGCCAGGATCATGTCGGCGAGAAACCTGTAGCCGCGGCCCGAAGCGTCGTGGAAGGCGCGCTGGTTGACGGAAAAGGCGCCGGCCAGGGCGCGTAGCCGGTTCGGATTGGCGAGGGTGAAATCCCGGTGCCGTGACAGCGCCTCAACCCGCTCCGGCGTATCGTCTCGCGTCGCCAGCGCCTGTACCGAGAACCATTTGTCGATGACGAGGGCATCGGCGCGGTATCGATCGTAGAATTTCTGCAGCGCCTCGCCGCGCTCCGGCACCGTCATGTTGACAAGCGCGCCGAGCGCGCCCTGCCGGTCGGTCATATTGTCCGCTTCATCATATTGAGTCATTGCCAGCCAGGCGGCGTCGGCAGCTCCGGCCGCAGCAATATAGCCGAGCGAAATGGCGCGCAGCCGCCGCGCACCCTTGGCGGCAGGATTGTAGGCGTAGCGGTTGGCCGTGTGAGCGGAATAGGCGGCCCGCCACAGATCCTCGAGATCGCGGCCGAGATCACGCCGCAGCGCCTCGCGTGCCGCGTGGATCGCCTCCGGATCGACCCGCTCCATATGATCGCCGATGAAGGCCTCGCTGGGCAGCAGCAAGGCTTCGGCCACGAAGGCCGGATCGAGCGCCTGATCCATCATGGTGCGGCGGACCGCCTCGATCACCTGCCCGTGATCGGCGCCGCCGCCGACCGCGCCGATCAGGGTGTCGAGCATCAACTGCTGCATCGCCTCATAACGGGCGAACGGATCGTCGTCGCGCGCCGAAAGAAATGCCAGCGCATCGGCCGAACGGTCAGTCTCAAGCACGATCGGCGCCGAAAAGCCGCGATTGATCGACAGCACAGGCCGGGCCGGCGGATTGTCCAGCGCGATCACCGCAGTCGATTGATCCAGTAGCACGAGGCGCTCCTCGGTCTTGGCGCCCGTTGCCTCGTCCAGCACCGCCAGCGCCAGCGGGATCGGCATCGGCTGCTTGACCGGCTGGCCGGGTGTCGCCGGCACATCCTGCTCCAACATCAGCGTCTTCCGGTCGGGCGACAGCCGGGCCTTCACCCGCGGCGTACCGGCCTGCGAATACCAGAGCCGGAACTGCGAGAGATCGATGCCGCTCGCCGCTTCCATTGCGCGAACGAAATCCTCGCAGGTGACCGCCTCGCCGTCATGGTCGTCGAAATAGCGGTCGCACCCGGCGCGGAATTTTTCGGGTCCCAGGATGGTGTGCATCATCCGGATCAACTCTGCGCCCTTATTATAGACGGTTGCCGTATAGAAATTACTGATTTCTATATAGGAATCCGGCCGAACCGGATGCGCGAGCGGGCCGGCATCCTCCGGGAACTGGGCCGCCCGAAGCATCCGCACATCCTCGATCCGCTTGACCGGCCGGCTGCCCATATCGGCACTGAATTGCTGGTCGCGGAAGACCGTGAACCCCTCCTTGAGGCTGAGTTGGAACCAGTCGCGGCAGGTGACCCGGTTGCCCGACCAATTGTGGAAATATTCGTGCGCCACCACGGCTGCGATCGCGTCGTAATCGGCGTCGGTCGCGGTATCAGGATCGGCGAGGATGTAGCGGCTGTTGAAGATGTTCAGCCCCTTGTTTTCCATCGCCCCGAAATTGAAATCGGCGACGGCCACGATGTTGAACACGGCGAGGTCATATTCGCGGCCATAGACCTCCTCGTCCCAGGCCATCGCCGCCTTCAGCGATCGCATCGCATGCTCGGTGCGGGGCAGATCGCCGGCGCGGACCCAGATGCCGAGTTCGACCTCGCGGCCGGAACGTGTGATGAAGCGGTCACGGTTACAGACGAGATCGCCGGCGACGAGCGCGAACAGATAGCAGGGCTTGGGAAAGGGATCGTGCCATTCCGCCCAATGGCGACCGCCCTCCAGATCGCCCTCGCCGACGGGATCGCCATTGGCGAGCAGGACCGGAAAACGCGCTTTGTCGCCCGTCATCCTCACGCGATAGACGGAAAGCACGTCCGGCCGGTCGACAAAGGGCGTGATCCGGCGAAAGCCTTCGGCTTCGCATTGTGTGCAGAGCATGCCGCCGGATTCGTAAAGGCCCATCAACCTGGTATTGGCGCTCGGGCAGATCGCGACCTCGGTCTCGATGGCCGCCACGTCGCCGGCGATCCGCACGGCAATCGCTTCCGCGCTGCGATCCATCGCCGCGCTATCGCCGTCGACCCTGAGCTGGAGAAGTTCCAGCCCGTCAATGTCCAGTATCAGCGGCCGATCATGATCGCCGGAGCGTTCGACCCTCAACGTCGATCGAACGATCGTGCGCGCTCCATCCAGTTCGAAATCAAGCGAAATCTCGGGGATCAGCCAATCCGGCGAGCGATAGTCATCACGTCGGATCGTGGCCGGAACGGCGGCGGCATTCTGGACGTCGAGCATGCGGAGGCTGTAAGCGCCCTAAGAGTGCAGCGCAATCGAGGGTGCCGGAAACCGATCATCGGTTCGAACGTTTGAGGGCCGACATGAGACGATCCCTTTTGCTGGCGGCCGGCGCGTTCGCCGGGTTCGCGGGCGGCATGGCGGTGATGCTACCGGCCGATGCGGACGCCGCGAAGGGGCGGGGCCGCGCCTCTCCCGCCCGCGATTGTTTCAATGCGCGCAGCGTCGACAGCTTCCGGCCGGCAGGCCGCGACGCCGTCATCGTGCGGGTCAGCCGCAATCGCCAGTACCGGCTGATGCTCGGCGGCTATTGTCC
>JBFWUJ010000048.1:12117-16781 GCA_050247295.1 Sphingomonas sp. | reverse complement strand
TGATGCTGGGCGTGATCGCCTATACGTTCGTAGCGATCCGGCAGATCAACAGCCGCCTGACGGCGACGCCCGAGGAAGCCGCATCGGCGGAGACGGTCGCGATGCTGGAGCGCTGGGGCCGCCTGCACGGCATTCGCACGCTGATCGGCCTCGCCGGAACCGCGATCTTTGCAGCTGCGCTCTACCGAAGCTGAAAGGGAATAGCGGGGACGCGATGCTTTTCACCGGCGGCATCCGGTAAGCCTTTCCGGCTCGCTGTCCGGCAGCGGGACAGCCGATTCCTGCGTTCCGTCAGAGGGTTGAACGCCATGTTGGCAGGCGCATAGGCGATCCATGGCTCGCAGCGCCCGACTCCTCCGCGCCATCGCGCTGACCCTTGCGGGCTTCCTGCTGCTGCCGCTGGAGCTCGGCAGCGGCGGCAACGCGGCCCCCGCCGCACGGACCTCCGTCACCATCCCGATCCTCGAACCGCTCGACGTCGGCGACGAGATTGCGAGCTTCTATCGGGCGCGCAGCTACCGGCCGCTCTGGATCGCCGACGGCGCACTGCGGCCCGAAGCACACCGGCTCGTCGACCTGCTGAGCGGCACGGCCGCCGATACGCCGGAACTGCAGGCGGCGCTCACCGCCGCGCAAGGCGGTGACCGGCACCGCCTCACGCGCGCCGACCTGCTGCTGAGCCGGGCCTATGTGGCTTGGGCCAATGCGCATCAGCGGCCGCCCGAGCGTTCGGACATGCGCTACATCGACGGCGGCCTCGCGCCCGGACCGCAAGCCCCCGCGGCGCTGCTCGAAGCCCTCGCCTCGGCACCCGCCATGGATCGGCATCTCGACGCGATGGATCGCATCAATCCGGTTTATGATGGCCTGCGCCGGGCGCTTGCCGGCTTTCGTGGCGACGCCGCTCAACGGCAGCGCATCCTGGCCAATATCGAGCGCGCCCGCGCCATTCCGGCGCGGCCCGGCGGTCGCTACATCCTCGTCGATACCGCATCCGCCCGGCTCTGGATGATCGAGAATGGCCGGATCGTCGACACGATGCGGGTGGTCGTCGGCAAACGGGCGATGCCGACCCCGGCGCTTGCCGGCCTGATCCGCTATGCGGCGCTCAACCCCTATTGGAACCTGCCGCCCGATCTCATCCGTGAGCGCGCCCGCGGCGGCGCGCGGGCGATCCGCGCCGAGCATCTCGAGGTACTGTCCGACTGGTCGCCGCGGGCGCGCCGGCTCGATCCGTCCCAGGTGGATTGGCGCGCGGTTGCGTCCGGGCGCCGCCTCGTGAACCTTCGCCAGACGCCCGGTGCCCACAATATGATGGGCCGGATCAAGTTCATGCTGCCCAACGACCTCGGCGTCTATCTACACGATACGCCGCTGCGCGGGCTGTTCGCCGGGGCCGACCGGCGACAGAGCGCCGGCTGCGTGCGGCTGGAAGATGCGGGCCGGCTGGAACGCTGGCTGTTTCGCGGCCGGACGCCACGGCCAAGCGGCGCGCCCGAACAACGGGTCGATCTGCCCGAGCCCGTGCCGGTCTACATCGCCTATTTCACGGCGCTTCCGTCGCGCGGCGGCGTCACCTTCATCCCGGACGTCTACGGGCGGGATCGCTCCTAGACAGGCGTCAGCGCCGCGTCGCGCAGGCCGCGCCAAACGCGAAGCGCCTGCAGGGTTTCCGGCACATCGTGGACGCGAATCAGCTGCGCGCCCTGCTCCGCCGCCTTGATCGCCAGCGCCAGCGAGCCGCCCAGCCGCTTATCTGCCGCCGCCTCGTTCGACAGCGCCCCAATCGTCCGCTTGCGGCTCGCGCCGAGCATGATCGGACAGCCGAGGCCATGCAGCATGGCAAGGCCGTTCATCAGCTGAAGGTTGTGCTGGACGGTCTTGCCGAAACCGAAACCGGGATCGAGGACGATGCTCTCCCGCGCGATCCCTGCCGCCACCGCCGCGGCAACCCTCTCCGCCAGCCAGTCATAAACCTCGAGCAATACCGGCCGGTCGTAGCGCGGGTCGTCCTGCATCGTCGCGGGATCTCCCTTGTGGTGCATCAGCACCACCGGACTGCCGCCCCGCGCCACGACCTCCGCAGCGCGCGGATCCCAGGTCAGCGCCGATACGTCGTTGATCATCGCGGCGCCCGCGCCGAGCGCCGCTTCCATCACCCCGGCCTTGCGCGTGTCCGCAGACACTGCAGTGCCCGCCGCCGCCAGTCGCTTCACCACCGGCTCGATGCGCGCGATCTCATCGCCCTCCCACACTGTCTGTGCGCCGGGCCGGGTCGATTCGCCGCCGACATCGACAATTGCCGCGCCTGCGGAGGCCATGTCGTGCCCCGCCTGAATGGCCATCTCCGCATCGGCGAAGCTGCCGCCGTCCGAAAAGCTGTCCGGCGTGACGTTGAGAATCCCCACGACCTGCGGCTGATCGAGGCGGATCGTCCTGGCGCCAAGCGTCAGCGGAGCGCGTGGCGCGGTAAGATTGGCCCAGGATGCGCGCGCCTCATCGCCGAGATCGGCCAATCGCGATTCGAAGGCCTCGATTGAAACCAGTTCGGCGGCGCCGTCGCGGATGATCTCGACCGCCGCGAACCAGTTCAGCCCGCCGGCCAGCCTTGCGACCTTGCCGTCATGCCCGAAAGGCGCGTCCACGAAGCCGGTGGGCCGAAGATAGAGTCGCTCGGTCACGCGGCCGGTCTAGGCCAGATTGGCGAGATAGTCCTGCCGCAGCACGTCGAGCACCACCAGCGCACCATCACGTTCGACATGCCAGAAGGTCCAGCCGTTGCAGGACGGCGCGTTCTGGACGCCTGCCCCGACCTTGTGGATCGAACCCTCCGTCCCGCCGATCGCCAGCGTGCCGTCGGCCCGCACCTGGGCCCGCCAGCGCCGCTTCGAGTCGGTCAGTTCCACGCCGGGCGTGATCATTCCGCTCTCGATCAGCGCACCGAAAGGCACCTTGGGCTGCGAGGCGCGCGAGGCCATCGTCCGCATCGCACTTTCATCCAGCGGGAGGGTAGAATCGATCCGGGCCCGCGCCACATCGATGTATCGCTGCTCGCGCTCGATACCGATCCATTCACGGCCCAGGCGCCGCGCCACCGCCCCCGTCGTGCCGGTGCCGAAAAAAGGATCGAGGACGACATCGCCCGGCTTGGTCGATGCGAGCAGCACCCGGTAGAGCAAGGCCTCGGGCTTCTGGGTTGGATGCGCCTTCGCGCCATCCGTCTTCTCGCGCTCGACGCCGGCACAGATCGGAATCACCCAGTCGGAACGCATCTGCAGCTCGTCGTTCAGCGCCTTCATCGCCCGGTAGTTGAACGTGTAGCGGCTCTCCTCGCTGCGCGACGCCCAGATCAACGTCTCGTGCGCATTGGTGAAGCGGGTGCCGCGAAAGTTCGGCATCGGGTTCGATTTGCGCCAGATGATGTCGTTGAGGATCCAGTAGCCCGCATCCTGCAGCGCCGCGCCGACCCGGAAGATGTTGTGATAGGAGCCGATCACCCAGAGCGTGCCGTTCGGCTTCAGAATGCGCCGCGCCTCGGCCAGCCACGCGCGGGTGAAATCGTCATAGGCCTGGAAAGTATCGAATTTGTCCCAGGCATCGTCGACGGCATCGACCCGGCTGCCCTCCGGCCGGAACAGGTCGCCGCCAAGCTGCAAATTGTAGGGCGGATCGGCGAACACCATGTCGACACAGCTGTCCGGCAGGCGCTTCATCGCCGCGACGCAATTGTCGCGGATGATCCGGCCCAAAGGCAGATCGGGCCGCTCCTCGATTGTCGCCGGCCGGGTTCGGCCGACGCGCCCCATCACGCTCATATTCCCCGCCCCCCAGGTTCGGACGGCCATGCTGAGTCACCGCGACTCCATGGTCAAGATCAGACACTTGCACATCATGGTTAACAGCGCGTGGAGGATTGCCGGAACGAAACGAGTCCCCGCAACATCTGGTATCGCGCACCGCGAATCGGACTCAACGGGCGGTGGTGTGGCGGTAAAGACTCAAAGGCCGAGATTGAGCTGTCGCACCGGCGCGAAGCTGCGCCGATGCAGTGGCGTCGGTCCCAATTCCGCCAGCGCGCGCCGGTGCGCCGGCGTGGGATAGCCCTGGTTCGTCTCCCAGCCATAGCCCGGATAGTCGCGCGAATAGTCCAGCATCATCCGGTCGCGCGTCACCTTGGCGACGATCGAGGCGGCCGCGATCGACCGGCACTTGGCGTCGCCGGCGACGATCGCGATCGACGGCCGCTGCCAGCGCGGGCAGCGATTGCCGTCCACCAGAACCATCGCCGGGTTGACGCCGAGCGCATCGACGGCCCGCTGCATGGCCAGCATCCTGGCCCAGAAGATGTTGATGCTGTCGATCTCCTCGACGCTCGCGATGCCGACGCCGATCCTGGCGACCTTTTGCAGCCGTCCATAAATCGCCTCACGTACGGCCGCGGGAATCGCCTTCGAATCGTCGATGCCGCGCGGAAATCTGTTGCGATCGAGGATCACTGCCGCGGCGACGACCGGCCCGGCGAGCGGCGCGCAGCCAGCCTCATCGACCCCGGCGACCGGATCGGGATGGACTTTCTCCAGCTTGAAGCAGGGCCGCGCCATCGCGCGCCAGCCTTAGGAATCCAGCGCTTCTCATTCCAGTCCAATTTGCAGCGCGTGTGCGAT
>JBFWUJ010000048.1:0-12017 GCA_050247295.1 Sphingomonas sp. | reverse complement strand
CGAGCCCCTGCCCCAAGCCGGTCGCGATCGCGCTCGCCAACGTGCAGCCGGTGCCGTGCGTATGGCACGTGGCAATGCGTGAACCGGTCCAATGGCTTTCCGTGCAATCCGAGGTGTAGAGCCAGTCCTCCACGTCGTCGTCATCGTGGCCGAAGGCGTGCCCACCCTTGGCGAGCACAGCCCGGCAATTCGTGCGGTCCATGACCTTCTCGACGGCCCGGTCGCGGTCGGTGCGTTTCGTGATCGACATTCCGGCAAGCACTTCGAGCTCGAGCCGGTTCGGAGTCGCGACCGTCGCCAGCCGCATCAACCGTTCGAACACGGCAATGGTTGGATCGTCGGCAAGCGCCGCGCCGCTGGTTGCGACCATGACAGGATCGAACACGACCGGGGCATCCAGCGTCTCCAGCCGGTCGGCGACCGCGTTCGCCGTTTCGACCGAGCCGACCATGCCGATCTTCACCGCGTCGATGCCGATGTCGTCCGCCACCGAATCGATCTGGGCCATCACCATCTCGGCCGGGACCGGCATCACGCCCTGCACGCCGAGCGTGTTCTGCGCGGTGACCGCGGTGATCGCAGTCATCGCGTGCCCGCCCAGCATCGTCACCGTCTTGATGTCCGCCTGGATACCCGCGCCGCCGCCGGAGTCGGAGCCGGCGATGATCAGCACTCGCGGCGTTCTCATCGCTTGAAGCGGCGCTCCGTGGAGGCAGGGTTGCGCTCAAGCGCGGCACCGGTCCGCATCGGCCGTTCGAGCAAGTCGCCGCCGCAATTCGGGCAGCGTTCTTCCAGCGCATCGGCGCAACTGTCGCAGAACGTGCATTCGAACGAGCAGATGAACGCGCCGTGCCTGTCCGCCGGCAGATCACGGCCGCAACGTTCGCAATCGGGTTTCATGTCGAGCATCAGGCTGCCTTTACCGCTTCACAGATCGTATCCACAACCTCGCCGACCAGCGCCTCGTCCTCGCCCTCTGCCATCACCCGGATGAGAGGTTCGGTGCCGGACTTGCGGATCACCAGCCGGCCGCCCTTGCCGAGTCGAGTCTCGCCGGCCGAGATCGCCGCCTTGACCGAGGGTGCGTCCAGCGGCGCGCCGCCGTCGAATCGGACATTCTTGAGCAACTGCGGCAACGGCTGAAAAAGGTTCAGCATCTCGCTGGCCGGCTTGTCCGCGATGACCAGCTCGGCGAGCACCTGAAGCGCGGCAACGAGCCCGTCTCCGGTCTTGCCATGATCGGTCAGGATGATGTGGCCGGATTGCTCGCCGCCGACATTGTAGCCACCCTCAAGCATCGCCTCGAGCACATAGCGGTCGCCGACCTTCGTCCGCTCGAGCTTCAGCCCTTCACCTTGAAGGAAGCGCTCCAGCCCGAGATTGGACATGACGGTGGCGACCACGCCGCCGCCCTTGAGGGTACCACGGCGGTGCCATGACGAACCGATCAGCGCCATGAGCTGATCACCGTCCACCATTTGTCCCTTCTCATCGACGATGATCAGGCGGTCCGCATCGCCGTCCAGCGCGATTCCTATATCGGCGCCGGCATCCACCACCGTCCGCCGTAGCAGGCCGATGTCGGTCGAACCGCAGGCTTCATTGATGTTGAGGCCGTTCGGCGCGACACCGATCGCGGTCACCTCCGCACCCAGTTCCCACAAGGCCGAAGGTGCGACCTGATAAGCGGCGCCGTTGGCGCAATCGATGACGACCTTGAGCCCGTCGAGCCGGAGTCGTGACGGAAAAGTCAGCTTCACCGCATGGATATAACGGCCGCGCGCGTCCTCGATCCGCTTCGCCCGGCCGATCGCCTCGGCCGGCACCAGCATCGGGCCCCGCTCCAGCAGCGCCTCGATCTCCATCTCGTCCTCGTCCGACAGCTTGTAACCGTCCGGTCCGAACAGCTTGATGCCGTTGTCGACATATTTGTTGTGGCTGGCCGAGATCATGACGCCGAGATCGGCGCGCATCGACGGGGTCAGCATCGCCACCGCCGGAGTGGGCACCGGCCCGACCATCACGACGTCCATGCCGACACTGGTGAAGCCGGCGACCAGGGCGGTTTCCATCATATAGCCGGAAAGCCGGGTATCCTTGCCCACCACCACGCGGTGGCGATGCGCGCCGCGCAGGAAATGGGCGCCGGCCGCCTGGCCGACCTTCAACGCCATCTCGGCCGTCATCGGCATCTGGTTGGTCCGGCCCCGAATCCCGTCGGTGCCGAAAAATTTACGCGACATCTGTTGCTGCTAAGCCCCCTGACCCTGACTAAGGTGTTGATAGCGCAGCCGCCCGGCTTTGTCGTCCCCTCCGCTATGCGCCTTCGAACGGCTGCTTCCCCGGCGCCACGCGCGCCGCTAAGACCAGCGCCCATGTCGCAACCCACCCGCATTCTGCTGGCACTGGCGCTGGGCCTCGGGCTTGGCATTTCGGCTGTCGCGATCGGCGGCGGCTGGGTCGAGCGGGCGATCTCCATTGCGGAGCCCATTGGCGGCATGTGGCTCAATGCCCTGCGCATGACGATCGTGCCGCTGGTGGTGGCGCTGCTGATCACAGGCGTTGCCGCGAGCGCGGAAGCGGCGCGTGCCGGAAAACTTGCGGGCCGGGCGATCGTGCTGTTCGTCGTATTGCTCTGGTGCTCGGCGTTGACGGCAGCGTTGCTCACGCCGCTGCTACTCGATCTCTTCCCCCTTCCTGCCGAGGCGGCAGCCTCGTTGCGCGCGGCATTGGCGACGACGACCGACAATGTGGGCGAGGCCCCCAGTTTCGCCGCATTCCTGCAATCGATCGTGCCCACCAACGTCGTCGCCGCCGCGGCGCAGGATGCGATCCTGCCGCTGATCCTGTTCACCCTTGTCTTCGCCTTCGCGCTCACGCGACTGCCAAAAGAACCGCGGGAGCGGCTGGTCGGCGTGTTCCAGGCGATTGGCGACACGATGCTGGTGGTCGTCAACTGGGTGTTGTGGATCGCGCCGGTCGGCGTATTCGCGCTTGCCTTCGTCGTCGGTGCCCGGGCCGGCGGCTCCGCCTTCGGTGCGCTCCTGCACTATGTGGTAATCGTCTCGGCCGTCGGGATCGTCGTCTGGCTCGCTGCCTGGCCGCTGGCTCTGTTCGGCGCCCGCATCTCGCTCGGCCGTTTCACCCGTGCGATCGCCCCCAGCCAGGCGGTGGCGATCAGCACCCAATCCTCTTTGGCCTGCCTGCCGGCGATGCTGCGGGCCGCGGCGAAGCTGGACGTGCCGGTCGCGGCGGCCGGCGTCGTGCTGCCGATGGCGGTCGCGATCTTCCGCGCGACCGGGCCGGTAATGAACTTCGCGGTCGCCATCTACATCGCTTACTGGTTCGGGATCGAACTGACGCCGGCGATGCTGGCGATCGGGGTCGCGGCGGCGGCGACGACGACGATGGGCGCGGTGGGTATTCCCGGCCAGGCAAGTTTCGTTACCTCGATCGCGCCGATCTGTATCGCCATGGGCGTACCGATCGAACCGCTCGCACTCCTGATCGCGGTCGAAGTCGTGCCGGACCTGTTCCGCACCCTTGGCAACGTCGCGATGGATGTCGCCGCGACCGCCACCGTCGCGCGGCGCAGCGGCTTCGCCGAGGATGAGGCCGACACGCCGGAGGACCGGATGCTGGAGGAGGGAGCTTGAAGGCCGCGCTTCGGGGCTATCCGGCGACGATCGGCGTGCTGCTGATCCTGCTCGGGATCGCCGGTTTCGTACCGGCGCTGCTGACCCCCGGCCCGGAAGTCCACCCGCTGTCGATCGATACACCGCACAATCAGCTTTTCGGCCTGTTTCCGGTCAGCGCGATGGACAATATCTTCCACATGCTGCTCGGCGGCTGGGGCCTGTACGCGGCGCGGCGGCGGACCAGCTCGGTATCCTATGCGCGCGTGACGACCGGCGTCTTCGCGACACTCACGCTGCTGGGATTCGTGCCTTTCTCGGATCTCTTCCCGCTCTACGGCAATGACATCTGGCTGCATGCGGTTATGACGCTCATCGCCGCTTATTTCGGCTGGGTCCACCGCACGCCACCGGCCTGACCCGAACGGGCCCGCCGGCCACAGCCGGTCCGAATTCCACACCGCCCCATCTAGCGCAACACGGTCGCTTCGGCCATAATGGGAGCATGAAGCAGACCCTCAAACTGTCGGCGCTGGTGGTGGCGCTTGCCTCGCCGACAATGCCGGGCGCGATCCAGACCGCCGCCTTTGCGCAGAACGCCACTCCCGCTCCGCCGACCGGTCAGCCGGCCGCAACCACCCCCACTCCTCCGCCCGCTCCGGTCGTCGTCTGGCGACGCGAGGCGGCGCAGGAGCTGCTCGCCTATGTCGACCAGATCGGCGAGGAGGGGCTCGATCCCGCCGCCTACAGCCCGGATCGCCTGCGCGGCGCGCTTTCGACCGGTGACGATGCGGCGATCACACCGGCGGCGACCCAACTCTTCAACCGCCTCGCCCGCGATCTTTCCGGCGGCGCGGTGCGCGGCAACAGCCGCGGCGAGAGCTACCTGCCGGACGTCTCGATCAGCGCTGCGCGTCAGCAGGAATTGCTGCAGCGTGCGGCGCAGGGCGGAGTCGCCCCGATCCTCGACGGGCTGCTCCCGGTCCATCCGCAATATGCCGGCCTGCGCCGTGCTCTGGCTGAAGCGCCGCCCGAAGATCGCGCCCGCCGCGATTTGATCCGCGCCAATATGGAGCGCTGGCGCTGGATGCCGCGCAGCCTCGGCGCGCGGCATGTGATCGTCAACGTCCCGGCCTTCACCGCCGCGATCGTCGACAACGGATCGGTGACCAGACGGCATCGGACGGTGGTCGGCGCCCGGCGGACGCAGACGCCGCAGCTCAGCGCGGAGATCACCGCCGTGACGATCAACCCCTGGTGGACGGTGCCGCAGAGTATCATCCGCGAGCAGGGCGGCCGCTTCGGCGGCGGCTATCAGGTGACTCGCGGTGCCGGCGGCAGAATGACGGTCCGCCAGCCACCGGGGCCGAGCAACGCTTTGGGGCGGGTCAAGATCGAAATGCCCAATCCGCACGCCATCTATCTGCACGACACGCCCGCCCAGGCGCTGTTCGGACGGCCGGTGCGGGCTTTCAGCCATGGTTGCATCCGGACCCAGTTCGTGCGGGATTTCGCGGCCGAGTTGCTGGAAGCGACCGGACAGTGGAGCCGCAGCGCGATCGATCAGGCGGTCGAGCGCGGCCGTACGGTGACGACTAGGCTGGCGGCTCCGGTCCCCGTCTACATCGCCTATTTCACGGCCGCCGCAACCAATGACGGCAACATCGTCACCTATGCCGACATTTATGGCCGCGACAGCGCGGTGCGCGCCGCACTGAATCGCGGTGGCGGCACGACGACGACCGCCAGCCGCTAGGCACGGCAGCGGCGGTCGCGCTTAGGCGGCGCGGGCGGCGTAGAGGAAGTGGCCGGGCCCCAGCCGGGCCAGCGTTTCCCGATGGCTGGCGGCCGAAAGGGAGAAGCAGCCCTCGCTGCGACCCAGACGGCCCTGCGTCTGGATGATCGAAGGCTCGGCATACCATGCCGGGTGGACGACGATCGCACGCGCATAAGCGTTGTAATTGGTGTGATCGAGTCCCGTCAGCCGCATCGAACGGCCGTATTGGCCTTCATAATAAGCGCCGACCAGATAAGCGCCTTCGGAGGTCGCCTCGGAGCCGATCCGGTTCGAGAATTGCTGCAGAAAGCCGGTATGGCCCGGATCGGAGCCGCGGCCATGCGAAACATAATGGCGGGTCACCCGGCCGCTATTGGTGTCGAGCAGGTAAAAGCGCGGCACGTTCGACATTTTTGAAAAATCGACGATCCCCACCACGTCGGCGCGGGCGATCCGCGACCGGTGACGATCGAACGCGGCGCGCGCGCGGGCCACGATGCGCGGATCGACGTCTGGATCGACCGCCACCCGGGCGCGGGCCGGCTGCGTCGCTTGCGGCTCATGTGGTGGTGTCGCCCGCATCTCCTTGCGCTTGGCAGGCGACGGCAGCGCCGAGGCGAGCAGCGGTGAGCTGCCCAGCAACGCAAGACCGCCGGCGGAGGCTCCGGCCTCGATCACCTGTCGACGCGTAAGCGACATGAAAAACCCTCCCCGGTCAGACTTCTAGAAGTAGGAATTTTTCCATTTCGTCTCAATAAGCTGGCTGGCGTGCCGATGATCCGTTCATCGCAACGGCTGCGCAACTCGCCGCAGTTTCCCGGAACAAAGTTAACGTGGTGGCCAGTGGTCCGTCGAACGGTGGCAAACGGACGACGGACGCCCGTCAAGACTGGTTTCACGCGCGTGCCTGTCGGGGGTTGTGATCCAGCCTTTCCGACGGTTAATGGTCTCAATGAACAGGCAGCCGACCGTTCGAAAATAATCAGGACGATAACTTTGACGACTAATCAAACCGCCGCACAAAGCCCTTATGTTTATGTCGTGGACGACGATCGGGATGTAAGGCGGTCGCTGAGTTTCATGCTGGGAGCATCCGACATCCGCTCCTACCCATTCGGTTCCGGTGCCGACTTTCTCGATTCGCTGACCGATCTGGAGCCCGGCTGCGTCCTGCTCGATCTGCGAATGCCGAAGATCGATGGCTTCGACGTGATGGGGGCGATGAAGGAGCGTGAAATCGATTGGCCGATCATCGTCATGACCGGGCATGGCGAAGTGCAGACGGCGGTGCGCGCGATGAAGCTCGGGGCGATCGACTTCATCGAAAAGCCGTTTTCGGAGAACGCGCTGCTTTCCAGTTTCGAAAGCGCCTTCGCCCTGCTCGCGCAGAGGCAGGGCCGCGCGAAGCGGCAACGGGATGCCCGTCAACGGGTCGATTTGCTCACCGCCCGCGAGTCGGATGTCCTGAACGGCCTGCTGGCCGGCGAAACCAACCGGCAGATCGGCGAGCGGCTGGGCATCAGCCTGCGGACGGTGGAGATGCATCGGAGCAACATGATGGAGCGGCTACAGGTCGCGAATCTGGCGGAGGCGCTGGCCTTGGCGCTCGAGGCGGGAATGAAGGCACCGGCCACCACCGTGCCTGGCAAGCGTCACTGATCGGGAGAACACCTCAATGAGCGATCGCACGGCGATCCTGGCGGGCGGCTGTTTCTGGTGCACCGAGGCCGTGTTCAAGGGGCTGTTAGGCGTCTCCACGGTCGAGAGCGGCTATATCGGCGGCCATGCCGATGCCCCGACCTACAAGCAGGTTTGCGCCGGCGATACCGGCCATGCGGAAGCGATTCGCATCACCTATGACGATGCGCAAATCTCCTATGACGACCTGCTCGACGTTTTCTTCGCCACTCATGACCCGACCCAGTTGAACCGCCAGGGCAATGACGTCGGCACCCAATATCGCTCTGCGATTTTCCCGGCTGACGAAGCGGAAGCGGAGGCGGCGAAGCGCGGCATCGAACGTGCGCAGCCGGATTGGCCGGCCCCGATCGTGACGACCGTCGAGCCGCAATCCAGCTGGTGGCCGGCGGAAAATTATCATCAGGATTATTGGGAGGGCGAAGGCCGGCGCAATCCTTATTGCCTCGCCATCATCCCACCCAAGCTCGCCAAGCTGCGCAAGGGCTTCGCCGAGCGACTGAAGACCGCCGAAGCCTAAAGCGCCAGCGGATCGAAGAGCGCGTGGCGGTCGACCCGGCGCGACGAATCGGCCAGCTCATATTTCAGCCCGGTCGCGCAATTGAACAGCACCACCCGCTCGGCCGCATCGATCCGGCCATCGGATCGCGCCTGTTCAACCGCGGCCAACGTCGCCCCTGCTTCCGGGCACAGGAGCAGACCATCGTCATGCGCGGCGCGATCGACCATCGCGACGATCTGCGAGTCCGGCACCGCGATGGCGAAGCCCCCGCTTGCCCGCAGCGCCCGCAGGATCAGGAAATCGCCGACCGCTTTCGGCACTCTGATGCCGGCGGCGATAGTCTGCGCGTCCTCCCACCGCTCGGCATGTTCGACACCCTCTTCGAACGCCTTGACGATCGGCGCGCAGCCGGCCGCCTGGACCGCGACCATGCGCGGCCGTTCGGGGCCGATAAGGCCGATCGCTTCCAGCTCCGCGAAGCCCTTCCACATGCCGATCAGGCCGGTGCCGCCGCCGGTAGGGTAGACGATCACGTCCGGCAGCCGCCAGTCGAGCTGTTCGGCCAGTTCGAGGCCCATCGTCTTCTTGCCCTCGATCCGATAGGGCTCCTTCAGCGTCGACAGATCGAACCAGGCGCCCGCCTTCGCACCCTCGGCGACCAGCGCTCCGCACTCGTCGATCAGGCCGTTGACTCGGTAGACGCTCGCACCCTGCGCCGCCGTCTCCCGCACGTTGATCTCCGGCGTATCGTCCGGACAGAGCACGATCGCCTCGATCCCGGCCCGCGCCGCATAAGCGGCAAGCGCGGCGCCGGCATTGCCGTTGGTCGGCATCGCGATCTTCGTGACGCCAAGCGCCTTGGCCATCGAAACCGCCATCGCGATGCCGCGCGCCTTGAACGATCCGGTCGGCAGCCGCCCCTCATCCTTGACCAGCAGCTCGGCAAGGCCGATCCGCGCCGCCGCCCTGGGCAACGGGACCAGCGGCGTCGTCGCCTCGCCGAGACTGACCACGTCCGTCGGTTTCCGCACCGGCAGCAGCTCGCGCCAGCGCCACAAGTCCGGCGGCCGCCGCATGAGCATGTCCTTCGTCAGCGCGCCGCGCACGCCTTCGAGATCGTAGCGAACGAGCAGCGGCCGGCCGGCGTCGGACAGGCCATGCAGCCGATCCGCCGCGTAGCGCGCGCCCGTTAATGAGCATTCCAGATGGCTGACGAAGGTCGGTCGATCGGCGACGAGATTGTCGTCCCAGTTCATGGGTCGTTCCTGCGAGGCGCGGCGGCGCGACGCAGCCGGTCGTTGATGGCAATGCCAAGACCCGCTTCCGGCACCGGCGCGACGGCTATGCGCGCGGCCGGACCGGCATCTGCCCCGTGCAGCAGATCGAACAGCCGCGCTGCCGCCTCCACCACGTCACCGGACTCCGAGAGGCTGACATGGCCGGCTACGGCGCCGAACCCGATCAGCCATTCATCGGGTTCGGCGCGTTCGGCATCGAGCCGGACCGGCTTCGACGGCGCATAATGGCTGGCGAGCTGGCCCGGCGCCTCCACGCCATCGCCATGGGACAGATCGAGACCGAGATCGATCGGACCCGATCGCAACAATCGCGGTTTGCCGCCGGTCAGCGCGACGATCGTACTCTCCAGGCCATGCGACGTAGGCCCGGCATCGACGACAAGCGGAATCCTGCCTTCGAGCGAGGCCAGCACATGGGCGGCGCGGCTTGGGCTGATCCGGCCGCTGGCATTGGCGGACGGCGCGGCGAGCGGCCGGCCGACGGCGGCAAGCAGATCCCGCATGGCCGGATGCGCGGATACCCGGACGGCAACGGTCGACAGGCCTGCGGTGACCAGCGACGCCAGCCGCCCGTCGGGCCGCAGCGGCAGAACCAACGTCAGCGGTCCCGGCCAATGCGCGTCGGCATAGCCTCTCGCGGTATTGTCGAACGTCGTGAATTCGGACGCCTGTGCAGCATCCCGGACATGAACGATGAGCGGATTGAACCTCGGTCGCCCCTTCGCCTCATAAATACGGGCCACCGCCCCGCCATCGGTCGCGTCGGCGGCCAGACCGTACACCGTCTCGGTCGGCATCGCGACCACCTCGCCGGCGCGGATCAGCCTTGCCGCCTCGGCGATCGCCTCCGGGCCATAGGACAGGACACGGGTGTTTTGCGCGCTCATGCCCGCGCGCTATAGCCGCCGGGTAGCCAGCGCAACGCCGGGGGACGCAGAATGACCTACACGCCGCCGGTCGAGGAACAGAAGTTCCTGCTCCGCCACATCGTCGGCATGGACGAGCTCGCCACCCACCACGCCTTCGCCGAGGCGACGCCCGACCTGGTGGACGCGATCGTCGAAGGCGCGGGCGCGTTCGCGGCGGGTGCGTTCGCGCCTCTCAACCGCACCGGCGACGAGATCGGCGCCAGATGGTCGCCGGAAGGCGTGACGATGCCGCCGGGCTTCCGGGAAGCCTATCGCGGCTATGTCGAAGGCGGCTGGGGCACGCTGGCGGGTCCCGCCGAACATGGCGGCCAGGGCCTGCCGCTCACCCTGGCCAGCGTCGTCATGGAGGATCTCGGCTCCGCGAACATGGGCTTCTCGCTGGTGATGATGCTGACCCCCGGCAGCGTCGAGGCGTTGAAGCATCATGGCGCGCCCGAACTGCAGCAGAAATGGCTGCCGAAGCTCGTCACCGGCGAATGGGCCGGGACGATGAACCTCACCGAGCCGCAGGCGGGATCGGATGTCGGCGCGCTCAAGACCCGCGCCGAGCCGGCGGCCAACGGCAGCTACAGGATCAGCGGCACCAAGATCTTCATCACCTTCGGCGACCATGACCTCGCCGACAATATCGTCCACCTCGTCCTCGCCCGGCTGCCGGACGCGCCGGCGGGAACGAAGGGCATTTCCCTTTTCCTGGTGCCGAAGGTCCTGCCGGACGGGACCAAGAACGATCTTAAATGCGTGTCGATCGAGCACAAGCTCGGCATCCACGCCTCGCCCACCTGCGTGATGTCCTTTGGCGACGAAGGCGGCGCGACCGGCTGGCTGATCGGCGAGGAGAATAAGGGCATGGCGGCGATGTTCACGATGATGAACAACGCCCGCCTCAATGTCGGGCTGCAGGGCGTATCGATCGCCGAGCGGGCGACCCAGCAGGCGGTCGCTTACGCGCGCGAGCGGGTGCAGGGCGCGCGCGAAGGTCGCCCGGCCAGGATCGTCGAGTTTCCCGATGTGCGCCGGATGCTGCTCAGGATGAAGGCGCTGACCCAGGCGGCCCGTGCGCTTACTTATTATTGCGCCGGCCAAACCGATCGCGCCGGCCTGGGTGACGAAGCGGCCCGCGCCCGCGCCGATCTGCTGACGCCGCTGGTCAAGGCCTATGGCACCGATGTCGGCTGCGAGGTCACGAGCCTCGGTGTCCAGGTTCATGGCGGCATGGGCTATGTCGAGGAGACCGGGGCCGCCCAGCATTATCGCGACGCCCGCATCTCCCCCATCTACGAGGGCACCAACGGCATCCAGGCGGCTGATCTGGTGGGGCGGAAGCTCGGCGCGGACGGTGGCGATGCCGTGAAGGCATTGCTCACGGACATCCGTGCGGCCTCCCCGGACGAAAGCGCCCTCGCGGGCTTGGTCGACGATTGCGAGACGATTGTCGCGAAGCTGCTGGCAGCCGGTTCGGACGATCGGCTTGCCGCCTCCTATCCCTTCCTCACCATGCTCTCCGTGGCGACCTGCGGCTGGCTGATGGCGCGGCAGGCGATGGCGCTCGATTCTTTCCCCGGCGATCCGGCCTTCGCTGCGATGAAGCGGACGGCGGCACGCTTCTACCTGGAGCAGATCGTGCCCGAAGCGCGCGGCCTGCTGGCGGCGGCGAGCGCCCCGGCGGACATCCTCTATTCGATCGACGAAGCGGCGTTCGCCGCCTGAGCGTCAGACGCGCCGCGCGAGCTTGTGCTGGCGCTGGCCGACGGTGCGCCAGATGCGTGGGCCCTGGTCGACGCGGAAGGCGCCCATCTTGTCGCTCGGCTCTTCAAGCTCCCGGCCGACGACATAGGATTTGGCGCTCTGGCCGCTCCGCCCTTCGCCCCATTCGTAGAGGATGTTCACCGCGACGACCGGGATGAACAGCATCCGCCCGTCGAGCTTTACCGCCTTCATCTCCTCCAGCGGCATGCCGACCTCGCCACGGATCACCCCGTCCTGCCCGGCAGCGATGCCGGGAATGTTGAGCCGCGTCTGGTCGCGACCGGCGGTGCGGAAGAATGAACCGATCTGCTGGTCCTGCTCGGCCCCGGCATTGAACATCTTGACGTCGATCTTGAGATCGCGCGCCGCGTTGCCGCCGTCATTCGCGATCCTGAGCTCGAACTCGATCAGCGCTTCGGTCGGCGTGAA